>NZ_LFZP01000041.1:0-457707 GCF_002925705.1 Burkholderia anthinoferrum
CTTTTCTTTGGCAAGACAAAGAAAAGTGACCGCTGCCCCGCGCAGGGGCGACGCTAATAGACCGACACGATCACAGGTACTTCACGAGAGAGCAAACCGCACGACCGCTCACCACCCCGAACATCACCCCTTCTCGCGCTCGACGAGCGCCCCTCCACGAGGTTCACTGCCGCCGCCAGTCTGCTTCTCGAGCCACGCTCGCCGATCTTCCCGAGGCGTGACTCCGAACCTTTCGCGGTAAGCATTAGAGAAGTGCGCGGCAGAAGAGAACCCACAAGCGAGAGAAACCTGAACGACCGACTTGCTGGTCCGCTGCAACTGCGTCCGAGCCTTGAGCAGCCGAAGATTGAGGTAATACTTCGAGGGCATCGCCCCGAGATACTGCCGAAAGAGCCGCTCCAGTTGCCGGCGTGAAACGCCGACGAGCCCGGCGATCTCATCGGTCGTCAACGGATCTTCGATATTGGCTTCCATCAAAAGCAAAGCATCATTCAACCGAGGATGTCGCTCACCGGGCGCGGTAACAAAAGGAATCCGCTGCCGCTCCTCACCGCTGCGCAGCGTGCCGGCCCCAAGCGCATCGGCAATCCGCTCCGCGAGGTCCGCCCCATGTTCGCGGCCAATCATGGCCAGCATGAAATCGACGGTCGCCTGCCCACCGGCACAGGTCGCCCGATCGCGATCGATCTCGAAGATCTGCTGCGTGACGATCGACCGCTCGAACTGCTCGGCGAACTGCTGATACGTCTCCCAGTTCACGCTCACGCGATACCCGGAAAGCTGCCCCGCCATCGCCAGCCACCACACGCCGTGATGAATGCCGGTCACAACGGGCGTGCGCTGCCCGACCCGCGCGAGACTCGCGAGAAACAACCGATAATCGGCAAACTGCTGAAACCGCTCCGACACGACGATCAGCCAGTCGCACGCGATCGCATCGTTGAACGCCGCATCGGCATGCCACTGCGCGCCGCCCGCGAGCGGCACCGGCCGCCCATCCCACGAACACACCTGCCAGCGGTACAAAAGCCGCCCGTCGATCTCGTTCGCGAGATTCAGCGCATCGACGATCGGCCCCACGCCCGACATCGACACGGGCGGCAATGCAACGATCGCCACCTGCGTCGTGCGGGTGGCGCCTGCGGGACGAGACACCGGTACCACGTTGAAACCCGCCCTGTCGCGTTACTTGAGGCTGCCCGACAGGAACTGCTTGAGCCGCTCGCTCTGCGGACGCACCAGCACCTCCTTCGGATCGCCCTCTTCCTCGGTCCGCCCCTGATGCAGGAACATCACGTGGTTCGACACGTTGCGCGCGAATCCCATCTCGTGCGTGACGACGATCATCGTGCGGCCTTCCTCGGCCAGCTTCTGCATCACCTTCAGCACTTCACCCACCAGCTCCGGATCGAGCGCGGAAGTCGGCTCGTCGAACAGCATCACGTCAGGATGCATCGCCAGCGCCCGCGCGATCGCCACGCGCTGCTGCTGGCCGCCCGACAAATGCGACGGATACTGCTTCTCGACGCGCGGCGGCAAACCGACCTTCTCCAGATACTCGCGCGCACGCTCCTCGGCTTCCTTCTTCGAAATGCCGAGCACGTGCACGGGCGCCTCCATCACGTTCTCGAGCACGTTCATGTGCGCCCACAGATTGAAGTGCTGGAACACCATCGCAAGCTTCGTGCGGATGCGCTGCAACTGCTTGTGATCGGCGACTTCGAGCGCGCCGGCGCGGTCGGTCTTCGTGCGCACGGCCTCGCCGTCGACGACGATCTGCCCCGCATTCGGCCGCTCGAGGAAATTGATGCAGCGCAGAAACGTGCTCTTGCCCGACCCGCTCGCGCCGATGATGCTGATGACGTCGCCGGCCTTCGCGTTCAGCGACACGCCCTTGAGCACCTCGTTGTCGCCATAGCGCTTGTGGATATCGACCGCGGCAAGCTTGACGGAAGCGGACGCGCTCGTTTGAGTGATCTCGGCCAACTGGCTCTCCTCGAAGTAATTCAGTGACGGGCGGCCGCGAGATACGCGAGCCAGTGGCGCTCCGCGCGGCGAAACGCCGCGACGAGTGCGAACGATACCGCAAGATAGATCAGCGCGGCGATCCCGAATGACTGGAACGCCATGTAGGTCGCGGAATTGGCGTCGCGCGCGACCTTCAGGATGTCCGGCACGGTCGCCGTGAACGCGACGGTCGTCGCGTGCAGCATCAGGATCACCTCGTTGCTGTACAGCGGCAGCGCACGGCGCAGCGCCGACGGCAGGATCACGCGGCGGTACATCGTGAACGGCGACATCCCGTACGCGCGCGCCGCCTCGACCTCTCCATGCGGAATCGCACGGATCGCTCCGGCGAAGATCTCGGTGGTGTACGCGCAGGTGTTCAGCGCGAACGCGAGGATCGCGCAGTTGAAACCGCTGCGGAAAAACGCGTCGAGCAGCGAGTGCGAGCGCACGAACTCGAGGCTGTACATGCCCGTGTACATCAGCAGCAACTGCACGTAGAGCGGCGTGCCGCGGAACACGTACGTGTAGAACCGCACGGGCGTCGACACCCACTTGTTTCTCGACACGCGCGCGACCGCGAGCGGCACCGCGCACACGAAGCCGAGCGAAATCGATGCGACGAGCAGCCACAGCGTGACCGCGAGGCCGGACAGGCGCTGGCCGTCCCAGAAAAGGAACGCCTTGCCGAATTCCTGGAGGATCTCGATCATAGTTCTGCGTGCCGCACGCCCATGGAATAACGCTTCTCGAGCTGGATCAGCACGAGGTTGGAAACGGTCGTGATCGCAAGGTAGATCAGCGCCGCGACGAGGATGAAGAAGAACATGTTGAACGTGCTCTTGCCGGCGTCCTGCGCGGCCTTCACGACGTCCGCGAGACCGATGATCGACACCAGCGCGGTCGCCTTCACGAGCACCTGCCAGTTGTTGCCGATGCCCGGCAGCGCAAAGCGCATCATCTGCGGAAACATGATCCGCGCGAACACGCGCGCGCCGCTCATCCCGTAAGCCGCACCGGCTTCGAGCTGGCCGCGCGGCACCGACAGGAACGCGCCGCGAAACGTCTCGGTGAAGTACGCGCCGTAGATGAAGCCGAGCGTCAGCACGCCGGCCACGAACGGATCGATGTCGATCTGGTTCCAGCCGACGAGGTCGGTGAACTGGTTCAGCCAGATCTGGATGCTGTAGAACAGCAGCAGCATCAGCACAAGATCGGGCACCGAGCGGATCAGCGTCGTATAACCGGTCGCGATCGCTCGCAGCACCCGGTTGTGCGACAGCTTCGCCACCGCGCCGATCAGCCCCAGCGCCACCGCGGTGGCGAGCGACAGCACCGACAGCTCGATGGTCTGCACGGTGCCGGCCCAGAGGACGGGACCAAAGCCGTAAAGGAACACGCGCGTCTCCAGAGTTGAATGAATGCCGACGCGCATGCCTGTCCCGCGCCGGAGTGACGCGGATAGTCGCAAGCGAAATTATTTGCCTCAAATCACCATGCGCGCGATTGCTGCGTCGCAACAATTCGTCCCACCATTTCTGCACACGACCTACGCCGCTGTTTCAAAAGGAAAAAAACCGCTCCCTGACAGTCGGATGACATGCCGGGAAGCGGTTTTTTTGCAATTTTCCGGTCGCTTTTTCGATATAGCGCCGGACTGGCCATCGGGCCGAATGGGCAGGTCGGGACGTACACCACACAATCGCTTGCTCATGCCCGCGACGCGCTGCGCGCCGATCCGATGTCACTCGTGGCGGCCTCTACTTTTCGCATCCACAAAAATGGCTTGCCACTTCATGTTTTCGCATCCACAATTAGTCGAAATTCCGTTCGTTTTCGACGACGCCAAGGATCTGTCGAACCGGCTGAAACACGGCATCTCGCTGCGAATGGCGGAATTCGCCGAGTGGGAAGCCGTGCGCGCGTGGCCGGATACCCGCCGGGACTACGGCGAGGCGCGCTGGATCTGTCTGGTGCCGATCGGCCCGCGCCTCTACACGGCGATCGTCGTCCCGCGCGGCCGCACGCTGCGTGTCGTCAGCCTGCGAAAGGCCAACAACCGAGAGATGATTCGATATGAAGAAGGCCGTTAAATTCATCCGCAACACGCCCGAGGAAGAAGCGGCGATCGCCCGCGGCATCGCTGCCGATCCGGACGCCCACGAACTCAGCGACGAAGAAATCGACGCGATGGAGCCGTTCGTCGAGGTCGTCGCGAAGAAGTTCGGGCGCCCGAAGCTCGAGCACCCGAAGGAACAGGTCAGTATTCGCTACGACGCGGACATCCTCGCCGCGTTTCGGGCCGACGGCCCCGGCTGGCAGACGCGCATGAACGACGCGCTGCGCGACTGGCTGAAGAAGCGCCGCGCGTGAGCGTCACCGCCCTTTCAGGATGTCGGAGCGCGAAGTCGTGTAGACGAGCCCGTCCGGGCCGAAATGGACGTTGAAGAACGCGTCGGTGTTGACGCCGTCCTCGAGCCAGCGCCAACTCCAGACCGTCTCCGGCTTCAGCGGATACTGCGCGATGTCGCCCGGCTTGCCGAGCAGGCGTCGCACCTCGTCCTCGTCCATCCCCGGGCGCACTTTCGCGAAATTCTCGGCGGTCAGGACCTGCGTCGCGCCCGTGTAGCGCCCGTTCGCATCGAGATCGACGAACCAGGTCTGGTTGCCCATCGGGCCGCGCGGATATTCGAGACGCTTCGAGCCGTCGGTGAACGTGCGCTCGGTCTCGGGCTTGCCCATCGTGCCGCGCACGTCGGCCTCGGTCGATTCGCCGACCTTCAGCCCCTTCAGCAGCAGCGGCGCGGGCTTGATCGCGTTGAAGAAATCCCTGATACGTTGCACGTCGAGATGGCCCTGGTCGTCGCAACCGGTCAGCGCCAGCGCGGCGGCCAGCATCGTCACGGAAAGCAGCCGGAAACGGAAAATCATCGGAAGAATGGCGCGTGGAGAAAACACGCGGCAAGGATACCCGCGCGACGCCAAAAGCGCGAGACGGGCCGCGCGGGCCGTCCGCTGTTCAATGCGTCGTTTCGGTTTCGGTCCGGGTTTCGGGCGCCCGATTCGCCGGCGCCGTCGCGCGCGGCCCGGCCGGCGGCGCGCCCAGGCGGCGGCGCGTGCGCACCAGCTCGGCAAGCTGCCACGAGCCGAGCGCGAGGCAGCCGAACAGCACCTCGCGGCCGCGCTTGACCACCGCGAGCGACAGCGCGGTCTCGCGGTCGACGCCGAACATCTGCGCGAGCAGCACGACGGTCGCCTCCTGCACGCCGAGCCCGCCCGGCACCATGAACGCCGCATGCCGCACGGCCTGCGTCATCGCCTCGATCGCGATCGCGCCGCCGATCGACACCGGGTGGCCGAGCAGCGCGAGCGCCCAGTAGATCTCGAGCGCGCCGAGCACGTAGCCGGCCAGTTGCCAGAAGAACGCGCTGAACAGCAGGCCCGTGCGCGACATCAGCGAATCGATGTCGGCGTCGAGCCGGCGGCCGTCGACGCCCTGCAGCAGCCGGTGCGAATCGCCGAGCAGGCGGCCCGCGAAACGCTCGATCGCATGGAAGATGCCGCCGCGCCGCATCAGCACCACGCCGAGCACCGGCAACGGCAGCGTCAGCAGCAGCGCGAGGCCGATCGTGCCGCCGCCCATGTTGTCGGTCGTCGCGAGCAGCAGCACGAGGCCGAGCGCCGCGAACGCATACTGGACGACGATCGTCACGAGCACTTCGACGATCACCGACGCGGTCACACGGCTCGCGTCGGGCACCTGCCAGCGCGCGAGCCGGATGCCGACGATCTCGCCGCCGATGCCGACCACCGGCAGCAGCCGGTTCACCGCCTCGCGCACGGTCGCGATCCACCACAGGAACGGCAGCGAGCCGCGCCGGTCGAGCAGTTGGTGCCATGCGTACGCATCGAGCAACAGCGGCAGCGCGTGGAACGGCACGAGCCACAGCAGCGCGTAGCCGGCGCGCGCGAGCATCTGCGATACGTCATCGACGCCCTCGTGCAGCCCCAGCGCGAGCAGGATGCCGATGCCGATCGGCCAGCCGAGCCACTTGATCCACTTGCTCATGACGGCTGCGCTCCCGCTGCGCGCGACGCGTGCACGCCACGTCGTGCCGCGGGCCCGCCGAACACGTCGGCGAAGCCGCCGGTCGCGACGCCCGCCGCCTTCAGCGCGGCCGCGACGCGCGGCGACAGCAGCGCATCGAGTTCGTCGACCGGGCGATAGCCGGCCATCGTCGGCGTGATCGGGCCATCGCCCGCTTCGGCCGGATGGCAGTAGATCTCGCCGACGCCCGGCGGCAGCTTCGCGAGCGCGTCGAGCAGCACGGCCTCGTCCATCGCGCCCGTATGCTCGATGCCGACCACGTAGTCGTTGTGCGCGAGCCCCGCGCGGTCGAGCCGCGCGCGCACCAGCGCGATCCACGGCTTCAGCAGCGCGGGCGCGCTCGTTTCGTACGGCAGCCGTACCGCGCGCAGCCCGTAGTCGCGGCCGATCTCGACGATCATCGACAGCACGGTCGGATGCAGGTGGAAATGCTTGTGCGCGTTCACGTGGTCGAGCGGCAGGCCGCTCGCCGCGAACGCGTCGAACTGCGCACGGATTTCCCGGCGCAGTTGCGCGCGCACGTGCGGCAGGAAGAAGAAGCGACAACCGTCCTTCGCCATCGCGTCGCCGAAGCGCCCGTCGGGCCCGACGAGCGCGGGAATCTCATGCGCGGGCAGCGTGGCCGGGCCGTCCGCGAGCACCAGATGCAGCCCGACCGCGAGCGACGGCAGCCGCCGCGCGCGCTCGATCGCATCCTGCGCGGCGGGTGCGCCGACCATCAGGCTCGCGGCGTTCAGCACGCCGTCGCGGTGCGCGCGCTCGACCGCCGCGTTGACGCGCGGGTGCAGCCCGAAGTCGTCCGCGGTGAAGATCAGCGCCCGCGCCGCCCGCTGCGTCGCCACGGATCAGGCCTCGTGCGCGCGCAGGAAGCGGAAGAACTCGACGCCTTCGCGCAGGCGCCGCTTCATCATGTCCCAGCTCGTCAGCATCTCGCGCACGATTTCCCAGATCTTCGACGGACGGAAGTAGAACTCGCGATAGAACTGTTCGAGGTGGTGATAGATCTCGTCGCGCGACAGGTGCGCATAGCCGATCGCCGCGAGCTGCACGCCCTCCTTGCTGACGAGGTTGATCGTCTTGTTCTCTTCCATCCAGCCGTTTTCGACGGCCTGCTTGTACAGCGTCGTGCCCGGATACGGTGCGGCGAGCGACACCTGGATCGTGTGCGGGTTGATTTCCTTCGCGTACTCGATCGTCTTCTTGATGGTTTCCTTCGTCTCGCCCGGCAGCCCGAGGATGAAGGTGCCGTGGATCTTGATGCCGAGCTTCTTGCAGTCCGCGCTGAAGCGGCGCGCGAAATCGGTGCGCACACCCTTCTTGATGTTCACGAGGATCTGGTCGTCGCCCGATTCGAAGCCGACCAGCAGCAGGCGCAAGCCGTTTTCCTTCATGATCTTCAGCGACTTGTACGGCACGTTGGCCTTCGCGTTGCACGACCAGGTCATGCCGAGCTTGCCCAGGCCGATCGCGATGGCTTCGGCGCGCGGCAGATCGTCGGTGAAGGTGTCGTCATCGAACATCAGCTCCTTCACTTCCGGCATGTTGTCGCGGATCCACTTCGCTTCCGCGAGCACGTTCTCGACCGAGCGCGTGCGGTAGCGATGGCCGCTGACCGTCTGCGGCCACAGGCAGAACGTGCAGCGCGACTTGCAGCCGCGGCCCGTGTAGATCGACACGTACGGATAGTTCAGGTAGCCGATGAAGTAGTTGTCGATCTTCAGGTCGCGCTTGTAGACGGGCGCGACGAACGGCAGTTCGTCCATGTTCTCGAGGATCGGACGCGCTTCGTTGTGCTCGATCGAGCCGCCCTTCGCGCGCCAGCTCAAGCCCTTGATCTCGGCGAACGGCTTGCCTTCGGCGAGCTCCTTGCAGGTGTAGTCGAATTCCTCGCGGCACACGAAGTCGATGGCGTCGCTCGCCGTGAGCGAGTTGTGCGGATCGACCATCACCTTCGCGCCCACCATGCCGACCAGCATCGACGGCTTCATCTTCTTCAGATCCTGCGCGAACATCGCGTCGGTCGGGAATGACGGCGTGCTCGTGTGGATGATCACGAGGTCGTAGTCGTTGGCGATCTTCAGCGTTTCCTCGACCGACAGGCCGTCGGCCGGCGCGTCGACGACGCGGCTGCCCGGCACGAGCGCGGCCGGCTGCGCGAGCCAGGTCGGATACCAGAAGGAACGGATTTCGCGCTTCGCCTGATAGCGCGAGCCGGCTCCGCCGTCGAAGCCGTCATACGAAGGGGCCTGCAAGAACAGCGTTTTCATGAATGCTCCGGTAGCCTGCATAGTTCGTTTCGTTACAACGATTCAGTCAAAAAACCGCGGGCCGCCATGCCGGCGCCCGCCTCTTCGTCATGTCGCGCCGCGCGGCTGCGCCGTGCGACGCGTGTCGGCCCGCGGGCCGGGTCCGATCGCCAGCCCTAGCGGCCGTCCACTGCTTCCACGGCCGCCGTCGCGCGTTCGCCGCCGACGACCGTCATCCTCGCGCCGCGCCACACGACGTGGGTGCCGAACACGGCCGCGAGCCACTCCAGCGCGAGCAGCGTGTCGCGCACCGCGACGAGCGGCAGGTCGCGCCAGAACGCGCGCCAGCCGTCCTCGCCGCGCGCGTGCAGCACGAGCCGCCCGAATGCGCCGAGCGCGGCCGCCCCGCCCGCCAGCGTGCCGGCGAAGGTGCCGTCGAGGCGCCACGCGAGCGCCGCGCCGATCGCGAGCCACGGCGCGGTAAACGTGATGAACAGGAACGCGAAGCCGGCCGGGTTCAGCGAACGGATCGTACGCAGCCAGCGCGTCTCGCGGCGCCACAGCGGCCCGAACGACGGTTCGATCACGTCGGTCGCGACCTCGACCTCGGACAGCACGGTGCGCCGCCCGAGCCGACGCGGCAGCTCGGCCAGCCAGAAATCGTCTGCCAGTTCGTCCTTCAGTGCGAAGAGGCCGCCGATCCGCTCGAGCGTGTCGCGCGTGAGCGCGAGCGTCGCGCCGAAGCCGAAGCGGCTCGAGCGGCCGAGGTGCGTGATGCGCACCGACGGCGCGAACCAGGCGTCGACGAACTGCGCGCCGATCCGCGTCCAGAAGCCGCCGACGCTGCGCGCATGATACAGGCACGTGACGACCCCGACCGACGTGTCGGCGAGCGGCGCCGTCACGCGCTCCAGATAGTCGGGCTGCACCGCGATGTCGCTGTCCGCGATCACGATGCGTCCGTATTTCGCGCGCTCGGCGAGATTGATCAGGTTGCTGACCTTCAGGTTCTTGCCGTGCACGCGCGCGTCGACCACGAGCGTGATGTCGCACGCCGGATGAGCGGCGCGCAGCCGCTCGACGACGGCGATGGCCGGATCGGCCGGCGATGCGACGCCGAACAGCACCTCGTAGCAAGGGTGGCGCTGCGTGCAGAAGGTCGCGAGGTTGTCGTACAGGTGCGGCTCCGCGCCGCACAACGGCTTCAGCACGCTGACCGGCTCGAAGCCGTCGCGCACCGCCGTGCGCGGCGTGCGCGGCCGCGGCGCGAAGGCCGCGACGAGCGCATAGCCGGCCGCGGCGAGCGTGAACGCGATCAGGAGCCAGTCGAGCAGCGTGACGATCGGCGTCATGCGCGACGCCTCCCGGCGACCTGGGCGCCATGGCAAACGCTCGAGCGTGATTGAACGTGATGCGGTATTCCGACTACGACGAACGCGGGCACGACCCGACTCCTTGTTCCTGCAGCGTCTGTAATGGGGAGGCACGACCCGTCGTTCGGGTGCGGCCATGCCCGGCTTCGCGTGGCGTATCCCGGTGCAGCGCCCGGACGGCATGCGGGAAGACTCGAATGGCTCCATCGGCACAAGATGGGCAGGCGCCGGATTTTAACAGTCCGCGCCCCCCGGCGCTCGGCGTTCCGGGAAACGGACTAGTGCAATTCCAGCAAAGCTGAGCGGTCGACGAACCCGATCGGCCCGGCCACGTTCACGTTAGCGTAAGTACTTTGCAGGCGTATTGCAGTCTTTAAAATCAGACATTTCGTGCAAATTTGTATGTCGATGCGGTTTCATTTCCAATCGCCGTAAAGTTTGGTAATTAACCAGCGATTAGATTGATTTTTGCAACGATCATCGCAAGGAACCCTGCGTCCCTGTAAGGCGCATGGGTATGCGCGCGCCGCCAGCACGTTCCGGAACCCTTTGGCAAAATCGTTGGCGTTTGTTGCGTCAGCGCATCACCACGCCACCCGTTTCGAAGGTCTTCCGATGACACCGTTTTCCGTACTCGATCTCGCCCCCATCCCGGCCGGCGCCGACGCCTCGCAAGCGTTCCGCAACACCGTCGATCTCGCGCAGCACGCGGAACGCTGGGGCTACCGGCGCTACTGGCTGGCCGAGCATCACAACATGCCGGGCATCGCGAGCGCGGCCACCGCCGTCGTGATCGGCCACGTCGCGGGCGCCACGCGCACGATCCGGGTCGGCTCGGGCGGCATCATGCTGCCGAACCATGCGCCGCTCGTGATCGCCGAACAGTTCGGCACGCTCGCGTCGCTGTATCCGGGGCGCATCGACCTCGGCCTCGGCCGCGCGCCCGGCACCGACCAGACCACGTCGCGCGCGCTGCGCCGCGACCTGATCGGCAGCGCGGATTCGTTTCCGGACGACGTCGCGGAGCTGCAGCGCTACTTCGCGGAGCCGGTGCCCGGCCAGCGCGTGCGGGCGGTGCCCGGCGCGGGGCTCGACGTCCCGGTGTGGCTGCTCGGTTCGAGCCTGTTCAGCGCGCAGCTCGCGGCGATGCTCGGGCTGCCGTTCGCGTTCGCGTCGCACTTCGCGCCGGATTACCTGATGCGCGCGCTCGAGATCTATCGCGCGCAGTACCGGCCGTCGGCCGCGTGGCCGAAGCCGCATGCGATGGTGGGCGTCAACGTGTTCGCGGCCGAGACCGACGACGAGGCACGGCGCCTGTTCACGTCGCTGCAGCAGCAGTTCATCAACCTGCGGCGCGGCACGCCGGGCAAGCTGCCGCCGCCCGTCGACGTGCTCGAGGCGAACGAACTCGAACTCGCGACCGTCGCGCATTCGCTGTCGTTCGCGGCGGTCGGCTCGCGCGACACGGTGCGCGACAAGCTGCGCGAGCGCATCGCGCAGACGGGCGCCGACGAGCTGATCATCACCGCGCAGATCTACGATCACGCCGCGCGGCTGCGCTCGTTCGAACTGGCCGCGCAGATCCGCGACGAGCTCGCGAACGAGGCAGGCTGACCGCCCGACGGTGCGCGGCCGGCGGCGGCCTGCTCCGCGTCACTGCGGGCGCACGGCCTCCAGCCCGTCGAGCAGCGCCTTGTGGAACGCGTCGGGGTCCTGGATCTGCGGCGCGTGCCCGAGCGCCGGGAATTCGACGAGCTGCGCGCCGGGAATCGCGGCCTGCGTGCGCTTCGCGAGCTCCGGATAGCGGCCGAGCTTCGCATGCACGTCGGGCGGCGCGGCGTCCTTGCCGATCGCGGTCGTGTCCTTGTCGCCGATCATCAACAGCGTCGGCACGTGGATCGCGCCGAATTCGTAGACCACCGGCTGCGTGAGGATCATGTCGTAGATCAGCGCGGAGTTCCACGCGACCGCGTCGCGGCCGGCGCCGCGATACATCCCGGCGAGCATCTGCACCCAGCGCTCGTACGACGGCGACCACTTGCCCGCATAGTAGGTCGCCTGCTCGTAGCGGCGGATGCCGTCGGCCGTGGTCTTCTGCTCGCGCGCATACCAGTAGTCGACCGACAGCGGCGGCACGCCGAGCGCCTTCCAGTCCTCGAGGCCGATCGGGTTCACAAGCACGAGCTGGTCGGTCGCCTTCGGATACATCAGCGCGTAGCGGACCGCGAGCATCCCGCCCGTCGAATGGCCGATGATCGTCGCCGACTTCACGCCGACCGATTCGAGCAGCGCGTGCGTGTTGCGCGCGAGTTGCTGGAAGCTGTACTGGTAGCGCTCGGGCTTCGACGACTTGCAGAAACCGATCTGGTCCGGCGCGATCACGCGATAGCCGGCGCGGCTCAGCACGTCGATCGTGTCTTCCCAGGTCGCCGCGCAGAAGTTCTTGCCGTGCAGCAGCACGACGGTGCGGCCGTTCGGGTGCGCGGGCTGCACGTCGAGGTACGCCATCTCGAGGGTTTCCCGCTGCGACACGAACGCGTACACGTGCACGGGCGCCGGATACGCAAACCCTTCCAGCCGCGGGCCGTACGCGGGCCCGTCGTTGGCGGCGGGCGTCGCGGCAACGCCCGCAACGGGCAGCGCGCACGCGGCGGCGGCGCTCGCGCCGAGCACCGCGGCACGCGCGACGGACAACATCTTGCAAATCGAAAGCATGGCGATCACGGTGATGGGGGGACGCGCGCGGGCCGCCGGAGTGCAGCGGGACGGGCTCGCGCCCCGCGATTCTACGCGCTCGCGTGACGACGGCGCGCAACACTCCGGGGCCGCGCGACTTCCGCGCGTATGACGAACTCGGGTATCGTGTGACGTGACCCTGAAACGCGTGCAGGCGAATTCCCATGAAAAACGTCCTCAGCATTCAGTCGCACGTCATCTACGGCCATGCCGGCAACAGTGCGGCCGTGTTCCCGATGCAGCGCCTCGGCGTCAACGTCTGGCCGCTCAACACCGTCCAGTTGTCGAATCACATGCAGTACGGCCACTGGGCCGGCAGCGCGATCGATGCCGCGAAGATGGAACAGCTCGTCGACGGCATCGCCGCCATCGGCGCGCTCAAGCGTTGCGACGCGGTGCTGTCCGGCTTCCTCGGCTCGCCGCCGCAGGCGCGCGCGGCGGTCGAGATCGTGCGCTCGGTGAAGGCGATGAATCCGAACGCGTGGTACTTCTGCGATCCGGCGATGGGCCAGACGGGCGGCATCCGGCCCGAGCCCGGCGTCGAGGAATTCATCGTCCAGGAGGTGCCCGCGCTCGCCGACGGCATGTCGCCGAACCATACCGAACTGCAGAAGCTCGCCGGGCGGCGCATCGAGACCGTCGCCGAAGCCGTCGACGCCTGCCGCGCGCTGATCCGCCGCGGCCCGCAGATCATCCTCGTCAAGCACCTGCACGACCGCAACAGCCCGGCCGACCGTTTCAACATGCTCGCCGTCACCGAAACCGAAGCGTGGATCGGCCAGCGGCCGCTGTATGCGTTTCCGCGCCACCCGGTCGGCGTCGGCGACCTCACCAGCGCGATCTTCGTCGCGTGCCGGCTGCGCGGCGACTCCGTGCGCGCCGCGTTCGAACACACGCTCGCGGCCGTGCATGCGGTCGTGAAGGCCACCTACGACGCACGCCGTTACGAACTCGAACTCGTCGCCGCGCAGGACGAGATCGCCCGCCCGAGCGAATGGTTCGGCGCGTGGGTGACCGACGCCTGACGCGCCGGCACCGCGTTGCGCTGCTCCGCCGCGCTGCTTTCCTGCTTTCCCCGTTACACCACGACCGCCGGCGATGCGCATCCCGATACCGGTTCGCCGTCCATGCAAACGTTTCCGGACTTCACATGAATGACACCGATTCCTCGCTATGCTCGCGGCGGCACGCACCGACGCAGCCGCATCCTGCGATTCGGTGCGCGCCTTTCCCGCAGGTCCCGCCAATCGGCTCCCCCTTTACCGCACGATAACGACCATGACCCGATCGAACCGTCGTGACTTCCTGCGCGTCGCCGCCGGCACTGCCGGCGCCGCCGCGCTGAACCTGTTTCCGCCCGTGATCCGGGATGCGCTCGCGATTCCCGCGAACCGCCGCACCGGCACGATCCGCGACATCGAACACATCGTGATCCTGATGCAGGAGAACCGCTCGTTCGACCACTACTTCGGCACGATGCGCGGTGTCCGCGGCTTCGGCGACCCGCGCCCGTTGCGCCTCGCGAACGGCAAGTCGGTGTTTCACCAGCCGGTCGGCCCGGCCGAACTGCTGCCGTTCCACCCCGGCGCGGACAAGCTCGGCCTGCAGTTCCTGCAGGACCTGCCGCACGGCTGGCAGGACATGCACGCCGCGTGGAACAAGGGCCGCTACGATCAGTGGGTGCCGAACAAGGGCACCACGACGATGGCGTACCTCAAGCGCGACGACATCCCGTTCCATTACCAGCTCGCCGACGCGTTCACGATCTGCGACGCGTACCACTGCGCGATCCCGAGCTCGACCGACCCGAACCGCTACTACATGTGGACGGGCTACGTCGGCAACGACGGCACGGGCGGCGGCCCGGTGCTCGGCAACGAGGAAAAGGGCTACGGCTGGACGACGTATCCGGAAGTGCTCGAACAGGCCGGCGTGTCGTGGAAGATCTACCAGGACGTCGGCACGGGGCTCGACGCGAACGGCTCGTGGGGCTGGACGCAGAACCCGTACATCGGCAACTACGGCGACAACGCGCTGCTCTACTTCAACCAGTACCGCACCGCGCTGCCCGGCACGCCGCTGTACGACAAGGCGCGCACCGGCACCAACATCAGCGCCGGCGGCACGCTGTTCGACGTGCTGCAACAGGACGTGAAGAACGGCACGCTGCCGCAGGTGTCGTGGATCTGCGCGCCGGAAGCGTATTCCGAGCACCCGAACTGGCCCGCGAACTACGGCGCGTGGTACATCGAGCAGGTGCTGAAGGCGCTCGTGTCGAATCCCGACGTGTGGAGCAAGACCGCCCTCTTCATCACGTACGACGAAAACGACGGCTTCTTCGATCACGTGCCGCCGCCGTTCGCGCCGCAGTCGCGCGAGAACGGGCTGTCGACGGTCGCGACGACCAACGAGGTTTTCGCCGGCGACGCATCGCACATGGCCGGCCCGTACGGGCTCGGGCCGCGCGTGCCGATGCTGGTCGTGTCGCCGTGGACCAAGGGCGGCTGGGTCTGCTCGCAGACCTTCGATCACACGTCGCTGCTGCAATTCATCGAGGCGCGGTTCGGCGCGCAGTATCCGGTCACGGCCGCCAACGTGTCGCCGTGGCGTCGCGCGGTGTGCGGGGACCTGACCGCCGCGTTCGACTTCGCGACGGCCGACGCCGGCTGGCCGACGCTGCCCGATACGAGCGGCTACGCGCCGCCGGATCGCAATCGCCACCCCGATTACATCCCGGTGCCGCCGGTGCTGCAGAAGCTGCCGAAACAGGAAGCCGGGCTGCGCCCGGCGCGCGCGCTGCCGTACGAGCTGTTCGTGCACGGCCGCGTCGAAGCCGCGAACGGCCAGTTCCGGCTGACCTTCGCGAACACGGGCCGCGCGGGCGCCGCGTTCCAGGTCCAGTCGCGCAACCGCGTCGACGGCCCGTGGACGTACACGGTCGAAGCCGGCAAACGCATCGCCGATACGTGGAGCGCGGCCGCGTCGCTCGGCCTGTACGACCTCGACGTATACGGCCCGAACGGCTTCTATTGCCATTTCCGCGGCCCGTTCGCGACCGGCGTCGGCAGCGCGAACGTGAACCCCGAAGTGATCTACGGCTACGACGTCGCGAACGGCAACATCACGCTGCGCCTGATGAACCGCGGCCACAAGGCCGTGCGGCTCAAGGTCACGAACGCGTACGGCCACGGTCACGCGCGTACGTTCGATCTCGCGCCGGGCGCGCACGTCGACGATTACTGGGACCTGCGCGGCAGCCACGGCTGGTACGACCTGACCGTCAGCGACGGCCGGCAGCTCGGCTTCCTGCGCCGCTTCGCCGGCCACGTCGAAACGGGCCGCCCGAGCACCAGCGACCCGCTGATCCGCACGACCGCGTCGCACGACGACGCCGAGGCCGCCTCGGACGCCCTGTCCGACTGACGTCGGCCCACGCGCGGCGCGGCCCCGACAGGCCGCGCCGCGCTCTTGCCCCGCACCGCTCCCCCCTTCTGCGCGCCCGTTCCGTTCGCGACGGGAAACTCCCGATACCGGCCGTGGCCGGTCGCGCGGAAGCTATGCGCAAATCCGCATCGAATGCGCGGCAAATTTCCAAGACCCGCGCATATCGGCGACCTATATATCGAGGCAATCGGGGCTCTTCGCGGAGCCTGCCGGGAGATGTTTCCGAGGGTCACGATGCCGACCTCCCCGCCCGATTCCGAGAAGCGGTCGAACCGCCCGCCCGTCGCACGCGCCCGGGCCCGTCCTGGTGCGCGCGGTATCCACTCGCCGGTGTCGAACAAGAGGAACAACATGAAATTCCGTCATTCCCTGCTGTCGGTGTCCATCGCCTCCGCGCTTGCCCTCCTCTCGCAACAGGCCGCGCAGGCGGCCGACACAACCGACGTGAAGGTCGGCTTCGCCGCGCCGCTCACCGGCGTGAACGCCGGCTACGGCAAGGATCTGCAAAACGGTGTCCAGCTCGCGCTCGACGATGCGGTCGCGCAGAAGGTGCAGATCGCCGGCAAGCCCGCCCGCTTCAATCTCGTCGTGCAGGACGACCAGGCCGATCCGCGCATCGGCGTGCAGGCCGCGCAGGCGCTGGTCGACCAGAACGTGTCGGTCGTGGTCGGCCACTTCAATTCGGGGACGACGATCCCGGCGTCGGTGGTCTACGACAAGGCCGGCATTCCGGTCATCGACCCGGCCGCGACCAACCCGACGCTCACGTCGCGCGGGCTCGCGAACATGTTCATGGTGATCGCGACCGACGGCCAGAATGCGGGCAACGCGGGCAAGTACGCGGTCGAGGTGACGAAGGCGAAGCGCATTGCGATCATCGACGACCGCACCGCGTTCGGCCAGGGCGAGGCCGACGAATTCGAGAAGGCCGTGAAGGCCGCGGGCGGCAACCTCATCGGCCGCGAGTTCACCAACAACCAGGCGGTCGATTTCCGCGCGCAGGTCACGAGCCTGAAGGCCAAGAATCCCGACCTGATCTTCTTCGGCGGCCTCGATTCGCTCGCCGCGAACTTCATCAAGCAGATGCGCCAGCTCGGGCTGAATGCGCAGTTCGTCGGCGGCGGCGGCGTGAAGGACAACGAGTTCATCAAGATCGCGGGCCCGGCCGCCGAAGGCGCGATGGCATGGGAATACGGCCGTCCGCTCGACGAGTTGCCGCAGGGCAAGGATTTCGAGGCACGCTTCAAGAAGCGCTTCGGCGTCGACGTGCTCTCGTATGCGCAGTTCGGCTATGACGCGGCGTGGGCGGCGATCAAGGCGATGCAGGCGGCCAACTCGACCGACCCGAAGGCCTATCGCCCGGCGCTCAAGAAAATCGACTTCGAAGGCGTGACCGGCCGCATCTCGTTCGCGAACGACGGCTCGCTGAAGAGCGGGATGTCGACGCTGTACCAGGTGAAGAACGGCGCGTGGAAGACGATCGTGACGAAGGGAGGCTGATCGGAGACGGAGGCGGCCGGCGGCGGAAACGCCGCCTCGCCGCTGAGACCGGCGGGGCCCGCACCGATCTCGTATGACGACTGATGTTGAAGCGATTCGAGGCAGGCCCGCCGCCGCGCGGACCCCACGCCCCGGCCAGCGGTCAGCCGGCCTCGGCCTCCGCCGCCTCGTGCGCGCGGCGCAGCCGCTCGCGGCTGTTCGTAAGGTGCGTGCGCATCGCGGCGCGGGCCGCTTCCGGGTCGTGGCGCGCGATCGCCTCGTAGATGTCCTCGTGCTCGTGGTTCAGCCGGCCCACGTAACGCTCCAGGTCGTCGCCGGCAAAACGCGCCGAGTTCACGCGCGTGCGCGGGATGATCGACGTGCCGAGCTGCGTCATGATGTCGACGAAATAGCGGTTGCCGGTGGATTGCGCGATCTGCAGGTGGAACTGGAAGTCGAGCTGCGCGGTGTCGCGGCCGCCGCCCGCGCCCGTCGCGATCGCGTCGAGCGCGCGCCGCAGCGCGGCGAGATCGGCATCGTTCGCGCGCTGCGCGGCCAGGCTCGCGCACTCGCTTTCGAGGCTGATGCGCAGCTCCAGCACCGCGAGCACGTCGCGCAGCGTCGTGATCGTCGCGGGATCGATGCCGAGCGTCTGGCGGCGCGACGGCTCCAGCACGAAGCTGCCGATGCCATGGCGCGTCTCGACGAGGCCGCTCGCCTGCATCCGCGAGATCGCCTCGCGCACGACCGTGCGGCTCACGCCCTGCGCCGCCATGACTTCGGTTTCGGTCGGCAGCTTGTCGCCGGGACGCAGCGTGCCGTTTTCGATCTGCGCGGTCAGCGCGTCGACGACATCTTGTGCGAGGCTGCGTGCGCGACGGCGCGGCGCTGCGGGAAGCGTAGGCACGGACATGTGGCCGGTTCCTTTTTGAATGATCGTAATGTGAGCCGAGGGTTTACGCGGGGTTTGAGCGAAAGCCGATGATTCATTATACTGCGTCACAAGTCATCCGACGACTGATGATCGGCGCACGGATCTCCTGTCGACTCAGGTCGGCCGTTCAGCACCGCCCCGGTCCCGTGCGTGACAATCGGGCCGCGTTCGCGTTTCGCGCGCCGCCGGCCCGGTTGCCGCTTTCACCCCGTTTCGGGTTGCGTCGACATGCGGGCCTTGCGCGCCGCGCACATCGGTTGTCGAATGATCGCACCTCCCGCCGCGCGCGGCAAAGCTTTTGCCGCACGGCATCGCCCACTCTCTCGCCATCGCCGCCCATGAACGCCGTCACTGCCTCGCCCTCCCCCGACACGCCGCGCATCGTCGACCTGCAAGCGATTCCGGTCGCCGGCCACGACAGCATGCTGCTCAACCTGAGCGGCGCGCACGGCCCGTTCTTCACCCGCAACCTCGTGATCCTGAAGGACAGCGCGGGTCGCACGGGCGTCGGCGAAGTGCCGGGCGGCGAAAGCATCCGCCGCACGCTCGACGACGCGCGCGCGCTCGTCGTCGGCCAGCCGGTCGGCAACTATCACGCGGTGCTCAACGACGTGCGGCGCACCTTCGCCGACCGCGACGCGAGCGGCCGCGGGCTGCAGACCTTCGACCTGCGCACGACGATCCACGCGGTCACCGCGCTCGAGGCCGCGCTGCTCGACCTGCTCGGTCAGCATCTCGGCGTGCCGGTCGCCGCGCTGCTCGGCGAAGGCCAGCAGCGCGAGCGTGTCGAGATGCTCGGCTACCTGTTCTACATCGGCGATCGCACGAAGACGGCGCTGCCCTATCGCGACGGCCGCGGCGCGACCGACGACTGGACGCGCGTGCGCGACGAAGCCGCGCTGACGCCCGAAGCCGTCGTGCGGCTCGCCGAAGCCGCGCATGCGCGCTACGGCTTCAACGACTTCAAGCTGAAGGGCGGCGTATTCGAAGGGGCAAGCGAGATCGAGGCCGTGACGGCGCTCGCCGAGCGCTTCCCCGACGCGCGCGTGACGCTCGATCCGAACGGCGCGTGGTCGCTCGACGAGGCCGTGCGGCTGTGCCGCGACCAGCACCACGTGCTCGCGTACGCGGAAGATCCCTGCGGCGCGGAGAACGGTTACTCGGGCCGCGAGGTGATGGCCGAATTCCGCCGCGCGACGGGGCTGCCGACGGCGACCAACATGATCGCGACCGACTGGCGGCAGATGGGCCATGCGGTGCAGCTGCACGCCGTCGACATCCCGCTCGCCGATCCGCACTTCTGGACGATGCAGGGCTCGGTGCGGGTCGCGCAGATGTGCCGCGACTGGGGCCTCACGTGGGGTTCGCATTCGAACAACCACTTCGACGTGTCGCTCGCGATGTTCACGCACGTCGCGGCCGCGGCGCCGGGCCAGGTCACCGCGATCGATACGCACTGGATCTGGCAGGACGGCGAACGGCTGACGCGCGAGCCGCTGAAGATCGAGAACGGGCTGGTGGACGTGCCGAAGCGGCCGGGGCTCGGCATCGACATCGACATGGATGCGGTCGCGCTCGCGCACGAGCTGTACAAGCAGCACGGCCTCGGCGCCCGCGACGACGCGGCGGCGATGCAGTATCTGATTCCGGGCTGGACGTTCAACAACAAGCGCCCGTGCCTCGTGCGCTGAGCACGGACCGACCGGGCGGCAACGTCGCCCGGTCACGCCCGGGCGGCCGCCTCTAGCCGGGGATCACTGACCGGGCGTCCCTAACCGGGCGTCCCTAACCGGGCGTCCCTAGCCAGCCGCACCTAGCCGGCCGCACCGATCCCCCGCGCCATCCCCGACGCGGCGAACACGATGACGATCACCAGCACCGCCTGCCAGTGGCCGATCCGCACATAGGTGCGCGCACGGTCGATATCGGGCATCTGCTGCCGCCGCGCGGCGACACGCCAGCGGATCAACCCCAGCATCGGCACGACCTCGAGCAGCAGGATCAGCACGAGCGCGGTCATCTTCAGGTGAAAGAGCGGTTCGTGCAGGTAGTACGCGGTCCCTTTTTCGAAACCGCCGAACGCACGCGCGAGGCCCGTCGCGATCAGGACGAGCGCGGACAGCCCCCAGAGCGCATCCGCCTTGAACACGCCGGGCAAATCGGCCGCCTGCGCCGACGCGACGAGCCGGCGCAACGCGCGGTTACGCGCCGCGATCGCGGCAAACGCGACGCCGAACGCACTCAGGTGGATGGCAGCCAGCAACCAACGGACGATCATCGCGCCTCCTTGTCGCCCGCGTCCGTGCGCGGGCCGTGTCAGACGATTTGCTTGAGCGCCGCGTCGAGCGCGAGCACCGCGACGCGGTCGCCTTCGGTCGCGAGCGGCGTGCGCATCACGATCTGCCGGTTGTGGCCGACAGCCGCCGGCGAATCCCACAGCAGCTCCACCTTCGGTCGATTGAACAGGCTGCCGCGACGCGGCGGCACGACCGCCGGCTGCGCGCCTTGCTCGCCCTGTTCGCCCGCGGCGGGCGCCGCGCGGCCGGGCCAGCGCACCGACAGTTCGCGCGCGTCGTACTGGCCGACCTTGCGGCTTTCCATCCAGACGATCGCGGTGCGCGTCAGCATGTCGAGCGAGATCGCATACCGGCCGACCGCGAAGCGGCGCGCGGCCACGTTGGTCCGCCACAGCGGCCGCGGCCGGCAGATCCACACGATCGCCGCGTACAGCGCCGGCGCGGCGACGAGCCAGCCGTTGGTGGCCGTCACCGCGTGCAGCGCGCGGCGCCAGCCGGCCGCCCACGTGAAGGCGCCGATCGACCACACCGCGAACAGGAAACCGATCAGCGCGAACACGCGCAGCGCCTGGCGCAGCCACTGCGGCAGCGGATGGAACGGCCGCTCGGCCCGTGCGGCGGCACCCGGCAGCGCGAGCAGCAGGAAGATCAGGATGAGGTAGATGAATGCCCACGGCGACGACACCATCGCCGACAGCGACGAGCGATAGCCCATCTGGGACATCGAGAACAGCCAGCGCGCGAGCAACACGAGACCGATCGCGCGCAACGCGAAGATCACACCGGCGCCGGGGGCCGGCGCTGCGCGCGTGGTTTTCGTTCTCGCCAAGACTGCTCTCCTCTGGATATTCGTACCGGGCCGGATTTCACGGCACGGCCATTATAGGGACATTACCGTCTGGACAGACGGCCGGATGGCGTGCCGGGCCGCTTCGAAGGCGGTTCGCGCCGCCGGGCGCGGCGAGAATACAACACATCCGCGCCGCGGATGTGACGACGCCCCGCCGGAAGACCCGGACGGGGCGTCGTACGGTCGCGCGCCGCCATGCGGCGGCGGCCCGCAATCAGCTCGCGTTGACTTCGCGGAGCACCGTGCGGCGCTTCTGGCGCAGCAGTTCCTCGTAGCCCTTCACGTAGTTCTGCGCCATCACCTTCGACGAGAAACGGGCTTCGAACGCGGCGCGAACCTTCTCGCGCGGCAGCGTATCGAGGCGCTTGAGCGCGGCGACGGCCGACAGTTCGTCTTCGACGACGAAGCCCGACACGCCGTTGTCGATCACTTCCGGCACCGAGCCGCGCTTGAACGCGATCACCGGCGTGCCGCAAGCCATTGCCTCGATCATCACCAGGCCGAACGGCTCCGGCCAGTCGATCGGGAACAGCAGCGCGTGCGCGTTGCCGAGGAATTCGGTCTTTTCGGCTTCGCTGATTTCACCGATGTACTCGACGTGCGGCAGCGCGAACAGCGGCTTGATCTTCTCTTCGTAGTACGCGCGGTCGGCCTTGTCGAGCTTCGCGGCGATCTTGATCGGCAGGCCGGCCTGCTCGGCGATGCGGATCGCGGTGTCGACGCGCTTTTCCGGCGAGATGCGGCCGAGGAACGCGAGGTAGCTCGGCTTCACGTTCGGGATCGGCGTCAGCAGGTTTTCCGGCAGGCCGTGATACACGGTCGACAGCCAGTTCGCCTGCGGCAGCGGGATGCGCTGGTTGTCGGAGATCGACACGACCGGCACGTCGCTGAATGCGTTGAAGATCGGCTGCAGCTCCGGCAGGTCGAGACGGCCGTGCATCGTCGTCAGATGCGGGACCGGCTGGCGCGAGAACAGCGAGAACGGGTAGTAGTCGATGTGGCAGTGCAGGACATCGAACTCTTCCGCGCGGCGGCGCACCTGCTCGAGGAGCAGCATGTGCGGGGCCATCACGTCGCGGATGGTCGGGTCGAGGCGCAGCGCCTGCGGCCAGCACGCTTCGAGCTTCGCGGAGGTCTGCGAATCGCCGCTCGCGAAGAGCGTGACGTCATGCCCCATCTCGACGAGTGCTTCGGTGAGGTAGGACACCACTCGCTCGGTACCGCCGTACAGTTTCGGGGGCACCGCTTCATGCAACGGAGCGATTTGGGCGATTCGCATGCGTAACTCCTAAAAAATCGGCAAAAAACCAGGTATGGGTCGGCAACCTGCCGGGGGCCGGGATGCATGTCGTCCGAAAGTCGGACGAATCAGCCTGCCGGGGCGTCGAACCCGCGCTGCTCAAGGAGCGTCGTCGACGCGACAGGCATAGAACGTTTGAAACGAAGACCCGTTGACAGGGGTTCGTAAAAAACCTGGAATCGAACCCGGAGCCGATTATCTAGGGTTAATCCCGATACGGCGCACGACATTTCAAACTCTTTACTTTGTTACAAAGGCGCAACACTTTGCAACCCGCGGACTCGGGCGTCCGTTCTAGAGTGGAAGGCCGTTTTGGCGATCCTCGTTAACCCGCAGCTGCCGGCAGCGTGATTCCGGCACACGCGGCAGGACGGGATGCCGGATTTTATCTCAAAATCGAACGCGAGCCCCTGGCCAAGGCAAGATTCGCGCAGCGCGACGCGCGGCCTTGTTTACAATGCCGGATTATTCAGTCCGAGCGCGCCGGCCTGCGATCCAGCCGCCACGCTCAATCACCGAATCACCGCACGCATATTTTGGAATCTCTCACCCCTGCCCAGCGCAACGCCCACAACGCGAAGCTGTCGAGCTACGCGCATCGGCCGATCGCGTTCCTGTTCCGCTACATCCGCCTGCACCCGGTCGCGCACCTGGTGGTGCTCTGCAGCGTGCTGGCCGCCGTCGGCTGCGCGCTCGGCTCCCAATATGCGATCAAGCACCTGATCGACGTGCTGGCGACCGGGCGGCATCATCCCGGCCCGCTGTGGAGCGCGTTCGCGCTGCTCGTCGGCCTGATCGCGGCCGACAACCTGCTGTGGCGCGTCGGCGGCTGGGTCGCCGCGCACACGTTCGTCGCGGTCACCGGCGACCTGCGGCGCGACCTGTTCCAGTACCTGATCGGCCATTCGCCGACGTATTACTCGGAGAAGCAGCCGGGCACGCTCGCCAGCCGCATCACGGCCACGTCGAACGCGGTCTACACGTCGGAGAACACGATGGCGTGGAACGTGCTGCCGCCGTGCATCGCGGTGATGGGCGCGATCCTGATGATCATCGTCGTCAATCCGCTGATGGCGGCCGGCCTGCTCGGCTGTTCGGCCGTGCTTTCCGTCATCCTGTTCAAGCTGGCCGGTCGCGGCTCGGCACGCCATCACGCATTCGCGGCGAAGGCCGCGGCGGTCGACGGCGAGCTCGTCGACGTGATCGGCAACATGGGCCTCGTGCGCGCATTCGGGATGACGCTGCGCGAACAGAAGCGCTTCAGCGCGACGGTGAAGGCGGAGATGGATGCGCGCCAGCAAAGCCTGCTCTATCTCGAAAAGCTGCGCCTGCTGCACGCGGTGATCACCGCGATGCTGTCCGCCGGCCTGCTCGGCTGGGCGCTGTGGCTGTGGGACCAGGGCCGCGCGACGTCGGGCGACATCGTGCTCGTCAGCTCGCTCGGCTTCACGATCCTGCACGGCACGCGCGACCTCGCGGTCGCGCTCGTCGACGTCACGCAGCACGTCGCACGCCTGTCCGAAGCGGTGAAGACGCTGCTCGAACCGCACGGGATGCCGGACCGTTCCGACGCGCAGCCGCTGTCGGCCACGGGCGGCCGCGTCGACTTCGAGCGCGTGACGTTCGCGTACCCGCACCGCCGCCCGATCCTCGACCATTTCGACCTCCATATCGAGCCGGGCCAGCGCGTCGGCCTGATCGGCAAGTCGGGCGCCGGCAAGTCGACCGTGCTGGCGCTCCTGCAGCGCTTCTACGACACGCAGGACGGTGTCGTGAAGATCGACGGCCAGGACGTGAAGGGCATCACGCAGGACAGCCTGCGCCATGCGATCGCGCTGGTGCCGCAGGACATCTCGCTGCTGCACCGGACGATCTACGACAACATCGCGTACGGCCGCCCCGACGCGACCCGCGAGGAAGTGCTCGCCGCGGCGCGCGACGCGCGCTGCGCGGAATTCATCGAGGCGATGCCGGAAGGCTATGACACGATCGTCGGCGACCGCGGCGTCAAGCTGTCGGGCGGCCAGCGCCAGCGCATCGCGATCGCGCGCGCGATCCTGAAGGATGCGCCGATCCTGCTGCTCGACGAAGCGACGTCGGCGCTCGACAGCGCGTCCGAGGAAGCGATCCAGAGCGCGCTCGACCGCCTGATGGTCGGCCGCACGGTGATCGCGATCGCGCACCGCCTGTCGACGCTGCGCAACTTCGACCGCATCATCGTGATGAGCAACGGCAAGGTGATCGACGACGGCCCGCCCGACGTGCTGCGCAACCGTCCCGGCCTGTACCGCGACCTGCTCGCGAAGCAGCACGGCCGCCATCACGCGGCGCCCGTCGACGGCAACACGCCCACCGGCGAACGCGTGGCCTGACGCGCCGGCATACCGCCGACGAAAAAGCCGCCTTGCTTGCGCACGGCGGCTTTTTCAATTGCAGCGGGGGCAATCCGGTCAGACCTGCTGCAGATCGCGCAGGAAATTGTCCCGCCACACCGACACGTTGTTCTCGCGAAGCTGCGCGATCATGTCCGCGTAGCGTGCGCGCCGCTCGGCGAGCGGCATCGTCAACGCCTGCGACAGCGCATCGGCCATCCCGTCGATATCGATCGGATTGACGATCAGCGCGCCGGTAAGCTCGCGTGCGGCGCCCGCGAAGCGCGACAGCACCAGCACGCCCGGATCGTCCGGATTCTGCGCGGACACGTACTCCTTCGCGACGAGGTTCATCCCGTCGCGCAGCGGCGTCACGAAGCCCACGCGCGCGAGCCGGTACAGCGCGGCCAGCAGCTGGCGGTCGTACTGGCGGTGAATGTAGAGGATCGGCGCCCAGTCGAGTTCCGCGTAGCGCCCGTTGATGCGCCCCGATTCCGCCTCGAGTTGCAGGCGGATGTCCTGGTATGCGCGCAGGTCCGCGCGCGTCGACGGCGCGATCTGCAGGAACGACACGCGGTTGCGAATCGACGCCTGGTGCTCGAGCAGCTTCTCGAAGGCCCGGAAGCGCTCGACGAGCCCCTTCGAATAATCGAGCCGGTCGACGCTCATGATCAGTTGCCGCCCGCGTAGCGACGTCGCGAGCGTACGCACCGCCTTGCCGTTTTCGCCCGCCTGCGCGAGCGACGCGATCTCGTCCGGATACACGCCGATCGGATAGGCGGCCGCGCGCAGCGTCTGGCCGAACGCATGCACGCTTACCGTATTCCCGTCGCGCTCGACGTCGCCGCCCGCCTCGAACTCGACGTAGTCGCAGAACGCGCGCAGGTCGGGCTCGGTCTGGAAGCCGAGCAGATCGAACGCGCACAGCGACTCGACGAGCTCGCGGTGCGGCGGCACGTTGACGAGCACCTGCGCGGCCGGAAACGGGATGTGCAGGAAGAAGCCGATGCGGTTCTTCACGCCGGCGTCGCGCAGCGCGCGCGCGAACGGAATCAGATGATAGTCGTGCACCCAGATCACGTCGTCGTCCTGCAGCAGCGGCACGAGCTGCTGCGCGAGCCACACGTTGACGCGGCGGTAGCCGTCGAATTCGTGGCGATCGTACTGGATCAGGTCCGCGCGGTAATGGAACGCGGGCCACAGCGTCGCGTTCGAGAAACCGCGGTAATACTGGTCGTAATCGCGGCGCGACAGCCCGACGGTCGCGAACGTCACGGGCCCGCGCTCCTCGATGCGGATCTGCGGCTGCGGCGCGCCGGACGCGACCACGTCGCCGCTCCAGCCGAACCACATGCCGCCGGTTTCCTTCAGCGCGTCGTAGACGCCGATCGCAAGGCCGCCCGCCGCCGGTTCGCCTTCCGAGATCGGCGCGACGCGGTTTGAAACGATGATGAGCCGGCTCATGCGTGAGGCTGCCCCGCGCCGAGCCAGCGTGCGATCTGCTCATGCAGGGCGTCGACCGAATCGAGCCGCATGCGCGCGGACGTCTCGCCCGCGCCGACCTTGATCGACAGGCCGCCGCGCGCATTGACCACCGCGAAGCCCTTCTCGTCGGTCAGGTCGTCGCCCGCGAACAGCGGCACGCGGCCAGCAAACGGCGGCTCGTCGAGGAACGCGGCCAGCGCGCGGCCCTTGTCGACGCCCTTCGGCTTGATCTCGAACACCATCTTGCCCGGTTGCAGCACGTACGCATCCGCATAGTCGGCGACGAGGCGCTCGGCCGCCTCGCGCGCCACCGCCTCGCGCTCGGGCGCATTGCGAAAGTGCAGCGCGACGGCCGCGCCCTTGATTTCGAGCAGCATGCCCGGATGGCGGTCGACCACGTCGGCAAGCTCGCGCTCGATGCGCAGCAGGCGTTCGTCGTTGAAGCCGATGCGCTGCGTGTCGCCGTTCGCGTCGCGGCGCTCCGCGCCGTGCAGGCCGGCGATCGGCAGGTCGGGCATCTTCAGGAACGTGTCGAGGTTGTCGATGCCGCGCCCGGACACGATCGCGACCGCGCCGTGCGAGCGGCGCGACAATTCGTCGAGCAGCGTCAGCAGCGACGGCGGAACGCGAATGCTGTCGGGCGTCGGCGCCAGCTCGACGAGCGTGCCGTCGAAGTCGAAGAAGAACGCGGTATCGGTCAGGGACAGGGAAGCCGGAACGGATTGCATCGATTCGATAGTCTGAGGGCGGCCGGCACACGCCGGCCGCCGCTGCGCGAATGGAGTTGTGCGCATCTTACCGCGCCTGCGCCCCCAGATGGGCGAAACCGGGGCAGCGCGAACCTCGCGCCGCCCCACCGCGTCAACTGCGACATATTGCCCCGCTGGCCGGCACCGTACCGGTTTCAAAAGGACGCAGGCGCGCGAATTGCGCTACAGTCGCAACCGCCTGCCGCGCGACGCATGGCATCGCGCCGGCCGGTCACCCATTTCGCCCGATCGAGCCCAGGATGCCGTCTCGCCTCTCCCGCCTCATCCGCAGGTCCGCGGCCCTCGCCGCCGCCGTGGCGCTCGCCGCGTGCACGCGCGACGAGCCGCGCTGGAACCTGACCAACGTCACCGGCCACCTGCCCGACCTGTCGTTCAGGCTGACGGGCGGCGACGGCCGTCCCGTCGACGCCGATGCGTTCCGCGGCCGGGTCGCGCTCGTCTACTTCGGCTACACGCACTGCCCCGATGTCTGCCCCGAAACCTTGGCGCGGCTGATGGACGTGCTCGCGAAGCTCGGCCCCCGGGCGGACAACGTGCGCATCCTGTTCGTATCGGTCGATCCCGCGCGCGATACGCCGCAGGCGATGCAGTCCTATGTCGCCGCGTTCGACCCCGCGCATGCGCGCGGGCTGACCGGCACCGACGGCCAGATCGAGTCGCTCGCCAAGCGCTATCGCGTCGCGTACCAGATGGAAAAACGCGATCCGTCCGGCGGCTACGAAGTCACGCACAGCTCGGCCGTCTACATCTTCGACGCGACCGGCCGCGCACGCCTGCTCGCGACCGATCGCGATTCGCCCGACGCCATCGCCGCCGATGTGCGCCGGATCATCGACACCGCCTCCACGACCTGAACCGCGCCATGAACACGAAAACGACACTCAAGACGCTCGCCCTCCTCGCCGCGCTGTGCGCCGGCGCCCACGCATATGCCTCCGGCGCGATCAGCGCGCAGAACGCGTGGGTGCGCTGGCTGCCGAACAAGCTGCCCGCCGGCGGCTACGTGACGCTCGTGAACACCGGCGACAAGCCGATCGACCTCGTCGACGTCGACAGCCCCGACTACGGGATGGCGATGCTGCACCAGACGGTATCGAACGGCTCGACGCAGAAGATGGAAATGGTCGACAAGCTGACCATCCCCGCGCGCGGCAAGGTCGACATCGCGCCGGGCGGCTATCACTTCATGCTCGAGGAGCCAAAGCACGCGATCAAACCGGGCGACACCGTGCACCTGCGCCTGAAATTCTCCGACGGCGAAACGGTCGATGCGCCGTTCGCCGTGAAATCGCCGGCCAAGGCGAAGTGATGCGCGCGCGATGAACCTCCTGTACTGGCTCGATCCGTGGGAACCGTCGCCGACCGTGGTCATCGCGGTGCTCACGGCCGCCGTGCTGTTCGCGCGCGGCGTGAAGAAGGCGAAGGTGTCGCCGCTGCGGCAGTTCTCGTTCTGGTTCGGGCTGACGGCGCTCTACATCGCGCTGCATACGCGGCTCGACTATTTCTTCGAGCACGAATTCTTCCTGCACCGCGCGCAGCACCTCGTGCTGCATCACCTCGGGCCGTTCTTCATCGCGCTGTCCTATCCGGGCGCGGCGATCCGGGCGGGCATTCCGTTCCGCTGGCGGCAGCGCTTCGTGCGTCCCGCGCTTGCGTGGGCGCCGGTACGGGCGACGCTCGACGTGGTGTTCCATCCGGTCGTCGCGGTCGTGCTGTTCGTCGGGCTGATCTATTTCTGGCTGCTGTCGCCGATCCACTTCATCGCGATGCTCGACTGGCGCCTGTATCGCGTGATGAACTGGAGCATGGTGATCGACGGGCTGCTGTTCTGGTGGCTCGTCGTCGATCCGCGTCCCGCGCCGCCCGCGCGGCTGTCGCCGGGCCGCCGGATCCTGATCGTCGTCGCTGCGATCCCGCCGCAGATCGCGCTCGGCGCGCTGATCTTCTTCACGCCGCACGAGCTGTATCCGATCTACTCGATCTGCGGCCGCGCGTTCACGTGGCTGAGCCCGATGCGCGACCAGCAGATCGGCGGCCTGCTGCTGTGGATTCCCGGCTCGATGATGAGCGTGATCGGCGCGCTGATCGCGCTGCGGCACTGGCTGCGGCTGTCCGCGCGCGGGCGCCTGATCGGCGAACGGGCCGCGCAGCCTGCGGACGAGCCGCCGGTCGCACGCGCCGCGCACTGACCGCCGCGGCGCGCGTCACGCGCGCGCGCTGCTCATCCACACGTGCGGAATGCCGTCCTCGTCGTGCACGTCCGAACTCGGCGTGAAGCCGAATGCCCCGTAGAAACGCTGCAAGTGGGCCTGCGCATGCAGGCTCACCGGCGTTTCCGGCCACTGCGCACGGATATGCTCGAGCGCGCGCGACAGCAGCCCGTTGCCGAGGCCCGCGCCGCGAAACGCGGCGGTCGTCAGCACGCGGCCGATGCGCACGTCGGTATGCTGCGCGTCGGGCAGCAGCACGCGCAGATAACCGGCCAGGCGGCCGGCCGGATCGAAGGCCGCCAGATGCCACGCGGCCTGATCCGCATCGTCGATGTCGCGATACACGCAGTTCTGTTCGACGACGAAGACGGCGCTGCGCGCTTCGAGGATCGAATAGATTTCGCGCGCCGTCAGCGCGTCGAAGGGTTTCCAGCGCCAGTCGAGATCGGCGGTGCTCGGAAGTGCGGCGGGTGCGGATGCGTTCATGTGGGGTCCTGATTCGGGCGCGCCGGCCGGCGCGCGGCAACCGTCGATTATGCCCCGAAGCGCGTATCCCGCGCGACTGCCTGCCCGCACGCGAAAAAAAGCCCCGCATCGCGCGGGGCCTGCTCGTCATGCCGGCATCCGACCGAAGCGGCCGTTGTTGAAGTCCTCGATCGCGGTGCGAATCTCCGCTTGCGAGTTCATCACGAACGGGCCGTAACCGACGACCGGCTCGTCGATCGGCTCGCCGCTCAGGATCAGCAGCTTCGCGTCGCCGTTCGCCTCGATCTCGACGTCTCGGCCGTCGCGGCCGAGTTGCACGAACTGCGCTTCGCGCGCCACCGTCTCGCCGTTCACCTGCACGGTGCCGCTCAGCACGACTACCGCGAGCGTCCGCCCTTCGGCGATCGGGAACCGCGCGTGGCCGCCTGCCACGAGCCGCACGTCCCACACGTCGATCGGCGTGTGCGTGCGGGCCGGGCCGCGCCGCCCGTCGAGTTCGCCAGCGATGATCCGCGCCCGCCCGGCGCCTTCCGGCAGCTCGACCACCGGGATATCGGCGTTCAGCAGCGTCTGGTAGCCCGGCGCGCCCATCTTGTCCGCGGCGGGCAGGTTCACCCACAGCTGCACCATCTCGAGCGGGCCGCCCCGCTTCGTGAACGCCTCCGAGTGGAATTCCTCGTGCAGAATCCCGCTCGCGGCCGTCATCCACTGCACGTCGCCCGGGCCGATCGTGCCGCCCGCGCCGGTCGAGTCGCGGTGCGCGACTTCGCCGTCGTAGACGATCGTCACCGTTTCGAAGCCGCGGTGCGGGTGCTGGCCGACCCCGCGCGGCGCCGAAGCCGGCTCGAAGTTCGCGGGCCCGGCGTAGTCGAGCAGCAGGAACGGGCTCAGATGCGCGCCGTGAGACTGATAGCTGAACATCGAACGCACCGGGAAACCGTCGCCGACCCAATGGCCGCGCGGCGCACTGTAGACACCCTGGATCTTCTTCATTGCCCTTCTCCATATTGCGGCGAAACCCGTGTTTCGCATCTTTGAATAACAATATAGAGATGGAACGATCCATCCGGTAGACTGCCGAAATCGCACTCAGCGTTCCATTTCATGAACGATAAAGCGCGGGATCTCAACGATCTCTACTACTTCGTGCAGGTCGTCGAACACGGCGGCTTCGCGCCGGCCGGACGCGCGCTGGACATGCCGAAATCGAAGCTGAGCCGCCGAATCGCGCTGCTCGAGGCGCGGCTCGGGATGCGGCTGATCCAGCGTTCGACGCGCCGCTTCACGGTCACCGACGTCGGCCAGACCTATTACGCGCATTGCCGCGCGATGCTCGTCGAGGCCGACGCCGCCGACGAGGCGATCGCGCTGCTGCACGAGGAGCCGCGCGGCATCGTGCGCGTCAGTTGCCCGATCGTGCTGCTCGATTCGCTGGTCGGCACGATGATCGCCGCATTCATGGCCGCCTGCCCGCGCGTCGAGATCCATCTCGAAGCGACCAACCGGCGCGTCGACGTGGTCGGCGAAGGGATCGACGTCGCGATCCGCGTGCGTCCGCCGCCGCTCGAGGACAGCGATCTCGCGCTGCGCGTGCTCGCCGAGCGCGGCCAGTGTCTCGTCGCGAGCCCCGCGCTGCTACGCGAGCACGGCGTGCCGGCCGTTCCCGCCGATCTCGCGCGCCTGCCGAGCCTCGATCACGGCGTGCCGCAGTCCACGCACGTGTGGCGGCTGCGCGGGCCCGACGGCGCGCAGGCGGAAATCCATCACCAGCCGCGCCTGGTGACGGGCGGCATGCTCGCGCTGCGCGCGGCGGCCGTCGCAGGCGTCGGCATCGTGCAGCTGCCGACGATGATGGTGCGCGACGAAGTCGCACGCGGCGAACTGACGACCGTCCTGCCCGACTGGGCGCCGCGCCGCGAGATCGTGCACGCGGTGTTCGCATCGCGTCGCGGGCTGCTGCCCGCGGTCCGGGCGCTGCTCGACTTTCTGGCGGAGCGGTTCGCCGCGCTCGAACCCGACTGAGCGTGCCGCCTCCCACCCCATCGTGCGCTGCAGACCGCCCGCGCGTGCCGTAGACTGCGGTACGCGCAGTGCGCCGTCAGTGCGCCTTTTGACAACCCCTATCGCTTTCCCGCCATGTTCACGCTGTCCAACGACCCCACCGCCTCCAAGGCCGATCAATACGCGACGCTCGTCGAGCAGGCCCGCGCGCTCGTCGAATCCGAACGCGACCTGACCGCCAATGCGGCGAATTTCTCCGCGCTTGTCTATCACTCGCTCGATCGCCTGAACTGGGCCGGCTTCTACTTCTTCGACGGCACCGAGCTCGTGGTCGGGCCGTTCCAGGGCAAGCCCGCGTGCGTGCGGATCGCCCTCGGCAAGGGCGTGTGCGGCACGGCCGCGCAAACCCGCGAGACGCAGGTCGTGCGCGACGTGCACGACTTCCCCGGCCATATCGCGTGCGATGCGGCGTCGGAATCGGAAATCGTCGTGCCGCTGGTGGCGGGCGACGGCACGCTGATCGGCGTATGGGATGTCGATAGCCCGGTCGCCGCGCGCTTCGACGACGAAGACCGCAAAGGAATGGAAGCGCTGTGCCGCGCGTTCGTCGAACACGCGTGGCGGAAGGCGCGCGGTTGACCGTCGCTGCGCGGCGGCGCCGGCCGCCGCGAACGACACGGGCCCCGCGAAGGGGCCCGTTTCATTGCAACGCCGCGCCGCCGGATGCGGCGCGCTGGCCGCATCAGGCCGCGTCAGGCTGCGTGCGCGCCGGAAGACGCGGCGAACGCCTGCGGCGTCGCATCCTCGGTCAGCACCTCGAAGCCCGTTTCCGTCACCACGACCATGTGCTCCCACTGCGCGGACAGCGAATGGTCCTTCGTGACGACCGTCCAGCCGTCGGCCAGCACGCGCGTATCGCGCTTGCCCGCGTTGAGCATCGGCTCGATCGTGAAGATCATCCCCGGCCGCAGCGGTACGCCGGTGCCCGGGCGGCCGTAGTGCAGCACCTGCGGCTCGTCGTGATAGACGTCGCCGATGCCGTGCCCGCAATACTCGCGCACCACGCTGAACCCTTCGCGATGCGCGACCTGCTGGATCGCGTAGCCGACGTCGCCGAGCGTCGCGCCCGGACGCACCGCGCGGATGCCGGCATGCATCGCCTCGTAGGTCGCCGCGACGAGCCGCCGCGCGAGTTCGTTCGGTTCGCCGACGAAATACATGCGGCTCGTGTCGCCGAACCAGCCGTCCTTGATCACCGCGATGTCGAGGTTCACGATGTCGCCGTCGCGCATCGGCCGCGACGTCGGAATGCCATGACAGACCACGTGGTTGACCGACGTGCACAGCGTCTTCGGATAGCCGTGGTAGCCGATGTTCGCGGGAATCGCACCCAGCTCGTCGACGATGTACTCGCGACAGCGCGCGTCCAGCTCGTCGGTGGTGACGCCCGGCTTCACATGCTCGGCGATCATCGTCAGCACCTGCGACGCGAGCTTCGCGGCTTCGCGCGATTTCGCGATTTCCGCAGCGCCGCGGATCGGGATTTCTCGCTTCGCCATTACGCCACCTGCTCGATGTGATGCGCGACCGGTTCCGCCGCCCTCGCGTCGCCGCCCCGCGCCTCGGCTTCGATCAACATCTTGCAGATGTCGCCGTAGGACAGCGCCGGGTTGAGTTCCGCCAGCATCCCGACGCGCAGCCAGTGTTCGGCCTGCGCGTTGATCGACCGGCTCAGCGCCGTGCTCGTCGAGCGCAGCCGTTCATGCATGTGCTCGGAAATCTTGATGATGCCCATATATCCCCAATTAAACGAAACGTAGCTGTTTCGTATATTACGCCGCACGCGACGCCCGGGCAAGCCATTCGACTCCCGCCTCGCTCGACGAGCCGCGGCGAATGCCGTTGACATCGAATTCCAGTTTGCTGGAAAATCAATCCATCATGAAAGAATCTGCGATCACCGCAGCCGACGATACCGGCATCAACGAACGCATTGCCCGGCGCGTGCGCGATCTGCGCACCGTTCGAGGCTACACGCTCGACGCGCTCGCCGCGCGCTCCGGCGTCAGCCGTTCGATGATCTCGCTCATCGAACGCGCATCGGCCAGCCCGACCGCCGTCGTGCTCGACAAGCTCGCGGCCGGCCTCGGCGTATCGCTGGCCGGGCTGTTCGGCGGCGACCGGAACGATGCGCCCGCCCAGCCGCTCGCACGGCGCGCGCAGCAGGTCGAATGGCGCGATCCGGCGTCCGGCTATGTGCGGCGCAACCTGTCGCCGGCCGGCTGGCCGTCGCCGCTCCAGCTCGTCGAGGTCGATTTCCCGCCCGGCGCGCGCGTCGCGTACGACAGCGGCGGGCGCGAAAGCGCGCTGCATCAGCAGGTGTGGATCATCAGCGGCCGCGTCGACGTCACGTTCGGCGACACGCTCCACGAACTTCACGAAGGCGACTGTCTGGCCATGCGGCTCGACCAGCCGCTGATCTTCAGCAATCCGTCGTCGCATGCCGCGCGCTATGTCGTCGCGATCTGCGATGCATCCGCCGCCGTGCGGAGCGCGTGATGCGTGCATCGCGTGCGCAAGCGGTTTAAAGCCAACAGGAAGGAACCCGCATGAATTCCCCGACACCGCGCGACGACGTGCGCCTGATCGATTGCAGCGAGGCCGAACACGCAGCGGCCATCCTCGAGATCCTGAACGACGCGATCCTGAACTCGACCGCGCTGTACGACTACCGGCCGCGCCCGCCGGAAGCGATGGTCGCGTGGTTCGCGACGAAGCGCGCGGGCGGCTTTCCGGTCATCGGCGCCGTCGACGCGGCGGGCACGCTGCTCGGCTTCGCGAGCTGGGGCACGTTCCGCGCATTTCCGGCGTTCAAGTACACGGTCGAACACAGCGTCTACGTGCGCCAGGACCAGCGCGGTCGCGGGCTCGGCGAACTGCTGCTGCGCGAAGTGGTCCGGCGTGCACGCGAAGCGCAGGTGCACGTGCTGGTGGGCTGCATCGACGCGGCCAATGCCGGCAGCATCGCACTGCATACGAAGCTGGGGTTCGTGCACGCAGGCACGATCGCGGAAGCGGGATTCAAGTTCGGCCGCTGGCTCGATGCGGCGTTCTATCAGTTGAAGCTCGAGACGCCGGCACAGCCGGTGGACGGGTGATCTCGCCTCGCGTGGCGGCCGTCGCACCCACCGCGACGCGGCAAAGGAAGTGCCCCGCGGGACTTTTCTCGTCCGTAAATGACAAGTCTTCGCGGAGTCACCGACGGCCCGAAACGAAAATAACTTCGACAATCCTCCGCGGGTGGGCCACCGTCAAACCGACGACTGAAAGCTGGAAACCTTGTTCCGACCGGTTGCCTTCGCGTAATACAACGCCTCGTCGGCCGCCTTGATGATCGCTCCAGGCTCGCCGTCCTGATCCGGCACCCAACTCGCCAACCCGATACTGGCGGTCACGCGCCCGTATTCGCTTCCCGCGTGCTCGAGCGCCAGTTCGTTGATCGCCGCGCGTATTCGTTCAGCAGTCTGGGCTGCCCCCGTCTCTGGTGTGTCAGGCAGCAGCACGACGAATTCCTCTCCGCCGTAGCGAGCCGCTGTATCGATCGGTCGGCGAATGTTGTCGCCGATGCAGCGCGCGACTGCAGCCAGCGCATCGTCGCCCGCCTGGTGACCATAGGTATCGTTGTAGGCCTTGAAACGATCGACATCGACGAACAGCAACGAGAAAACGGAATGGGCTCGCCGCGCACGGCGCCACTCCCGGTCCAGAACCTCGCCAAAGGTGCGGCGATTGTTGAGGCCGGTGAGCCCGTCGGTGCGAGCCAGCAGTTCGAGCTCGGATTCGGCGCGCATCCGACGCCGCAGCTGCGCGCTGAGAAATACGGATAGCGCAATGAAGGCTGCGCCGAATGTCGCGACGAGTAGACCGATCGTCGTGGCGCGGCGGCGCCACGCGGCATAAATGTCCTGCTCCGCCTCTGCGACCATGATGATCAGTGGCAGACTCGGAAAATTCTTGAAGTAGTAGAGACGGCGCACGCCGTCGATCGACGACGTTTCCGAGAACGAGCCATCGGGTGCGCGCCGGAAGCGCTGAAACGTTGCGGCCTTGCCGAGATCGCGGCCGATAGTCCGGACGTCGTACGGCTGCCGCATGATCATGATGCCGTCCTTGCCGATCAGCGATATCGAGCCATGTTGTCCCAATGACAATCCGGCGAACAGCTTGTGGAAATATTCGAGGTTGATCGCGATCAGCGCGATACCGGCAAACGAGCCATCCGGATTCGATATGCGCCGCGACAGCGCAATGCTGAGCATGCCGGCGCGCAAGCGCGACGCGAATGGGTCGCTGACATAGAGCCCCACGTTCGGGTTGTCGCGATGGACGGTGAAGTACTTGCGATCGGCAAAATTGCCCTTGCGCGGCACGTCGTTGGCCGAATCCAGAATGATGTTTCCGTCGGCATCGAGCACCAGTTGGGATCCGATGAATTGCGCCGTCATTGCATGATCGAACAACACGCCCCGCCGCAGCGCGGGCGCCGCTGCCATCACGTCGGGACGTTGCAGACCATGGATCAGCGCCTGCAAGGACAGATCGTAGAGTTCGAAGTTGCGCTCGATGTCGCGCTCGGCCATCAGGCCGAGATTGCGCGAGGTTTCGCTGGCCCGCTCCAGTGCGTCATGGCGGCTTTGGAACAGTTGCAGCACGCACAGGCCCATCAGCGCGCATGCGATCACGACACCGACTGCCACAACGAAATAAGGGGCTGCCGTCCGGGGTTGCATGAATCTCCTCGCTGCTCATTGTGCACGCCCGCACCGGGCGTGAGTGCGCATACAGGATCGGCTCGACGCATTGACGGGTGCAGCGCCAAACTGACCGAAAACCGGAAACGGCTAGAGTCTATCGAACGTGAAGCGCCGACAAAACAGTACCGGTGGCCCGCTCTTCCGAGATTATTAAATAATATGAGGAAACCATGTTCCCGACAGAATATGTGAGGCCCGCCACGGTCAGCCGGCCCGTGCGGCGACACATGCCGATCAGCGCATCATTGCACCACGCTTCCACCCTCGTGCAGTTTCGCTTCGCTGTATTTGCGGTGATCAGTTATGTCGGGACTAGCACCCGCAGGCGGGCGCCCATGCTCGGCGCACAAAAAGAAAAAGCCCTGATTTCTCAGGGCTTTTTCTTTTCTTACTTGGAGGCGCGAGCCGGAGTCGAACCGGCCTAAACGGCTTTGCAGGCCGTGGCGAAACTTGCAAATTCAATGATCTACGTTGATTAGCCACTCAAATTAGCCACTTTGCGAATGATCGGCGCAGCCCCCTAGAATGGGACGTCTACTACCGGCGAGTACTCCAGATCAACCCAATGGACGATTTGGGAAGCGCACACCGCCAACAGATCTGTTTCAGCAAGGCACCCGGCCACCGCCCATCATGCACCATCGCTGCGTCTCCTGTTGCGGAGGCGCATACGGTAGTCCGGTCCTCGGGTCGATGTGGTCATACTGCCCCGTGGGGTGTCGAGCCCTCCACGCGGCTTGGTCGGCATACTGTTGCTCGATCGCGGCTTGCTCTCGTGCCAGATCGGCCTTCTGCGCATCGTCGAGTTTCTTCGTCATGGTCACGAGCCGCGCGAACTTTGGATCGCGAACATCCTGCAGGGGCGGTAACGGTGGCGCAGGCGGCATGATGAGCACAGGGCCGGTGTATTTCGGTATCGGCAACTTGGATGGTCGCCCGAACTTTGCCGCCATATTCATCTCCCACAAAGCAGCGTCCATTCCGAGCACATGTTCGTAGTCGCGATTGACAACCGCCAGCGTGACCGGCCCCGACGGCGTCGGCAATGGCTGCAGGGAAGGTGGAAGCGTCTGTCGAGCCTCGGGATAAATGGTGCGGGCATAAGCGATTGCTGCGGCGGAGTACTGCTGCAGCACTGCCTCGTACGCTTCCAGTATCTGCGCTCGACCATAGCCGCCAGGATTCTCAAACATCGGCTTATATGCCAACACTTTCTGGCTATACAACGCATTTGCATTCCGCTGCTCTGCGGCAGATCGTTGTTGAGGATCCATCGGCGCAGACGCCGATAGGGGCGCACACCCTGAAAACACGCTGGCGACAAGCAATATCCCGACTGTCGCGCGCACAAGCAACGAGCGTTGACGCGACATATCCGCGATCATCTGGTTGACCAAGGCGAGCGGCGACGAGAGTCGTGGGTTTGAAGGTGTAATCTTGTGGGCCCCTGCCATGTGCGTCCGTCTTTGTGAGATGTTAGTCCGCAGAGTTTAGCGGAAAGGTTGCTCGTACCGATGTAGGGGAAGTCGCCCACTCGCCCCTGCAGCGGCCACCTACACGTTCAGCACGAATGTCCGCAAACGAAATAGTACGGCTGCTCAAATTCTATCTTTCAATGGCGGTTCTTGGCTGAAATGCGAACTTCGCGAGAGAAGATCTGGGCCGACGCGAGCCGCCAAAGTAACTTTTCGCCTGCACCATGACGATCCTCTCGCCCGATGCGATTGCCTCGCTCCGTCAAGCACTTCGCAGACAGACTGGCTCGCACGCGAGGCCCAAAAATCCACGGCAGGTCAGTGATGCATGTCCGCCGAGCGCTGCGGCTCATGGAAAAAATGGTCTGCGCGGCCGAGCTGGAGCTGAAGAAGAACGGCTATCCCGATTCGTTCGCGCTTGACCTGCTCCGCCGCATGATCGACGGCGCTCGCTTCGATTGACAATAGTTGACTGAGCGCGAGGTGGCCAACGATCAGACGTTCCCCCGGAAATGGTAAATTCATACGAAAACCAAACCTACGAGAGAACATATGGCCAGAGCCATGATCTGCGTCGGCGATACGACGACGCATGGCGGCCGCGTGCTGGAGGGCAGCGCGACCTCGACCATTGATGGAAAGCCCGTTGCCGGCGTCGGACACAAGGTACTTTGCCCGCAGTGCAAGGGGGTCTTTCCGACCCTGCCGACGGGGCGGCAATACTCGCACACGTTCGACGGACGAGAAACCGCCGTCGAGGGCATGAAAACCGCGTGCGGAGCGACGTTGATCGCCTCGCAGTCGTCCGCGACATTCGACGACGTCGGATCAGGCGAAGCGACGTCGGGCGGCGCAGTCGCAGCTGTCGCAGCCGCGGCTGCAGCGCTTGCCCCCTCGCCGACGCTCTGTCTCGAATGCCTGAAAGCCGCGGCCGAGAATGCCGCGACGATGATCGCGCGCGGATAGCCCATGACCGGAAATTCGATCGAGGCTTACTTCATCAAGCGTCAACAGCAGTTGACCATGCAGGTGCATCTGTACGCCCTTGTCGATGGCCTTCTGTACGCTGATGCGGCCGGCGGTTCATCGCCCCAACGATCGCAGTCGGCCATAGCCGTATTCGACGGCACGCAGGACGCGTCACTCGCAGACGCTGGGCCATGGCTGTTTGCGTACGAGACGGCCGCTGGCAATATTCGGCGAACCCTCTCCACCATGGCCAGCAGCTCCACCGGTGTGTCGTGGCTGATCAGCGCATATCCGATCGAATCACTCGCTGACGAGCTGCGCGGCCGGCTCGACGTACGCTTGCCGGATGGAAGCACTGCCCTGCTCCGCTTCTACGATGCCCGAATCATGGCCGACGTGGCTTCGCTGATGGAATTCACGCAGCGCATGCAGTTCTTCGTGCCGACATTCGACTGGCTTGTCGAAGTAAATGGAATACTCAGGGGAGTACACCCGCATGCTTGAGCTGACCAGCGAACAGATCGCCGGCCTTGCCGAGATCGACGCGCGCGGATACGTCGAGCGCGTCAGGCAGGATCTTGTCAAAGCCGATCCCAAACTTGCCGACGACAACACTCTGTCAACGCGTCTATGGAACGCATACAACGCCGCGCGTCAACTCGGCATCCATGCAGATGAAAACGTGGAAGCGTTTCTGCGAATCGAAGCGTACGCGCCTAGCTTCTACACGAAGCCCGCCACGCACGCGTGGCTCACACGTCCAGGCCGATCACCAGACGAACGATTTCACGACTACTTGCGCGTCATAAAGTGGCGCGTCGAACATCCGGAATACAACGGGGGGTTTGAGCATGGGAGCAGCACTTCCACTACTGGAGGGGGTATTGGCGGAGCTTGGGCCGGTCTTGGCGCGCGCTGGCGCCGCCTTATTGGGAGGGATCGGACTGGCGGGAACGGCGAGCCTGTCTAGCGACACGACGAAGGATGAGAGCAAGGCCAAGACCGACGCCAAGGCTGTCCCGCGCACGGGGGAAAAATGCAAAAAATGCCCGCCTGAAGAGACTGGGGCCGCGGAAAACAAAAAGCACAACATGTCGCCTCGCTCCCGCAAGTATCAAGGGCGGATAACCGGGCGGCCGTACAGCATCGAAGAAGGATGGAACGAAGAGTGGGTTTGGCTCGGCACTGAGTTTGACGGGTTCGTACCAGCAGAATGCCTGCTTCAAGAAGCGAAGTCACACTATGCTCAGTTCCTTAGACGAAACGACGAAGGCGAGATGAAGGCGCAAACGTGGTTCGAGGGATACGAATCTCTGTTTAGCCAACTGAATACCCAAGCGAAGAAGGTGAATATGAACCCACCGGCCCGCTTGAAGTGGTTCTTCGAAGAAGCCGAATTGCGCGAGTACATGCTCCCAGCCTTGATCGAGAATAAAGTAGCATCCGTCTGGCAACCTTAACCGCGACGATCATGGATATCAGACTGAAATTCAAGGATGACTCACTTGAGCCGACCAACTTCGCTGAAGTCTTGTCACGCATTCAAGTCGTCACACATGCGCTCGCCGAGATCGAGCCGACGATCAATCAATGGTATGCACGCGGGCAGAGCCGAGAGGAAGCACGGCTATATCAGGCATTCGACGATGGCTCACCATCGACCGCCATTCTCGCTGTACTGAAACACAAGTTTGGCGATCATCCGGATGCAACATACGTGAGCCTTTGGGACGGTAACGAGGACATCAACGAAGGCACAACCATTTCGTGCCATCTCAACGAACCGGGCTACGTCAACACGTTCGAACTTTCTCTGTCGAACAAGACGATTCTCAGCAATCTGGATTCAGTGTTGAAAATCGTTCGTGCTGCTACGGCTGCATTCAAACCCGCATACGCCGCTGTCGGCCCGAGAAGCTACGCGGCACGACAGGTGTTTGACGACAAGCCCGGCGTCGGCTGGATGATCTACCTGCCCACCGTGATTACGCAGCAGCAGGTCCCCGAGGCACGCGAAGTGGTGGCCACGCCTGAGCCCGGAAAGAACCAAACCGGCACCATCATCGTCAGCACTACCGACGCACCGTTCTCGACGAAGAACCCCGAGCACATCGAAGCTGCTAACCGCATCGAGATCCGACTCGTGGAGCAAGATCTCCTTCCCGCTTTCGACGATCTGTAAGCGCGGTGTCGGCACGATGTTTCGCGCCGACACCTTCGACTAGAACAGACCCACGGGCTGCGCTGCGTCGTCCCAGTTGAAAATAATCAGTTCGTTTCGCTCGACACCCCTCCCACCGCCGACCGTGTATTGAATCGGCACGGTCTCGATGTGAAATCCGTCGAACACGCGCCGAATGTCCGGATGGTCATTGAGGCTCACGATCGCGCGCCCTTTGATCGACCGCAGCCGTTGCGCCATCTTCTCGTACTCGCCGAACGGAAACGGCACGCCATACCCTTCCGTCTCGTAATACGGTGGATCGAGGTAGAACAGTGTGTGCGGTCGGTCATATCGATCGATACACGCGGCCCAATCCAGCCTCTCGATATACGCGTTCGCGAGCCGCAAGTGAGCCGCCGACAATTCTTCTTCAAGCCGCAACAGGTTCAGGCCCGGCGGATGTTCGGTTCGCGTCCCGAAAGTTTGCCCCTCCAACTTCCCGCCAAAGCAACTTTTCTGCAGGTAATAGAACCTCGCAGCACGCTGGATATCGGTGAGGGTTTCCGGGATCGTCTGCTTCAACCACTCGAACACGCTTGGTTGCCATGCGCTAATGCGAACTCACCTATACGGCCAAAGAGCCGACTTAGGCGTGGTTACGCGTGTTTCTTGAGTGGTTAGAGGCGACTTTGTACCACTCTAGGCAACTCTATTACAAGAATGAAAGCGCCGCAGAAAAAAGAAAAGCCCTGATTTCTCAGGGCTTTATCTCGTTCTACTTGGAGGCGCGAGCCGGAGTCGAACCGGCCTAAACGGCTTTGCAGGCCGCTGCATAACCGCTTTGCTATCGCGCCAAAAGCGGACTGTCCGGATGCCGTGAGGCAAGCGACAGATTTTTATTCGAGGACCGGAAGTCCATCAAATAAAAAGGGAAGCGTGGCTTCCCATGACTTGGAGCGGGAGACGAGTCTCGAACTCGCGACCTCAACCTTGGCAAGGTTGCGCTCTACCAACTGAGCTACTCCCGCATTGTCCTGCATCTGCAGCGCTTCGCCGTACCACACGCTGCCGGAAAAATCTGGAGCGGGAGACGAGTCTCGAACTCGCGACCTCAACCTTGGCAAGGTTGCGCTCTACCAACTGAGCTACTCCCGCATGTGTCCTGCATCTGCAGCGCTTCGCCGTACCACGCGCTGCCAGAAAAATCTGGAGCGGGAGACGAGTCTCGAACTCGCGACCTCAACCTTGGCAAGGTTGCGCTCTACCAACTGAGCTACTCCCGCGTATTGCTGCACTACTGCTTCTCCGTCACACATTCACTTCGTCGTGCAGCGGAGAAGCGAGATTATGTCGAAGGCACATTCGTATGTCAAGGGCTTTTCCAGCCCTTTTTACAAAAACCGCTGCCACCGAGACTGCGCGGAGGCAGACGCGCAGAGGCGACGCGGGTCACGCGCCGCCGCGCTCGCGAATCTGCGGCCACGCGAGCTTCATGTAGTACAGCATCGACCAGATCGTCAGCACCGCCGCGAGATACATCAGCCACTCGCCCCACACGCGCGTATCGATCGTCACGACGCCGAGCGGCAGCGGCCCGTAGAACAGCAGCATCGGAATCGCGACCATCTGGCACGCGGTCTTGAACTTGCCGAGCTGGTTCACCGCGACGCTCTTCGACGCGCCGATCTGCGCCATCCATTCGCGCAGCGCCGAAATCGCGATCTCGCGACCGACGATCACGAGCGCGATCGCCGCGTCGACCCGCGATATCTGCACGAGGATCAGCAGCGCGGCCGTCACCATCAGCTTGTCCGCCACCGGGTCGAGAAATGCGCCGAACGACGACGTCTGGTTCCACTTGCGGGCGAGGAATCCGTCGAACCAGTCGGTCAGCGCGGCGAGGATGAAGATCGCCGCCGCCGCGAGATTGCGGTGCGCGCCGCCCATCACCGTGTCCGGCAGATAGAACACGCCGACGACGAGCGGAATCAGCACGATCCGTACCCACGTCAGGAAAATCGGGAAATTGAACGGCATGGCATGCGGGACAGTAAAGGATTCGCAATTGTGCCGTGTCGACCGGCCTGCCACAAGAACGCTGGCAACGCCGCCGGCCGCACGGCCGCGTCAGTGAAGCTGCTTGTAGATCTGCTCGGCGAGCGCGTGCGAAATGCCTTCGACGCTCGCCAGTTCCTCGACACTCGCGGCCACCACGCCGCGCAACCCGCCGAAGCGCGCGAGCAACCGCTGCCGGCGCTTCGCGCCGACGCCCTCGAGCTCCTCCAGCCGCGACGTCTGGCGCGCCTTCGCCCGCTTCGCCCGCATGCCGGTGATCGCGAAGCGGTGCGCCTCGTCGCGGATCTGCGCGACGAGCATCAGCGCGGCGCTCTCCTTGCCGAGCTCGAGCGGCGCGCGGCCGTCCGCGAACACCAGCGTCTCGAGGCCGACCTTGCGCCCCTCGCCTTTCGCGACGCCGACCAGCATCGACGTATCGAGCCCAAGCTCGGTGAACACCTGCCGCGCGATCTCGACCTGGCCCTTGCCGCCGTCGATCAGCACGATGTTCGGCAGCAGGCTCGACGCCTCTGCCTGGCGCGTCGACTCGCCGTCGATGCCGGCCGCTTCGTCGGCGGCGGCCGCCTGCGCGGCCTGCTCGACCATCTTCTCGTAGCGGCGCGTGAGCACCTGCCGCATCGCCGCGTAATCGTCGCCCGGCGTGATGCCCGTGATGTTGTAGCGGCGGTACTCGCTCGACTGCATCTTGTGGTGGTGATAGACGACGCACGACGCCTGCGTCGCCTCGCCCATCGTGTGGCTGATGTCGAAGCATTCGATCCGCAGCGTCGCAAGATCGTCGCTGTCGTAGCCGAGCGTCTCCGCGAGCGCGCGTGTGCGCGCCTGCTGCGACCCTTGTTCGGACAGCAGCCGCATGAGCGCGATCCGCGCGTTCTGCTCCGCCATCGACAGCCACGCGCGCCGCTGCCCCTGCGGCTGCCGCACCAGCGACACCTTGTGGCCAGCCTGCTCGGACAGCAGCTCGAGCAGGTCGCGGCTCGCGGGCGCATGGCTGACGACGAGCACCGGCGGCACGCGGTTGCCAAGATAGTGCTGCGCGATGAACGCATCGAGCACCTCGGCCTCGACCGAGGCCGCCGCCGTGGCACGCGCGCCGCCGGCCTCTTGCGCGGGCTGGTCGGGCACTGCATCGGCCGGCGCGTCGATCGCCTCCGCCGGCTCGGCCTCTTCACCGAGCCCGCCTTCGGCGAGCGTCAGCGCGCTTTCGACGTGCGTCGGAAAATACGCCTTGTCGCCGAGATGCCGGCCGCCGCGCACCATCGCCAGGTTCACGCACACGCGTCCGCCCTGCGCGACGACCGCCAGGATGTCGACGTCGCTGTCGCTGCCGACCTCGATCGCCTGCTGGTGCAGCACGGTCGCGAGCGAGCTCATCTGGTTGCGCACGGCCGCCGCCTGCTCGAATTTCAGCTCGGCCGCGAACGCGTGCATTTTCTGCTCGAGTTCCTTCATCACTTCGGACTGCCGGCCGAGCAGAAACCGCGCGGCGTTCGACACGTCGACCGCGTAATCCTCGTCGGAGATCGCGCCGACGCACGGCGCCGTGCACCGCCCGATCTGATGCAGCAGGCACGGCCGCGTGCGGTTGTTGAAGACCGAATCCTCGCAGGTACGCAACTGGAACACGCGCTGCAGGATCTGGATGCTCTCGCGCACGGCCCACGCGCTCGGGAACGGCCCGAAATACTGGTTCTGCTTGTCGACCGAGCCGCGGTAGTAGGCCATCCGCGGAAAGCGGTGCGCGGTGAGCTTCAGGTACGGATACGACTTGTCGTCGCGAAACAGGATGTTGTAACGCGGTGCGAGCGCCTTGATGAGATTGTTCTCGAGCAGCAGCGCCTCGGCTTCCGAGCGCGTGACGGTCGTCTCGATGCGCGCGATGCGCGTGACCATCATCGCGATGCGCGGCGACAGCTGCGTCTTCGTGAAATAACTCGACACGCGCTTTTTCAGGTCGCGCGCCTTGCCGACGTAGAGGACGGCGCCCGCCGTGTCGTAATAGCGATAGACACCCGGCATGTGCGGCAACTGCGCAAGGATCTTCTTCGGTTCGAACGGAGTATCGGAGGCTTCTGGGGATGTCATGCGTGATCCGGGCGCCTTGTAACGCGGAACGGGTCTATTAGAATCGCCAGTTTAGAGCATTCACCGGCCCGCTTCGATGCCACGCCCCACCGCCATCCCCCTCCGCGCCGTCCCGCTCGCGCCGGGCGAACCGATCGCCTGCGACCTCTTCTGCACGGTGATCGACAACTTCGGCGACATCGGCGTGTGCTGGCGCGTCGCGCGCCAGCTCGCGCACGAGCACGGCTGGCAGGTTCGCCTGTTCGTCGACGACCTGCACACGTTCGCGCGCCTGCTGCCGCAGGTCGATCCCGACGCCGCGCGGCAGACGGTCGACGCGATCGTGATCGAGCACTGGCATGCGGACGTCGGCGACGCGCTGGACATCGCCGATGTCGTGATCGAGGCGTTCGCGTGCGAGCTGCCCGCTCCCTATCTCGCGGCGATGGCGCGGCGCGCGCGGCGCCCCGTGTGGATCAACCTCGAATACCTGAGCGCCGAGGACTGGGTCGCCGATTTCCATTTGCGGCCGTCGCCGCATCCGCGCTACCCGCTGCTGAAGACGTTCTTCTTCCCGGGCCTGTCGGCGGGCACCGGCGGCGTGCCGAAGGAGCGCGACCTCGACGCGCGCCGCACGGCCTTCGACGCCGATCCGGCAGCCCGCGCCGCGTGGTGGCGGCGCGCGACCGGCGGCGCGCCGCCGGCGCCCGGCACGACGGTCGTCAGCCTGTTCGCCTACGAGAATCCCGCCGTCGATGCACTGCTCGCGCAGTGGCGCGACGGCCCGTCGCCGGTGGTCGCGCTCGTGCCGGCCGGGCGCCTGTCGCCCGCCGTCGCGCGTTTTTTCGGGGCCGAATCGTTCGGCGCCGGCGCGCTCGCTCGTAGCGGCAACCTGACCGCCCATGGGCTCGCGTTCGTTCCGCAGGCCGACTACGATCCGCTGCTGTGGGTCGCCGATCTGAATTTCGTGCGCGGCGAGGATTCGTTCGTCCGTGCGCAATGGGCGCGCAAGCCGTTCGTGTGGCACATCTACCCGCAGGCCGACGACGTGCACCTGCCGAAGCTCGATGCCGCGCTCGCGCACCTGTCGGCCGGCCTCGCCGACGCGCCCCGCACGGCGCTCGAGCGGTTCTGGCACGCGTGGAACGGCGCCGGCACGCCGGACTGGGCCGATTTCTGGCAACACCGCGCCGCCCTGGACGCCAATGCGGCCCGCTGGGCCGACGCGCTCGCGGCCGTTGGCGATCTCGCCGGAAAGCTGGCGGAATACGCAAAATCTCAGTTAAAATAAGCGGTTATCCGACGGCTGGCCACGCAAGCGCTCGCGTTTGAGCTTTGGGCGCCCACCGGAACGCATCTGCTTGGCGCCTCACCCGTTGTGCACCGCTCAGGCACTTATTTATTTGATTTGATCAGGACAGTTTTTTTATGAAAACCGCACAGGAACTCCGCGTAGGCAACGTCGTGCAGATCGGCAACGATGCCTGGGTCATCGCAAAGACGGAATACAACAAGTCGGGCCGTAACGCCGCCGTCGTCAAGATGAAGATGAAGAACCTGCTGACGAACGCGGGCCAGGAATCGGTCTACAAGGCCGACGACAAGTTCGACGTCGTCGTGCTCGACCGCAAGGAAGTGACGTACTCGTACTTCGCCGACCCGATGTACGTGTTCATGGACGCCGACTACAACCAGTACGAAGTCGAAGCCGAAATGATGGGCGAAGCGCTGAACTACCTCGAAGACGGCATGGCTTGCGAAGTCGTGTTCTACAACGAGAAGGCGATCTCGGTCGAACTGCCGACGATCCTCGTTCGCGAAATCACCTACACGGAACCGGCCGTCAAGGGCGACACGTCGTCGGGCAAGGTGCTGAAGAACGCGAAGCTCGCGACCGGCTTCGAACTGCAAGTGCCGCTGTTCTGCAACACCGGCGACAAGATCGAAATCGATACGCGCACGAACGAATACCGCAGCCGCGCATAAGCGCCAGCGATATCCGCGTCGAACAAAGCGCCCTTCGGGGCGCTTTTTGTTTGTCTGGCGCCAACAGCTGCCGCAGGCAGCAACCATGCGCAGCACAAAAGCCACCGGTAAAGATATTCAATTTGTATCATCGGTAACTGTTTTATAGCGCCGGAGAAATAATGCGCGTGACGCGTTCGGCGGGGCATAAAATCAATCTTTAATCCGACATGCGGCTGCGGTCCGCTGGCCGACAGCCCGCCTCTCTTGACTCGACTCGCGTCCACCATGCCACACGCCCTGATTGTCGAAGACGATCCCAACAGCCTGTCAGGCCTCACCGCGCTGCTCGCCGCGGACGGCTTCTCGGTCGACACGGCCACGTCGCTCGCCGAAGCGCGCACGGCGCTCGGCCGCTCGATTCCCGACGTCGTGCTCGTCGACCTGAACCTGCCGGACGGCAGCGGGTTCGACCTGCTCCAGCACCTGCCGCAGCAACAGCCGAACGGCTCGCTGCCGGTGATCGTGCTGACGGGCAACGCGACGGTCGAGAGCGCCATCGAGGGCTTGCGCCACGGCATCTGGGACTACCTGCTCAAGCCGATCAACATTCCGCGCCTGCGCAGCCTGCTCGCGCGGATTCCCCGCCCGTACGAGCTGATCGACGAAGTACAGTCGCTGCGTGCGTCGCTGCGCCATCTCGGCCGCTTCGGCGCGCTGGTCGGCCGCAGCGACGCGATGCAGCACGTGTACGACATGATCGAGCACAACGCCCACACCGAAACGGCCGTGCTGTTCTCCGGCGAGGCCGGCACCGGCAAGAAGCTGGCCGCGCGCACGCTGCACGAGCTGAGCCGGCGCCGCAAAGGGCCGTTCGTGTCGTTCGACTGCCGCATGCTCGCACAGGCCGGCCGGCACGGCGCCTCGCTCGACAGCGTGCTGTTCGGCCACGAACGCGGCGCGTTCGACGGCGCCGAGCGCCGCGAATCCGGCCTGTTCGAACAGGCCGGCGGCGGCACGCTGTTCCTCGACGAAATCACCGCACTGCCGCTCGTGCTGCAGGAAGCGCTGCTGCACGCGCTCGATTCGCAGAACTTCATGCGGATCGGCGGCACGAGCTCGATCACCAGCGATTTCCGGCTGATCGCGGCCACGCGCCGCCCGGCGCGCGAAGCGGTGGCGAACGGCACGCTGCGCGAGGATCTGTGGCTGCGCCTCGACGCGGCGTCGATCACGATGCCGCCGCTGCGCGAACGCGACGGCGACGCACTCGCGATCGCGGATGCGCAGATCGACGAACTGAACCGCGAAGCGCGCGCGACCGGCCGCAGCACGACCGACAAGCGCGCGGCGCCGGGCTTCGTGCGCGAATGCCTGTCCTACGAATGGCCGGGCAACGTGCGCGAGTTGCGGGAACGCGTGCGCTTCGCGTACGACGCATCAGGCGACTTCATCGAGACGCTGCGCGCCGGCGAGGCCAGCTTCTCTGCTGGCGCCGCACTGAACGGCAGCAGCGTGCAGATCAAGGTCGGCACGCCGCTGTCCGACGTCGAGGATCTGCTGATCCGGGCAACGCTCGACGCGGTCGGCGGTACGCGCCACCGCGCGGCGACGCTGCTCGGCATCAGCCCGAAGACGCTGTACAACAAGCTGCAACGGATGAAGGTGAACTGAGCGGACGCGCCCCTGCATGCGGGCGCTGGTCGAGTTTTACCGTTAGTTGCATCAAAGCCCGCTCCGGCGACTGCCCGACTCAGGGCTGTCGCAACACGTAAAAAAGCCGCGCGACTGCGCGGCCTTTCGTTCGGGGAGACCGGAACGGCGCGACTCGCGCCATCCCTGCCCGCTTACGCGAGCGCGCTGTTCAACAGCGCCCGCGCCTGCCGATACTCGGGTTGCGCGATCAGCTTGTCCCACTTGAGCGCCTTGCCGCGCGCGCGCATCCGCTTGAGGCGCCGCACCGATTCGGCCGAGGCCCGCGCCTTCAGTCCGTTCAGCACGACCTCGGCCGCGTCCGGCTGGTTGCAGACGAGCACCATGTCGCAACCGGCGGCGAGCGCGGCGTCGGCTGCTTGCGTGAGCGTGCCGCCTTCGCGGGCGGCCTCCATCGACAGGTCGTCGCTGAAGATCGCGCCCGTGAAGCCGAGCCTGCCGCGCAGGATGTCCTGCAGCCACACGCGCGAGAACCCGGCCGGCCGCTTGTCGACCTGCGTGTAGATCACGTGCGCCGGAATCACCGCGGCCAGCGACAGCCCGAGCCAGTCGTACGGCGCGACGTCCTGTTCGAGGATCGCGTCGAGCGTGCGGTCGTCGGTCGGCAGCGCGACGTGCGAATCGGCTTCCGCGAAGCCGTGCCCCGGGAAATGCTTGCCGCAGTTCGCCATGCCCGCGAGCGACAGCCCGTGATTCAGGCTCTTCGCGAGCAGCGTGACGACGCGCGGGTCGCGATGGAACGCCCGATCGCCGATCACCTTCGAGTGCCCGTAGTCGAGGTCGAGCACCGGCGTGAAGCTCATGTCGATCCCGCATGCGCGCAGTTCGGCGGCCAGGATGTAGCCGACGGCAGTCGCGACCTTCGTCGCGAGCAGCACGTCGCGATCCCACAGTTCGCCGAGGCGGCGCATGGCGGGCAGCACGGTAAAGCCGTCGGTACGGAACCGCTGCACGCGCCCGCCTTCGTGATCGACGGCGATCAGGATGTCTTCGCGCACCGCGCGGATCGAGTCGGTCAGCGCGGTCAGCTGCGCACGATTCTGGAAGTGCCGCGCGAACAGGATCACGCCGCCGGTATTCGGATGCGCGAGGCGCCGCGCATCGTCGCGCGACAAGGCCGTGCCGACGACGTCGAGCATGACCGGGCCGGGAGTCGTTTTCATCAGAATTTGCTCCGAGAAACTCCGCCATTGATGGCGGGAAGGAAAGGGGTGCTGTTGACAGGCAGCTTCTTCCACGGGTTAGGATCACCTGCATGATCCTTGTCTACCGCTACCGCGTGAAGTCGCTCAACGGACTGCTACGTTCGAGGAAGTCGACGAAAGCGGTTCGACCCAGTCCTGTTCGGCGTGCGGGTCGCAAGGCAGCACGGCGCGGCCGAAAGGTATCGCGGGACTGAGAATAAGAGAGTGGGCCTGCAGTGGCTGTGGTGTCGTGCATGATCGAGATACCAACGCTGCGCTGAACATTCTCCGATGCGGACATGCATCGCCAGGTGTGGGAATCCACCGCCTTTAGGCGGTGGATGACGTCAACGAATCGGGAATTCCGTCAGGAGGAGGTTCGGGAAACAGGTGCAGGGGCACGCGCGGCGGCCGTTTCAGCGTCCGTCTCGGCGATCACGAACGACACCGCGTAGTCGCGTTCGTCGCTGACCGTCACGCGCGCCGTGATGCCGCGCGCGGCCAGCCAGTCGGCCAGCTCGCCCGATGCGACCACGTACGGCTCGCCGCTCGGATGATTGAGCGTCTGCAGTGCACGCCACGTCATCGGCCAGTGCATGCCGAGCCCGATCGCCTTCGAGAACGCTTCCTTCGCGGAGAAGCGCGTCGCGAGAAACGCGATGCCGCGCGCCTCGGAGCGCGCGCGCCGGGCGTGGAACACGCGTAGCTCGTCGGGGCCGAGCACCTTCTCGGCAAACCGGCCGCCCGTGCGCTCGAGCACGGCCGCGACGCGGCTCACTTGCGCGATGTCGGTACCGATACCGTAGATCGCCATGTCAGTCTCCGCGGGGGTGGCCCGGCGAGGCCGGGTCAAGAGCGTCGCGAACGGCGTGCGGGGCGCGGCAGCCTCGCATCGTCAGCGCGCGCCGCCGTGCAGCGCGGCGACGCGTGCGGCGACCATGATCGCCTTCATCTCGCGCACCGCGTTGTCCCAGCCCGCGAAGATCGCGTGCGCGACGATCGCGTGGCCGATGTTCAGCTCGACGATGCCGTCGATCGCGGCGATCTGCTGCACGTTCGTGTAGTGCAGCCCATGGCCCGCATTGACCTTCAGGCCCAGCTGCGCGCCGGTCTGCACGCCCGCGACGATACGCTCGTATTCGCGCTGCTGCTGCGCTTCGTCGTGCGCTTCGGCGTAGCGGCCCGTATGCAGCTCGATCACCGGCGCACCTGCTTCGTGGGCGGCGCGAATCTGCGTGTCGTCCGGGTCGATGAACAGCGACACGCGCACACCCGCGTCGGCAAGCTGCCTGCACGCCGCCCGCACGGCCTCGAAGTGGCCGGCCACGTCGAGACCGCCTTCGGTCGTCAGTTCCGCGCGCTTCTCCGGCACGAGGCACGCATCGTGCGGACGCACTTCGCAGGCGATGTCGAGCATCTCGGCCGTCACCGCGCATTCGAGGTTCATGCGCGTCTTCAGCAGCGGGCGCAGCTCGCGCACGTCGGCGTCGACGATGTGGCGGCGATCCTCGCGCAAGTGCAGCGTGATCGCGTCCGCGCCCGCCTCTTCGGCGGCGAGCGCCGCGCGGATCGGATCGGGATAGCGCGTGCCGCGTGCATTGCGCAGCGTCGCGACGTGGTCGATGTTCACGCCGAGGTCGATGGCGGTGGGCGTTGTCAGGAAGAAGCTCATAGGTTTTGCAGGTCGATCAGGATCTGACGCGTGGCGAGCGGCGTACCGCCGAGATAGGTGTTCAGCAGGAAGCGCATCAGCGTCTTGCTCTGCGCAACCGTCTGGGCTCGATGGTAATCGTCCTGCTCCATGTCGAGCAACGTCTGCCCGGTGATGACCGGCCAGTGCGACGGCACGTCGTCGTCCGCGTTGCGCACGCCACGCTCGGGATCGAACACGTAGCGCCGGTCGGGTTCGACCGCACGGCGGGCGACCGTGCGGTTCAGCGCCATCGCATAGCCGGTCTCGCGCAGCAGCACGCGCTCGAACGAGCGCAGCACCTGCACGGCGGGCTCGCCGTGCGCGAGCCGCGTGAGCGTCAGCACGTAATGATTGAACAGCGGCGGCTGGGGATCCTCGCGCGCGCAGAATTTCACGAGCAGCTCGTTCGCGTAGAAACCGCACAACAGCCCGTCGCCGCCGAGCGGCAGCATCCCGCCGACCCATTCGGCGCCCGTCAGCGTGCGCACCTCGGATTTGCCCGACCACGACAGCAGCAGCGGCTGGAAGGTCTGCAATACGCCGCGCAACGCGGAGTGCGGGCGCTTCGCGCCCTTCGCGACGAGCGCGAGCCGGCCGTGGTCGCGCGTCAGCACGTCGACGATCAGGCTCGTTTCCCGATACGGATAGCTGTGCAGCACGAACGCCGGCTGCTCGGCGACGCGGAAATCGGACGTGCGAGACGTCGCGCGCCGCGCCTTGCGCGGCGGTTCGGGCGGTGCCGGCAGCGGCGCGTCGTTCGCACCGGCCGTCACCGCGTCTTCGGTCGACGTCAGCGCGTCATTCGTACCCATAGGCACGCAGCCCCGCCTCGTTGTCGGCCCAGCCGCTCTTCACCTTCACGAAGGTCTCGAGGTACACGGGGCCGTCGAACAGCTTTTCCATGTCCATCCGCGCCTCGGTGCTGATCTGCTTGAGCTTCTCGCCCTTCTTGCCGATCACCATCGCCTTGTGCGAATCGCGCTCGACGAGGATCGTCGCGAAGATGCGCTTCAGGCGGCCCTCCTCCTCGAACTTGTCGATCAGCACGGTGCTCGTGTACGGCAGTTCGTCGCCGGTCCAGCGGAACACCTTCTCACGCAGGATTTCGGCCGCGAGGAAGCGCGAGCTGCGGTCGGTCAGTTCGTCCTCGCCGTAGATCGGCTCGCCTTCCGGCAGGTACGGCTTGATCGTCTCCAGCAGGCGCTTGATGTCTTCCGGCTTCTGCGCCGACAGCGGCACGAGCTCGGTGAATTCGCGCAGCTCGCTCACCTTCTGCATGAACGGGAACAGCGTGGCCTTGTCGTTCACGCGGTCGATCTTGTTCGCGATCAGCAGCGTCGGCATGCCGGGCGGGATCAGGTCGAGCACCTTCTGGTCGTCGGGCCCGAAGCGGCCGGCCTCGATCACGAACAGGATCACGTCGACCGACGTCAGCGTCGACGTGACCGCGCGGTTCAGCGAACGGTTCAGCGCGGTGCTGTGACGGGTCTGGAAGCCGGGCGTGTCGACGAACACGAATTGCGCGTCGTCGAACGTGTTGATGCCGGTGATGCGGTGGCGGGTCGTCTGCGCCTTGCGCGACGTAATGCTGATCTTCTGGCCGACGAGTGCGTTCATCAACGTCGACTTGCCGACGTTCGGGCGGCCCACGATCGCGATCATGCCGCAACGGAAACCGGTAGGAGCGGGAGTGTTCATATCGTTTGGGAGACAGGTTCGGAAACGGCCGCGCGGCGCGCGGCACGATCGATGGGCAATTCAGTGGTCGGCATCGGCCACGCGCGCCTGCGCGGCAGCAAGGCTCGCGCCGCCGGGTGGCGTCTCGGCGTCGGGCGCCGCGGCATCGCGTGCGCGCGCCGGCGTACGCACGGCGGAGTCGCCCCCCGCGGCAGGCTTGTCGGCCGGCGACGATGCCGGATCGGCTGCGTGGCCGGCCGGCTTGTCGGCTGCGCGAGGCGCGGCCTCGGCGGGCTTTTCCGCGGCCTTGTCGGGCCGCTCGGCCGGTTTGTCGGCAACTTTGTCAGCCGCCGGCTTCGCCGCCCGTTCGCCCTTGTCCGCCGCCGGTTCGACATGCGCCGCGCGAATCGCGGCCATCGGCGCGACGGCCGGTTCGGCGCCAGCCGTCGCAACCGTTACGGCCGGTACCGCGCCGCCCGCCCTCGCCTCGCGCGCCGCCGCACGCTCCTTCCGCTCGGGCGAGCGCAGGTCGAGCGCTTCCTGCACGCCCTTCACGCCCGGCACGATCTCGGGTTCGACATGCTTCGACCCGCGCGCGTTTTTCGAGCGCTTCGGCTTCGCGGCCAGCATCGGCGCGGCCGCCATCACCTCGTCGAGCGCCTTCTTCGCGGCGGCCTGCTCGGCCGCGCGCCGGCTCGCGCCGGAGCCCGATACCTTCACGTCCAGCTTCGGCACCGTGCATTCGACCTCGAACTGCTGATTGTGCGCCGCACCATGCGTCGCGACGACCGTATAGGTCGGCAGCGCGATCTTGTGCCCCTGCAGGTATTCCTGCAGCAGCGTCTTCGCGTCCTTGCCGAGCGTGCGGGGATCGATGTGGTCGAGAATCGGGATATAGAGGCGCTTGATGACCCCTTGGGCGGCTTCGAAGCCGCCATCGAGGAACACGGCCCCGATGATGGCTTCGAATGCGTCCGCGAGGATCGACGGGCGGCGGAAACCGCCGCTGCGCAGCTCGCCCTCGCCCAGCCGCAGGCCGTCCGAGATATTGAGGGCCTGAGCAATTTCATACAGCGACTGCTGTTTGACGAGGTTGGCGCGTACGCGCGACAGGTCGCCTTCGTCCAGCTTGCCGAAGCGCTGGAACAAAAGGGCGGCCACCGCGCAATTCAGAACGGAATCGCCGAGAAACTCGAGCCGTTCGTTGTGCGTGGCACTGTGACTGCGATGGGTCAAAGCCTGGCGCAACAATTCCGCATTGCGAAATTCGTAGCGCAGCCGGCTTTCCAACTGGGATAGGGGCATGTGCAGGAGTATAACGCGGGCGCCCGGTCGGGCCGAAACGGCACGGCCGGACACGAAAAGGCGTGACGAGGCGGTGTTACCGCCGGTTCTTAAAGTAGTTCGGCAATACGCGACGCGGCCCGTGCGTCGCGTAGTGCGTGTGAATCAATGCATCAGTTGAAGGAACCGATGCGCTTCAGGTCGCTGAAGTTCATCCAGATGAAGAACGCGCGGCCGACGATGTTCCGGTCCGGCACGAAACCCCAGTAGCGGCTGTCCGCGCTGTTGTCGCGGTTGTCGCCCATCATGAAGTAGTGACCGGGCGGCACCTTGCAGATCACGCCGCGGCTGTTGTACGTGCAGTTGTCGCGATACGGATAGTCGTATGCGCCCATCACGAACGGCGGCACGGCCGGGTTGTTGAGGATCGCGTTCTTCTTGTTGCCGATCGTTTCCTCGAACTGCTTCGCGTAATTCTGTCGCTCGTCGTCGAAGTAATCGGGCAGCGGCGCTTCGGGCACCGGCTGGCCGTTGATCGTCAACTGCTTGTCCTGATACGCGACCGTATCGCCCGGCAGGCCGATCACGCGCTTGATGTAGTCGACCGATTCGTCCTTCGGATAGCGGAACACGACGACGTCGCCGCGCGACAGCGGGCTGCCCTGCGTGATCTTCGTGTTGGTGACCGGCAGGCGCAGCCCGTACTCGAACTTGTTGACGAGGATGAAGTCGCCGACGAGCAGCGTCGGCACCATCGACCCCGACGGAATCTTGAACGGCTCGACGACGAACGAACGCACGACGAACACGGCCAGGATCACCGGAAAGAAACTCGCCGTGTACTCGAGCCACCACGGCTGACGCAGCTTTTCGTCACGCAGCTTCGAGCGCGTCTGCGCCGCGTTTTCGTCCGCGAAACGCTTGTCGATGCGCGACTGCTGGCGATCGAACTCCTCGATCGCCGAATCGGCCGCCTTGCGACGCCGCGGCAGGAACACCAGTTTGTCCAGCACCCACGCTACGCCCGTCACGACGACGAGCACAAAAAGAATCAGCGCAAAATTCATAAAAGGATCAGTCCTGTTATTTGTCTTCGACGCGCAAGATCGCGAGGAACGCCTCCTGCGGGATCTCGACCGAACCCACCTGCTTCATGCGTTTCTTACCTTCTTTCTGCTTCTCGAGCAGTTTCTTCTTCCGCGTGATGTCGCCGCCGTAGCACTTCGCGAGCACGTTCTTGCGCAGCGCCTTGATGTTCTCGCGCGCGACGATGTGCGCGCCGATCGCGGCCTGGATCGCCACGTCGTACATCTGGCGCGGAATGATCTCGCGCATCTTCGCGGCGACTTCGCGGCCGCGGTATTGCGACTGCGACCGGTGCACGATGATCGACAGCGCATCGACCTTGTCGCCGTTGATCAGCATGTCGACCTTCACGACGTCCGACGAACGGTATTCCTTGAACTCGTAGTCCATCGACGCATAGCCGCGCGACACCGACTTCAGGCGATCGAAGAAGTCGAGCACGATCTCGGCCATCGGGATCTCGTACGTGAGCTGCACCTGGCGGCCGTGATACTGCATGTTGATCTGCGAGCCGCGCTTCTGCTCGCACAGCGTGATCACCGAGCCGACGTAATCCTGCGGCATGTACAGGTTCACGGTGACGATCGGCTCGCGGACTTCGGCGATGCGGCCGGGCTCCGGCATCTTCGCCGGGTTCTCGACCATGATCGTCGAGCCGTCGCTCTGCACGACCTCGTAGACGACCGTCGGCGCGGTCGTGATGAGATCCATGTCGAATTCGCGCTCGAGCCGCTCCTGCACGATTTCCATGTGCAGCAGCCCGAGGAAGCCGCAGCGGAAACCGAAGCCGAGCGCCTGCGACACTTCAGGCTCGTACTGCAGCGATGCGTCGTTCAGCTTCAGCTTCTCGAGCGATTCGCGCAGCGCGTCGTACTGGTTCGCCTCGACCGGATACAGCCCCGCGAACACCTGCGGCTTCACTTCCTTGAAGCCCGGCAGCGGCTCGGCAGCGGCCTTGGTCGCGTGCGTGACGGTATCGCCGACCTTCGCGGCCGTCAGTTCCTTGATGCCGGCGATGATGAAGCCCACCTGCCCGGCCGACAGCGATTCGAGATTGCGCGACTTCGGCGTGAACACGCCGACGTGCTCGACCGGATACTGCGCGCCGGTCGCCATCATCTTGATCTTGTCCTTCGGGCGCAGCGTGCCGTTGACGATGCGCACGAGCATCACGACGCCGACGTAGTTGTCGAACCACGAATCGATGATCAGCGCCTGCAGCGGCGCGGCCGGATCGCCCTTCGGCGGCGGCACCTTCGCGATCAGCGCCTCGAGCACGTCCTCGACGCCGAGCCCCGTCTTCGCGCTGCAGCGCGTCGCGTCGGTCGCGTCGATGCCGATCACGTCCTCGATCTCCTCGATCGCGTTCTCGGGGTTCGCGGCCGGCAGGTCGATCTTGTTCAGCACGGGCACGACCTCGACGCCGAGCTCGATCGCCGTGTAGCAGTTCGCGACCGTCTGCGCCTCGACGCCCTGGCTCGCGTCGACCACGAGCAGCGCGCCTTCGCACGCGGACAGCGAACGGCTGACCTCGTACGAGAAGTCGACGTGCCCCGGCGTGTCGATCAGGTTCAGGTTGTAGACCTTGCCGTCGCGGGCGCGATACGACAGTGCAGCCGTCTGCGCCTTGATCGTGATGCCGCGCTCGCGCTCGATGTCCATCGAGTCGAGCACCTGCGCTTCCATTTCACGGTCGGCGAGGCCGCCGCATACCTGGATGATGCGATCCGCGAGCGTCGACTTGCCGTGGTCGATGTGCGCGATGATCGAGAAATTGCGAATATGATCCATTCAGTGCCGATCAAGCGAAAAAGGCGCGCTCGACGACTGCGGAGCACGCCTTGTGTAAGTCGGTGAAAAAACGGCTTATTTTAGCCGAAAAGGCTTACGCCGGGCGGGATTTCGGACGGCCCGCCACGCGGGGCGCCGGCGGGGCCGCCCGCCGGATCAAGCCCCATGCAATGCAGCGCCGGCCGGCGGCGTGCCAGCATCGCGCCGGGCTGCCAGCGCGTCGCGCACCCGAGCATCGTCGAACCGATGGCGGCACACTTGCGCGCCGTCCAGCAGCAGCACGGGCACGTCCTCATCATAACGCGCGACGAGCGCCGCATCGGTATCGATGTCGACGTAGTCGATCGCGACGCCGAATTCGGCCGCGACCGGCGCCAGTGCGTCGCGCATGTCGTCGCACAGGTGGCACCAGCCGCGGCCGTAGAGCGTGAACATCGGCGGGTTACTTCTGGCGCGGCCGCACGGGCACGAACTGCGTGTTGTCGCCGCGCCGCACGAGCACCGCGACCGCCTTCTGCGGGTCGAGCTGCGCGGTCACGTCGGCGAACTGCTTCGCGCTCGTGATGTCGGTGTCGCCGACGCGCAGCACGATGTCGCCGCGCTGCAGGCCCGCCCGGGCGGCCGGGCCGTCGACGCCGTCGATCTGCACGCCGTTCTTCAGCTTCAGCGTCTTCATCTGCTCCGCCGTCAGGTCGCTGACCGTCAGGCCGAGCGAATTGCTCTGGCGCGGCTTCTGCGGCGCGTTCTTGCGCTGCTCGGCCTTCGCCGTCGACTCGGCCGGCGTCTCGGCGATCGTAATCGGCAGATCGCGTGCCTGACCCTTGCGCCACACGCTGACCGTCGCCTTCGTGCCGGGCTTCGTGTCGCCGACCATGCGCGGCAGATCGGACGCCGCATCGACCGGACGGCCGTTGAACTTCAGGATGATGTCGCCCGGCTGGATGCCCGCCTTGTCGGCCGGACCGCCCGGCTCGACGCTGCTGACGAGCGCGCCCTCGGCCTTCGGCAGCCCGATCGAGTCGGCCACGTCCTTCGTCACCTCGCCGATCGCCACCGCGATCCGGCCGCGCGTGACCTTGCCCGTCGCCTTCAGCTGGTCGGCCACGCGCATCGCCTCGTCGATCGGAATCGCGAACGAAATGCCCATGAAGCCGCCGGTCCGGCTGTAGATCTGCGAGTTGATGCCGATCACCTCGCCCTGCATGTTGATCAGCGGCCCGCCCGAGTTGCCGGGGTTCACCGCGACGTCGGTCTGGATGAACGGCAGGTAGTCGCCCGTGTTGCGGCTCTTCGAGCTGACGATGCCGGCCGTGACCGTGTTGTCGAGGCCGAACGGCGAACCGATCGCGACGACCCACTCGCCGACGCGCACCTTGTTCGAATCGCCGATCGCGACGACCGGCAGGTTCGACGCCTGGATCTTGACGACCGCGACGTCCGTGCGATCGTCGACGCCGATCAGCTTCGCCTTGAATTCGCGCTTGTCGGTCAGCGTCACGTAGATGGTGTCCGCATCGTCGACGACGTGCGCATTGGTCATCACGTACCCGTCGGCCGACACGATGAAGCCCGAGCCGACGCCGCGGTTCTGCTCGGTGTCGGGCGGATTGTCCGGCGTCGGCGCGTTCTTCGGATTGCCGCCGTTGCCGGGCGCCTGCGGCAGCGGAATGCCGAAGAAGCGCCGGAAGAATTCCGACATGTCGCCGTTGTCGAAGCCAGGCGGGAGCACGCCGCGCGGGCCGGGTACCGGCACGTTCGCGGTAGTCCGGATGTTCACGACCGCGGGGCCCACCTTTTCGACGAGGTCGGCGAAATCGGGCAGGCTGGCAGCCGGAGGCGTGACAGCGACCGCGGTTTGCGGGACGAGCGGCAGGCAGGCACACAGCGCCGCCGCCGCGAGCACTTTGCGCAGCGTGAGTTTCGTCATGTCGGAAGCCGTAGCGTTACTTGGAAGCCTTGTATTCTATGGCAGACGCGAACTGCTGCAACGTTGCCGGCGGCACTTCGCCGAGCACGGTGACCCAGTAGTCGCCGCGACGCTTCACGAGAACGTGCGTCGCACCGGTGCTGCCCGCGCCTTCCTTGCGCGTATTTTTCTCGGCCGGCTCGATGAAGACCGAGACCGTCGCGAGGCCGTCGGTGAAAACGGCCTGATCGACCGGGATCGGCGGATCGCCCGCATCGCGCGCGGCCATCGGCCGGCGCACTTCACGAATCTTCTGGAAGCCGGCCACGCTCGGCGCGAGCTGCCAGCCCTGCGCTTCCATGTCGACCGTCGCGACCGGCGGGCGCACGACCGTCCAGCCGTTCAGGTTGCGCATGCCGGCGGCAATCGCGGCCTTGTCGCCGCTTGCACCGCCCGTCTGCAATTGCGAGAACGCGATCTGCTCGAGCACGTGATCGTTCGCGTCGAGCGTCTGCGAACGCAGCAGCAGCCCGGTGCGGGCGTCGGCCCACAGCTTGTACGTGAAACGGTACGCATCCTTCGGCACGAGCTCGACGACCTGCGCGTCGATCCCGGCCACGCGGTCCTTGCCGAGCGGCTTCGCATCGTAGACGGACATCACGTGCTCGCCGCTCGCGCCGAGCAGCGCCGGAAAGGAATCGCGCGTCTGGCGACGCTCGACCACGCACAGCTTGCGCTCGGGTACGAACGTGTACAGCTCGTCGTTATGCCGCAACAGCTTGCGCGGCTTGCCGTCGAGCGTCTCGATCCGCTCGAACTCGCCGTCGCGGGACGCGACGTGCGCAATGCGCGACGACTGTACATACCCGCCGCGCTGGTAGACGAACGTCCCTTCGTAGCTCTGCTGCTGCGCCGCCTGCTGGACGCGGTCGAGCCAGTCCGCGGCGCCCTTGCGGGTGGCGAGGGGATCGTCCGGTTGCTGGGCGCTGGCGGGAAGGGATTGAACGGACAACAGGGCGGCTGCGCAAAGCAGGAGGGCCGGCAGCCGCTTCCATCCGGAGATGGCGTGATTCAACTGCAATGTCCGCATCGGGTTTATTGGCCTGGCGTGGTGGTCACGGCAGCGCGGATCAGCGGCATCGAACCCGTGACGACGGGCTGCTGCGCGAATTGCTGGTGCGCTTCAAGGTATTGGTCGAGGCTGGCGTCGCGAATGATGTTGACGTCCTGCAGGCCCGGCTGGGCCGATGCCTGCGCAACCGTCACGCGCTGCAGGTTGCCGTTTTGCGGCGCGCCTGCCGACGCGACCTGGACGGCGCCCGGCGCACCGGCCGTCTGCATCTGCGGGACGACGATCCACGTCAGCGTGGCGGCCGCGGCGGCCACCGCGAACGCGGGCACGACACGGCGGCGCAGCGACAGCAGCTTGCGCGCGACCGGCGCGGCCGCCGGCGCCAGCAGGTGCGGCTCGCTTTCGAGCGCGGCCGACATGCGCGCGGTGAACGCGACGCTCAGCGCGGGCGGCAGCGCGAGCTCGTCCGAGCGCAGCGCATCGCCGATCAGGTGGTAATGGGCCCACGCAGCGCGATCCGCGCGGTCGAGCTCAGCCAGAAACTGCCCGTGATCCGGGCCATCGAACATTTCGCCGTCGACCAGCGCGGAAAGGCGCTCGCCGCGCGAGCACGCCTGCGATTGCGTATTGACCGACCCCATGATGCTCCCCATCTTGCACACCCCGTCGTGACTTCACGACTCTATCCGTAACTAGACCCCGACCCGCGTCGTTCCGCCCGTCGCGCTTACCAGCGCTTGCCTTCGGGCGTATCGAGCAGCGGACGCAATTTGGCAGCGATTGCTTCGCGCGCGCGGAAGATCCGCGAGCGGACCGTCCCGATCGGACAGCCCATCATTTCCGCGATCTCTTCGTAGCTCAGGCCCTCGATCTCGCGCAGCGTGATTGCCTGACGCAGTTCCTCGGGCAGCAGAGCCATCGCAGCGTTGACCGTCTCGGCAATCTGCTTGCTCATCAACATCGACTCAGGCGTGTTGATATCCCTTAGTTGGTCTGCGTCGGAGAAAGTTTCCGCTTCCTCCGCATCGGCCTCGGTGGAGGTCGGCGCCCGGCGGCCTTGCGTCGCAAGGTAGTTCTTCGCCGTGTTGACGGCAATTCGGTACAACCACGTATAGAACGCCGATTCGCCGCGGAATTGCGGCAGCGCACGATACGCCTTGATGAACGCGTCCTGGGCCACATCCTCGACCTCGGCGGGATCCCGCACGAGGCGCGAGATCAGCCGAATGATCTTGCGGTGGTATTTGGAGACCAGGAGTTCGAACGCCGCCTTGTCGCCCTTCTGTACGCGCTCGACCAGAGCCTGATCGATTTCTTTTTCACTCACCTGACAAATCCGTTAACTAGGGATGCAACGCGGAGCGTTATTGTAGCGTTCCGGCGCCGGCCGCTGGTTACGGTCGGTAACCATGCCGTCGTCATGTCCGCCCCGCCGCCCCGGCCGTTCTCGCCAGCACCGACAGCGCGCTGAACGACGCGGCATCGAGCGCGTCGGCCGGAATCAGCAGCGGCCGGGCGCGCCGGGCGCCCTGCCCGACCGACAGCACCAGCAGCAGGCTGCTCCAGTGCGCGTGGCCCGTCACGCGGCCGCGGGCCAGCAAGCGCCCGGTGCGGCCAAACGCCGCGATCTCCCCGAACGCATCGATCCGCAACTCCGCCGGCAGCCGGCGGGCGCAAGCCCGCACCGCGCATACGGCCAGCAGTGCAGCCGTCACGGCCGACACGCCCGCGCCGGCGGCAGCGCCCGCGCGCGGCGCCCAGAACAGGTACGCCGAGGCGGCAGCCGACGCGACGAACGCGGCCAGCACGAAATACGACACGGCCGAGGCCCGCAACGCAAAGCGCTGCGGACGCCCGGCCGGAGCATCGAATGGACTCGTCAAGCGATTCAGCGTCAGACGCGCTTGAACACCAGCGTGCCGTTGGTACCGCCGAAGCCGAAGTTGTTCTTCACGGCCACGTCGATCTTCATGTCACGTGCGGTGTTCGCGCAGTAATCGAGATCGCACTCGGGATCCTGGTTGAAGATGTTGATGGTCGGCGGCGACACGTTGTTGTGCAGCGCCAGCACCGTGAACACCGATTCGAGGCCGCCCGCGCCACCCAGCAGGTGGCCCGTCATCGACTTCGTCGAGTTCACCACCATCTTGTACGCGTGCTCGCCGAAGGCCGCCTTCACCGCGTCCGACTCGTTCTTGTCGCCCAGCGGCGTCGACGTGCCGTGCGCGTTCAGGTACTGAACTTCATCCGGGTTCACGCCGGCGTCGCGCAGCGCCGCGACCATGCAGCGGCGCGGGCCGTCCATGTTCGGCGCGGTCATGTGGTACGCATCGCCCGTCATGCCGAAGCCCGAGACTTCCGCGTAGATCTTCGCGCCGCGCGCCTTCGCCGCCCCGTACTCTTCGAGCACCATCACGCCGGAGCCCTCGCCCAGCACGAAGCCGTCGCGGTCCTTGTCCCACGGACGCGACGCGGTGGCCGGATCGTCGTTGCGCGTCGACAGCGCGCGCGCCGCCGCGAAGCCACCGATGCCGAGCGGCGACACCGTCGATTCGGCGCCGCCCGCGACCATCACGTCGGCGTCGCCGGCCTGGATCAGGCGCGCGGCGAGGCCGATGCTGTGCAGGCCGGTCGTGCAGGCCGTCACGGCCGCGAGGTTCGGGCCCTTCAGGCCGAACATGATGCTCAGGTGACCCGAGATCATGTTGATGATCGAACCCGGCACGAAGAACGGCGAAATCCGGCGTGCGCCGCGATCGACGTAGGTCTGGTGCGTATCTTCGATCATCGGCAGGCCGCCGATGCCGGAACCCACCAGCACGCCGATGCGTTCCGCGTTGGCTTCGGTCACTTCCAGCCCGCTGTCCCGCATGGCCTGGACGCCGGCGGCGATGCCGTAATGGATGAACGTATCCATGTTCCGGGCTTCCTTCGCCGGGATGTACTCCTCGGCGCTGAAACCCTTCACTTCGCCCGCGAAATGGCAGGCGAGGTTCGACGCATCGAACTTCGTGACGGTGGCGATACCGGACTTGCCGGCGACGAGATTGGCCCAGCCGTCGGCAACATTATTGCCAACAGGCGAAATCAGCCCCAGGCCTGTAACGACAACACGACGGCGGCTCACGGTAACCTCTTTTCCATTATTGGATGACAAAAACAAAAGCCACAGTGGCCACAGGAACCAGCCCTGCGAGCCCTGTGGCTGTTAGTCCGTCCGGCGCGAAGCCGGCAGGATGGCGCGTCAATCGCGAAGATCGCGGCGACGTGGCGGACAAGCGCGAAAGGCGCTTACGCCTTGACGTTTGCGCGAGCGTAGTCGATCGCTTGCTGAACGGTCGTGATCTTCTCTGCTTCTTCGTCCGGGATTTCCATGCCGAACTCGTCTTCGAGCGCCATCACCAGTTCGACCGTGTCGAGCGAGTCCGCGCCCAGGTCGTTCACGAACGAAGCCTCGTTCTTGATCTCGGCTTCCGCGACGCCCAGTTGTTCAGCGACGATCTTCTTGACACGTTGTTCGATGTTGTCCATTACCCCTCCGAGGGAAAGTTCAGATTTACAAGTGCGCGCATTTTATCAGGTTTGCTGACGCCAAAACGCGCGTTGGCTTGATGGTCGATCAAGCGCCGGTCCGCCTGAAAAACGGGATACGGCGCGGATGGTAAACGAAAACCGTTACGACATGTACATGCCGCCATTCACGTGCAGCGTCGTGCCGGTGATGTAACCGGCCTGCGGCGATGCGAGGAACGCGACGGCATGGGCGATGTCCTCCGGGCTGCCGAGTCGGCCGAGCGGAATCTGGGTCTTGAGCGCGGCCTGCTGTTCTTCCGGCAGCGTCTTCGTCATGTCGGTGTCGATGAAGCCCGGCGCCACGCAGTTCACCGTGATGCCGCGGCTGCCGATTTCGCGCGCGAGCGCGCGCGTCATGCCCGCGACGCCGGCCTTCGCCGCCGCGTAGTTGACCTGACCCGGATTGCCGGCCGAGCCGACCACCGACGTGATGTTGATGATACGGCCGCCGCGCGCCTTCATCATCGGGCGCAGCACCGCGCGCGACAGGCGGAACACCGACTTCAGGTTGGTGTCGATCACCGCGTCCCAGTCCTCGTCCTTCATCCGCATCGCGAGTTGGTCCTGCGTGATGCCCGCGTTGTTGACGAGCACGTTCAGCGCGCCGAATTCCTTCACGGTCGCATCGATCAGCGCCTCGGCGGCGGCCGCGTCGTTGACGTTCAGCACCGCGCCGCGGCCCGTGACGCCCGCTTCCGCGAACGCCGCGGTGATCGCGGCGGCGCCCGATTCGCTCGTCGCCGTGCCGATCACCGTCGCGCCCAGGCGCGCGAGTTCGAGTGCAATCGCACGGCCGATGCCGCGCGACGCGCCGGTCACGATCGCAACCTGTTTATCGAGAGTCTTGTCCATGAATCGAATATCCGTTGCTTGGGAAAAGGCGCCGCGTCAGGCGGTCGCGAGCTTGAGCGCTTCGTCGAGCGAAGCCGGATCGAACACCGACGCGCCCGTCAGGTTGCCGTCGATGCGCTTCGTCAGGCCGGCGAGCACCTTGCCCGGACCGCATTCGATCACGTGCGTGACGCCCGTTCCCGCGATGTGACGCACGCACTCGACCCAGCGCACCGGCCCCGCGGCCTGGCGCACCAGCGCATCCTTGATCGCGGCCGGATCGCTGAGCACGGCGACGTCGATGTTGTTGACGACCGGAATCTGCGGCGCCTTCACGTCGACGTTCGCAAGGTAGTCGCGCAGCTGGTCCGACGCCGGCTTGAGCAGCGACGAATGGAACGGCGCCGACACCGGCAGCGGCAGCGCGCGCTTCGCGCCCTTCGCCTTCGCGATCTCGCACGCCTTCTCGACCGCGGCCTTGCTGCCTGCGATCACGACTTGCGCGGGCGCATTGAAGTTCACCGCTTCGACGACGCCCGCTTCCGCGGCCTCGGCGCACACCGCACGCACCGTGTCGTCGTCGAGGCCCAGGATCGCGGCCATGCCGCCCTGGCCGACCGGCACGGCCGTCTGCATCGCCTGCGCCCGGAAGCGCACGAGCGGCACCGCGTCCTTGAATGCAATCGCGCCGGCCGCGACGAGCGCCGTGTACTCACCGAGGCTGTGGCCGGCGACGATCGACGGCGCCGGGCCGCCTGCCTGCTGCCACGCGCGATAGCACGCGTATGCGGCGGTCAGCATCACGGGCTGCGTGTTGGTGGTCAGGTTCAGCTCTTCGGCCGGACCTTCGGCGATCAGCTTGCCGAGATCCTGATTGAGCACATCGGACGCTTCCTGGAGCGTCTCGCGCACGACGGCCAGATCGGCGAATGCGTTGAGCATGCCGATCGCCTGCGAGCCCTGCCCCGGAAAAACGAATGCAAATTTCATATCGTCCCCAATTGAATCGATGCGGACGGCGCGCACGCGCGGCGCGCCGACGGGATCCGCGCGCGGCAAATCGCGCGCCGCGGATCAGAAACGGAAGACCGACGCGCCCCAGGTGAAGCCGCCGCCGACGCCTTCGATCAGCACGTGCTGGCCGCGCTGGATGCGGCCGTCGCGCACCGCGGCGTCGAGCGCCAGCGGAATCGACGCGGCCGACGTGTTGCCGTGCTGGTCGACCGTCACGATCATGCGCTCCTGCGGCAGGCCGAGCTTGCGGCAGGTGCTGGTCATGATGCGGATGTTGGCCTGGTGCGGAATCAGCCAGTCGATTTGCTCGGGCGCGAGATTCGCCTTCGCGAGCGCTTCGATCGCGACCTTTTCGAGCACGTTGACCGCGAGCTTGAACACGGCCTGCCCGTCCATGTGCAGGAACGCGCTGCCGTCGATCACGCCGCGATTGACGTTGCCCGGCGTGCACAGGATGTTCGAGTAACTGCCGTCCGCGTGCAGCGCGCTGCCGAGCACGCCCGGCTCTTCCGATGCGGACAGGATCACCGCGCCCGCGCCGTCGCCGAACAGCACGCAGGTCGTGCGGTCCTTGAAGTCGAGAATGCGCGAGAACGTCTCCGCACCGACGATCAGCGCCGTACGGTGCTGGCCGCTGCGGATGAAGCTGTCGGCCGTCGCCATCGCGTACGCGAAGCCCGAACACACGGCCTGCACGTCGAACGCCGCGCCGCCGTTCTTGATGCCGAGCTTGTTCTGCAGCAGGCACGCTGTGCTCGGGAACACGAAATCGGGGGTCGAAGTCGCGACGATGATCAGGTCGATCGACTGCGGATCGACACCGGCCGCCTCGATCGCACGACGCGACGCCTCGAGCGCGAGATCGCTCGTCGTGACGTCCGGTGCGGCGAAATGGCGCGCATGGATGCCCGTGCGCGCCACGATCCATTCATCGCTGGTCTCGATGCCTTCCTTCGCGAGACGATCGGTCAACTGCTGGTTCGTGACGCGGTCGGGCGGCAGATAGCTGCCCGTGCCGAGCACGCGGGAATAGAGAGTCGATTGGGCCATTTATGCTTTAGAGGATTGCGCAGCGGAAGGTTCGGCGTGATGGCCTGGGGCCGGGCTTGCATGGCCCGAGCCGCCCGCGTTGTGTTCGCCATCGCCGAGCGACACTGAATTATCCGCCATCGCGCGCGCGAGGCGCTCCAGCACCCCGTTTTTGACGGCATCATACCCGCGTTTGATCGCCCACTCAAACGCGTAGGCGTCGGCCGAACCGTGGCTCTTGATCACGAGGCTCTTCAGCCCCAGCAGCGCCGCGCCGTTGTACTGGCGGTGGTCGACGCGCTTCTTGAAACGCATCAGCACGGGCAGCGCGAGCAGCGCCATCAGCTTCGACATCAGCGAACGGCCGAACTCCTCGCGGATGATGTCCGACAGCATCTGCGCGAGCCCTTCGGACGTCTTCAGCGCGACGTTGCCGACGAAGCCGTCGCACACGATCACGTCGACGGTGCCCTTGTAGATGTCGTTGCCTTCCACGTTGCCGCGGAAGTTGAGCGTGCTGGCGCGCAGCAGCTCGCCTGCGCGCTTGATCGTCTCGTTGCCCTTGATGACCTCTTCGCCGATGTTCAAGAGGCCGATCGTCGGGCGCTCCTTGCCTTCGAGCGCGGCCACGAGCGCATGTCCCATCTCCGCGAACTGCAGCAGATGCTGCGGTTCGCAGTCGACGTTCGCGCCGAGGTCCAGCATCATCGTGTAGCCGGTCGGGTTCGGCAGCGCGAACGCGATCGCCGGCCGCTCGATGCCGGGCAGCGTCTTGAGTACGTAACGGGAAACGGCCATCAGCGCGCCGGTATTGCCGGCGGAGATGCAGGCCTGCGCCGCGCCTTCCTTGACCTGGTTGAGTGCGACGCGCATCGAAGAATCCTTCTTCTTGCGCAGCGCCACTTCGACAGGGTCGTCCATCGCCACGACTTCGGTGGCGGGCACGATGGTCAACGCGGGATCGTCGAGGGCTTTCAGCTTCTTGAGCTGAGCGCGAATCGCGCTTTCGATGCCGACGAGCATCAGGTGCGCATCGGGATGCGCGCGGACGAACTTGACTGCCGCGGGAACGGTCACGGACGGGCCGTGGTCGCCTCCCATGCAATCGATTGTGAGCTTTACGGTCATGGAATGCGACGAATTTCAGGCACAAAAAAGCGGCAGTTGAATGCCGCCTTCTTGTTGAGCCAGGAAAGTGTCAAGCGAACCAGTTGTCACGCGAACGGCGAACGTAGCGCGCAACGCGTGACTTGACGCTTAGTCGTTCTTCGTCTTGACGACTTTCTTGCCGCGATAGTAGCCGTTCGGGCTGACGTGGTGACGCAGGTGCACTTCACCCGTGCTCGGCTCGACTGCCAGCGGCGCTGCCGTCAGGAAATCGTGCGAACGATGCATGCCGCGCTTCGACGGCGACTTCTTGTTTTGCTGGACTGCCATGACTAACTCCTAAATAATTTTCCGGATTCTAACACAGCCCGATCCGGCGCTTAACTACCCTGGCCCAAAGCCCTTACGCCTTCCCGCGCCACGACTGCTTAGTGTTTCTTGGTGCCGTCACCGTCCTTCTTCAACGCTTGCAGCGCTGCGAACGGATTCGGCCGTTTGCCTTCGTCCCCGGCTTCGTCGGACGCCTCGTCCGTCTCTTCCGCGGGACCGCTCGCACCCGACACGAGGCTTTCGTGAACTGCCGGGCAAACCTCGTGCTTGGGCACGAGCGGCAACGAAAGCAGCAATTCCTCTTCGATCAAGTCGACGAGATCGAACTGGCGTGAGCCCACGATCACATCGGCTTCATCGTCGTCGAGCGGAAATTCCTCGGCTTCTTCTTCGGTCGCGACGATCCGGTACGTCATGTCGACGTCGAACGTCTGGTCGTACGGCGTCATGCAGCGCTGGCACGTGAGCCACGCATGGCCGTGCACCGCGAGGCGCAGATACGGCTGCTGGCCGTCGGTGCCGTCGTCCTGCAATTCCTTCTGCGTGAACCCTTCCGCCTGCCACGTAAACACCGTGTCGCGATCTGGCGCGTCCGCCGGCACTTCGTTTAACATGCGCGGCAGTTGCGACAGGTGCACCGCGCCAGCCGCCTGCCGCCCGCTGCGAGCGAACTCGAACAGGTCGACCGCGTGCGGATCGAGCGCCGCCGCAGGTTTGCCAGAAGAAGTGTTCATGCGCGCTCCTGCCTACAGGCTGACTTGCGGGATCCGGCCTGGCACCGGGCTCATCGAAGGATGACCCACTTTACTTCCGAAGACCGGCAGGCGCCACCACAACGAAAGCCTGCCGACGAAAAGCGGGAAAGCATACCTGTTTTACCTTTTGCGGTCAATCACTTAAGCTTGCGTCCGCGCAACGCCGCGCCACACCTGACGACTCACCGATCCAACCGACCATGCCGGATACCGTTTGCCGCCCGCCGCGGCTGATTCTTGCTTCCAGTTCCCGTTACCGCCGCGCGCTCCTCGAGCGCCTCGGCGTGCCGTTCGACGTCGTGTCGCCCGACCTGGACGAAACTCCGCTCGCCGGCGAAACGCCGGCCGCGACCGCGCTGCGCCTCGCCGGCGCGAAGGCACGCGCCGTGGCCGCCACGATCGATGCGCCGGACGGCGTACTGGTGATCGGGTCGGATCAGGTCGCGACCTTCGACGGGCATCAGATCGGCAAGCCCGGCACGCACGAGCGCGCACTCGCGCAGCTCATGTCGATGCAGGGCCGCGAAGTCGAATTCCACAGCGCGCTCTGCCTGTACGACAGCCGCACCGACGACGCGCAGGTCGAGGACATCGTGACGCACGTGCGCTTCCGTTCGCTGCCCGAGGCCGAACTCGACGCCTACCTGCGCGCGGAAACGCCGTACGACGTGGCCGGCAGCGCGAAGTCCGAAGGGCTCGGCATCGCGCTGCTCGACGCGATCGACTCGGACGATCCGACCGCGCTCGTCGGCCTGCCGCTGATCGCCCTCACGCGGATGCTGCGCGCCGCCGACTACCCGTTGTTCGCTACCACCCGAGGAGACCGCGCATGACCGCCGGCACGCTTTATCTCGTCCCGAACACGCTCGGCGAAGGCGACGAATCGATGCTCGCCGCCGTGCTGCCCGCCGCCGTGCAGGCGCGCGCCGGCACGCTCGGCTATTACATCGGCGAGAACGCGAAAACGACCCGCGCGTTTCTGAAGAAGATCGGTACGACGCGGCCGATCCAGGAAATCGAGATCAGCGAGCTGAACGTCAATACGCCGGCCGGCGCCATCGACCGGCTGCTCGCGCCCGTGCTGGCCGGCGCGGACGCCGGTCTCGTGTCGGAGGCCGGCTGCCCGGCCGTCGCCGATCCCGGCGCGCTGCTCGTGCGCCGCGCGCACGAGCGCGGCGTGAAGGTCGTGCCGCTCGTCGGGCCGAGCTCGATCCTGCTGGCGCTGATGGCGTCGGGCCTGAACGGCCAGAGCTTCGCGTTCAACGGCTACCTGCCGGTCGATGCGGCCGCGCGCGCGAAACGCCTGCGCGAACTCGAGCAACTGTCGCGCAAGGCGCGCCAGACGCAGATCTTCATCGAAACGCCGTACCGGAATCACGCGATGCTGGACACGCTGGTCGCGACCTGCGCGCCGTCGACGCAGATCTGCGTCGCGGCCGATCTGACCCTCGCGACCGAGACGATCGCGAGCCGCACCGTCATGGACTGGAAAAAGGCGCCCGCGCCGAATCTGCACAAGCGCCCCGCGATCTTCCTGCTGCTCGCGAACTGATGCCGCGACCGGCGATCGGCTGACTGAATGAAAGGCGGGCCATCGCGGCCCGCCGGGTACCGTCGATCGTCAGCGCAGGCTGACCGCCGCGCCGCCGGCCGTCAGCGCCTTCATCGCGGCGCCCCCGACGGCCGCGCCGAACTTGCGCGCGACCCGATTCGTCAGGCTTTCCTTCACCGTATAGTCGACCAGATCCGGCGCCTTCAGCACGTCGCGCGCGACCGTGTCGGTCGTGCCATAGCCGTCGGCGAGCCCGAGCTCGACGCTCTTCTCGCCGGTCCAGAACAGGCCCGAGAACATGTCGGGCGTCTCGTGCAGGCGCTTGCCGCGGCCATCCTTCACGGCCTTGATGAACTGCGCGTGCACCTGGTCGAGCAGTGCCTGCGCGTGTGCGTCCATCTTCGGCGTTTCCGGCGAGAACGGATCGTAGAAGCCCTTGTTTTCGCCCGACGTATGCAGGCGCCGCTCGACGCCGAGCTTGCCCATCAGCCCGGTGAAGCCGAACCCGTCCATCAGCACGCCGATCGACCCGACGATGCTCGCCTTGTCGACGAAGATCTTGTCGGCCGCGGACGCGATGTAATAACCGCCCGACGCGCACATGTCGGTCACGACGACGTACAGCGGCTTGTCCGGATACTTGCCGCGCAACCGCCGGATCTCGTCGTAGACCATGCCCGCCTGCACCGGGCTGCCGCCCGGGCTGTTGATCCGCAGCACGACGCCGACCGTGCCGTCGTCGTCGAACGCGGCGTCGAGCGCCGTGTTGATGTCGTCGGCGTTCGCGTTGACGCCGGCCGCGATCTCGCCGTCGATCGTCACGAGCGCCGTATGCCGCCCGCTCGACGAGAGCTTCGAATCGCCCGAGAAATCGATCAGCGCGAACGCGAACAGCACGAACACGCCGAGAAACGCGAAGCGGAAGAAGATCTTCCAGCGCCGTGCCGCGCGCTGTTCCTTGACGGCCGCGAGCGCGATCCGCTCGAGCGCCGCGCGCTCCCAGCTCGGTTCACGGCTGTCGGGACGGGCGGAGGAATCCGGGGAATTCGGTTGATCGGTCATGCAGTGGTGTCGTCAGTCGGTCGTGGCGGAAGTGGCGGGATGCAGATCGGCATCGGGCACCCAGAATACCGCACGGCCGTCGGGCGTGTCGCGCTCGTCGACCTCGACCGGCCGCAAGCGGCCGCCGCGGCACGGGCCGCCGACGCACTTGCCGGTATCCGGCGCGTAGATCGCACCGTGCGTCGCGCACATCAGATAGAGGCCCGACGACTCGAAGAACTGCCCTTCGGCCCAGTCGAGCTCCATCGGCACGTGCGCGCAGCGGTTCAGGTAGCCGTACGCGCGACCGTCGTAGCGCACGAAGAACACGACGGCCTGCTCGCCGCGCAGCGTCGCGTCGACGCGCACGCCGGCGCCGCCGTCGGTCAGCGCGCTCGATGCGCACACGCGCACGGCGTCCGGCGCCGCGCTCATGCGTGCTCCCGCAGCCATGCGGCCAGCGTGCCGACGTCCGGCGCGACGAAGCGCGGGGTGAGCGCCGCCAGCGCATCGGCCGTATGCGCGCCGTACGCCACGCCGACGCCGGCCGCGCCGGCGCTGGCGGCCATCTGCAGGTCGTGCGTGGTGTCGCCGATCATCACGGTGCGCGACAGGTCCTGCCCCAATTCCCGCGACAACTCGTGCAGCATCGCCGGATGCGGCTTCGAGAACGTCTCGTCCGCGCAGCGCGTCGCGTCGAACCAGCTCGTCAGCTTCGACTGGTCGAGCACACGATTCAGCCCGACCCGACCCTTGCCCGTCGCGACGGCGAGCAGATAACCCATGTCGCGCAGCTCGGCGAGCAGCTCGCGGACGCCGGCGAACAGCTCGATGCGCTGGTCGTCGAGCAGATAGTGATAGCGGTAGCGCTCGGCCAGCCGCGCGTAGTCGGACGGATCGAGGGTCGGCGCGGCGATCTGCAGCGCGTCGCGCAGGCCGAGGCCGATCACGTAGCGGGACGCCTCGTCGGACGGCGCGGGCAAGCCGAGATCGCGGCACGCGGCCTGGATGCTGTGCGCGATGTGCGCGGTCGAATCCATCAGCGTGCCGTCCCAGTCGAAGACGATCAGGTCAAATTGCTGTCGGGCCATGCGGTTCAGGCGGTATCGCGCAATGCGCTGAGTTGATCGAGGAAGCGCCGGCACTCGGCCGGCAGCGGCGCATCGAACTGCAGCGCCTCGCCGGTCAGCGGATGGGCGAGCTTGAGGCGGTGCGCATGCAGGAACATCCGTTTCAGCGACGGCTGCGCGTTCGCGCGCGCCAGCGCCTTGTTCAGTGCGAAATCGCCGTACTTGGCGTCGCCGGCGATCGGCAGGCCGAGATGCGCGAGGTGCACCCGGATCTGATGGGTCCGCCCCGTTTTGAGTTCCGCTTCGACGAGCACATAGTCGGACCAGCGGTCGACGAGGTTGAACACCGTATGCGACGGCAGCCCATCGTCCTGCACGCGCACGCGGCGCTCCCCTTCCGGGGTCGAATACTTGAACAACGGCGCCTTCACCGCGCGGCGGCGCCCCCAGTCGGGCTGCCATTCGCCGTGCGCGCAGGCGAAGTAGCGCTTGTCCATCCGGTTCTCGCGGATCTGCTCGTGCAGCCCGACGAGCGCCGTACGCTTCTTCGCGAGCATCAGGATCCCGGACGTCTCGCGGTCGAGCCGGTGCACGAGTTCGAGGAATTTCGCGCGCGGGCGCGCCTGGCGCATCTGCTCGATCACGCCGAACGCGACGCCGCTGCCGCCGTGGACCGCGACGCCGGCCGGCTTGTCGATCACGAGCATCGCGTCGTCCTCGTACAGCACGTCGAAATTCGCGGGCGGCACGACGGGCGTGTCGGCGCGCGCGAGGTCGGCCGCCGCCACGCGAACCGGCGGCACGCGGACGAGGTCGCCCAGCTCGAGGCGGTACTGCGCGTCGATCCGGCCCTTGTTCACGCGCACTTCGCCGCTGCGGAGGATCCGGTAAATATGGCTTTTCGGCACGCCTTTACAGACGCGCAACAGGAAGTTGTCGATGCGCTGACCGGCCGAGTTTTCGTCGATCTCGATCATCGATACCTGGCCGCTTGCGACCGAATTCTGGGATATTTTGCCTAACTCATTCATACTGAATATAATTTTGCCCAGCCTGACGTTGTGGGTGGCCTGACCGGCCGGCCCCGGCTGAATCGGGCAAGGCGCAAGCGCAAACCGCTATTTTACTTGCGCCGGGGGTCCGCTGCTCGCCCCTGATCAAAGAGATGCAGCAAGTTGCACGCACGGCGCCGCCCGTCGGCAAGGATCTCGCCCACAGGCGGATTCGGTCGGCAAGGCGCCGCGGTAACGGAAAGTTGGTTGAAAAGAATTCGATCGGCAGCCTGACGGCGCGAAGTGCGTCCGCAGGCTGCCGGTTGCGAAAATTACGGCGTTGCGCCCGATTTGGCCCCGCGAAGCGTGCGGGGCTTGGCGACGTCAAACCAGGGAAGTACACCCCAAGCGGGAAAGTCGGGCTGGATTCGATACTCCCCGCTGCGGCCCAAGCCGCAGCATCTGCCGCCCGTCGGCGCGCGCGACGCATTGCGCGCGCCCGTGGCGATGCCCGGATCAGGCTTAGCGCGCTTTTGCAGCGTGCGGTGTGTGAACGCCGTGCTTTGAAGCCGTATTCGCAGGTGCCCTATGGCCGCCGGCCCCGTCTTTCGGGCCCAAGCGCCTCTTCAGGCAATTCTCCCCGCCAGCGTTCCCGCTCCAGCGTGCTCGTGACAACACAACAAGGTGCGGCCTGCCGTCGTTCCCGCCCTCGCGCCTGACAACCGCGAGGCGTCGGCAGCGGAGCCGCCTGGAGCCGTTCATGAAACGCATGCTGTTCAATGCGACGCAGCAGGAGGAGCTGCGCGTCGCCATCGTCGATGGGCAAAAGCTCATCGACATCGACATCGAAACCGCCGGGCGCGAACAGCGCAAAGGCAATATCTACAAAGGGGTCATTACCCGTATCGAGCCGTCGCTCGAAGCGTGCTTCGTCAACTACGGCGAAGACCGCCACGGCTTCCTGCCGTTCAAGGAAGTCGCGCGCCAGTACTTCAAGGACGGTGTCGACATGCGCTCGGCGCGCATTCAGGACGCGCTGCGCGAAGGCCAGGAACTGATCGTCCAGGTCGAGAAGGAAGAGCGTGGCAACAAGGGCGCCGCCCTCACCACCTTCATCTCGCTCGCCGGCCGTTACCTCGTGCTGATGCCGAACAATCCGCGCGGCGGCGGCGTGTCGCGCCGGATCGAAGGCGACGAGCGCCAGGAACTGCGCGAAACGATGGCGCAACTGCAGATTCCGGACGGCATGAGCATGATCGCCCGTACCGCGGGCATCGGCCGCAGCGCCGAGGAACTGCAGTGGGACCTGAACTACCTGCTGCAACTGTGGCGCGCGATCGAGGCTGCCTCGCAAAGCGGCAACGCCGGCCAGCCGATGCTGATCTATCTGGAATCGAGCCTCGTGATCCGCGCGATCCGGGACTATTTCCAGCCCGATATCGGCGAAATCCTGATCGACACGAACGAAATCCACGATCAGGCCCGTGCGTTCATGGACATCGTGATGCCGGACAACGTCGCGAAGGTGAAGCGCTATCACGACGACGTGCCGCTGTTCTCGCGCTTCCAGATCGAGCACCAGATCGAAACCGCGTACTCGCGCACGGTGCCGCTGCCGTCCGGCGGCGCGATCGTGATCGACCACACCGAAGCGCTCGTCGCGATCGACGTGAACTCGGCCCGCGCGACCAAGGGCGCGGACATCGAGGAAACGGCCACCCGCACGAACCTCGAGGCGGCCGACGAAGTCGCCCGCCAGTTGCGCCTGCGCGACCTCGGCGGCCTGATCGTGATCGATTTCATCGACATGGAATCGGCGAAGAGCCAGCGCGAAGTCGAGCAACGCCTGAAGGACGCGCTCAAGCACGACCGTGCGCGCGTGCAGATGGGCAAGATCTCCCGCTTCGGCCTGATGGAGCTGTCGCGCCAGCGCCTGCGTCCGGCGCTGTCGGAAGGCAGCCACGTGACGTGCCCGCGCTGCAACGGCACCGGCCACATCCGCGATACCGAATCGTCCGCGCTGCAAGTCCTGCGGATCATTCAGGAAGAAGCGATGAAGGAAAACACCGCGGCGATCCATTGCCAGGTGCCGGTCGAGGTGACCGCCTTCCTGCTGAACGAAAAGCGTCAGGAAATCAACAAGATCGAGTCGCGCTTCAAGGTCGGCATCGTGCTGATCCCGAACAAGCACCTCGATACGCCGCACTACAAGCTCGAGCGCCTGCGTCACGACGACGCGCGCCTCGACGATCCGCGCGCATCCTGGAAGATGGCCGAGGAAGCGGCGCGCGAGCTCGAGTCGGAAACCGGCTACAGCAAGCGCGCGGCCGAAGTGAAGCCGAAGCAGGAAGCCGCGGTCAAGGGCATCACGCCCGAGCGTCCGGCGCCGAGCCCGGCGCCGCAGCGCCCGGTCGAGCCGGTTCCGGCGCCCGCGCCCGCGCCTGTCGCGGCGACGAGCGGCGGCTTCATCGGCTGGCTGAAGGGCTTGTTCGGCGTGTCGCCGGCACCGGCGCCCGCACCGGTTGCCACGCCGGCACCGGCGAAGGAGCAGGCAGCCCGTCCGGCTCGCGAACGCACCGAAAAGACCGAGCAGCGCGGCGGCGATCGCAATCGCAACCGTCGCGGCGGCGCCCAGCAGGCGCAAGGCGGCCGCGACCAGGCGGCTGCCGGCCGTGGCCAGCCGCAACGCCAGGAGCGCGAAGGCAAGGAAGTGCGCGAACCGCGTGAAGGCCGCGAGCCGCGCGAGGGCCGTGAGCTGCGTGAAGGTCGAGAGGGTCGCGACGGCCGCGAAGGTCGTGAAAACCGCGAAGGTCGCGAGGGCCGTGGCCCGCGCGAAGGCCGCGAGCCGCGTGAAGGCCGTGAGCCGCGCGAACCGCGTGAGAACCGCGAGCCGCGCGAGCGTGCCGAACAGCCGGAAGGCGTCGAAGCAGGCGGTCGTGGCGAGCGCCAGGAACGCGGCGAGCGTCGCGAGCGCGGCGAACGCCGCAAGCCGACCCAGCATGCGGCCACGCTCGAAACCGTCACCCGTGGCGAAAACCATCCGGAACCGGAAACCGACAAGGCCGCGGCAGAAGCCCTGCCCGGCGCGGACCTGGCAGCCGATGCGGAAGCCGGTGCGCGTGACGGCGAAGAACGCCGCCGTCGCCGTCGCGGCCGCCGCGGCGGTCGTCGCGAGCGCGAGGAAGACGGCGCGGTCGTCGACCAGGCCGAGCAAGGCGCAGATGGCGAAGTCGCAGCGCAAACCGTGACGGCGACCACACCGGTCGCAGCCGAACCGGCCTACACGGCCGCACCGGCAGTCGTCGCGGCCGTGGCCAGCGCGGTCGCCGTCGAAGCCGTCGCCGAGCAGCAGGCCGCACCGGCCGCCGTCGAAGCGCAGCCGGCTCCGGCACACACCGAAGCGGCACCGGCCGCGCCGGTTGAGCCCGTCGTCGCCGTCGAGGCAGCAGAACCGGCACCGGTCGCAGCACCGGTGGCCGCGGAAGCGGGCCCGACGCCGGTCGCGGTGTCCCCGACCGATGCGTTCGAAGTGCCGGCTGCCGCTGCGGCCGCTGTCGAGGCGCCGCAAGCCGCGCCCGTCGAGCCAGCCGCACCGGCCGCCGTGGCGATCGAAGCCGCGCCGGTGGCGGTCGAGGCGCCGGTCGAAACCGCGCCTGCGCCTGCGCCGGCCGAGGCCGTCGCCGCGCCGGCACCGGCACCGGCACCGGCACCGGCACCGGCACCGGCTCCCGCCCCCGCACAACCGGCAGCCGCGCCCGCGTCGGCAAGCCTGGATGTCGTGCTGGAGCAGGCCGGTCTCGTCTGGGTGAACACGGACGCCGACAAGTTCGCGGCCGCGCAGGAAGCCGCGTCGCGGCTCCCGCGTCCGGCCCGCGTGCCGCGCGAACGCAAGGTGCTGCCGCCGGTCGATACGGCCCCGATGCAGCAGGTCGAAACGACGCACCGTTGAACGGCGCATCGCCCGACCAGGAAAAGCCCGCCTTCCGGCGGGCTTTTTTACGTCCGCGCTGCGGGTTTCCGCTCACCGGCCCCGTCAGCCGGTTGCAGCTAAAATAGCGGTCTGGCTCGTACTTCTTTCAACATGTCCCGACGCATCATTCCTCTCGCCGACGTCAGCGGGATGCCGGACGTCTCCGGCGTCGCGCATGCCCCCGACGGCACGCTGGCCGACACGTTCGCCAGGCCGCTGCGCGATCTGCGCATTTCGGTGACGGACCGTTGCAATTTCCGCTGCGTGTACTGCATGCCGCGCGCGGTCTTCGACAAGGATTACCCGTTCCTGCCGCACAGCGCGCTGCTCACGCACGAGGAAATCGAGCGCGTGGCGCGGCTCTTCGTCGCGCACGGCGTCGAGAAGATCCGCATCACGGGCGGCGAGCCGTTGCTGCGCAAGAACCTCGAATTCCTGATCGAGCGCCTCGCGCGCCTGACGACGCACGCCGGCCGCCCGCTCGACCTGACGCTGACGACCAACGGCTCGCTGCTCGCCCGCAAGGCGCGCGCACTGAAGGACGCCGGGCTCACGCGCGTCACGGTCAGCCTCGATGCGCTCGACGATACGCTGTTCAAGCGCATGAACGATGCCGAGTTCGCGAGCGCCGACGTGCTCGACGGCATCTTCGCCGCGCAGGCCGCCGGCCTCGCGCCGGTCAAGGTCAACATGGTCGTGAAGCGCGGCACCAACGACAGCGAGATCCTGCCGATGGCCGAGCGTTTCCGCGGCACCGGCGTGATCCTGCGTTTCATCGAATACATGGACGTCGGGACGTCGAACGGCTGGAACATGACCGAGGTGCTGCCGTCGGCGGACGTCGTCGCGCGCATCACCGAACATTTCCCGCTCGTGCCGCTCGAGCCGCACACGGCGGCCGAAACCGCGCAGCGCTGGGGCTATGCGGACGGCCGCGGCGAGATCGGCGTGATCTCGAGCGTCACGCAGGCGTTCTGCGGCGACTGCACGCGCGCGCGGCTGTCGACCGAAGGCAAGCTGTACCTCTGCCTGTTCGCGTCGGCCGGCCACGATCTGCGCGCGCTCGTGCGCGGCGGCGCGAGCGATGCCGAGATCGCGACCGCGATCGCCCGCATCTGGCAGGCGCGCACCGACCGCTATTCGCAACTGCGCGGCAGCGCATCGGCCGCCGCCGCGCCCGACGGCGCGGGCAAGCGCGTCGAAATGTCGTATATCGGCGGCTGACGCACGCCGCCCCTTTCCGCCTTCGCACGATGCCCGCTCCCGCCTCCGCGTCGATCGCCGGCCTGCTGCTTGCGGGCGGACGCGCCACGCGCATGGGCGGCGTCGACAAGGGCCTGCAACTGCTCGACGGTACGCCGCTCGCGCTGCACGTGTTGCGCCGGCTGTCGCCGCAGGTCGACGAGACGCTGATCAGCGCGAATCGTCATGCCGATCGCTATGCCGAACTCGGTGCGCCGTTCGACGCGCGCATCGTCGCGGATGAAACTCCCGACTTCCCCGGGCCGCTCGCAGGCCTGCTCGCCGGCATGCGCGTGGCGCGCGCGCCGCTGGTCGCGTGCTCGCCGTGCGACACGCCCTATCTGCCCGCCGACCTCGTCGCACGGCTGCATGCGGCGCTCGACGCTCAGCAGGCCGACATCGCGATGGCGGTCACCGTCGACGCGCAGCGGATGCGCTCGCCGCAGCCGACGTTCGCGCTGCTGCGCACGTCGCTGGCCGACGATCTGGCCACCCGGCTCGCGGCCGGCGACCGCAAGGTGCGTGCGTGGTACGCACGCCACAAGACGGTCGAAGTCGAGTTTCGCGACGAGCGTGCGTTTTACAATGCCAACTCCTGGCAGGAACTCGCCGCGCTGGCCCGCCGCTGACGGCCCCGTGCCGTTCCCGCCCGGCGCCCGCCACACGCGACACCCGCGCCCAGGCACCCTCCTCGCGCCACCGGCCACGAACCCGATACGCCTCGCGGCGCAGTCCGACTGATGATCACGCAATCCTCGCCCGCCTCCCGAACCGCACCCGACCCCGACGCCCCGCTGTCGCTCGCCGACGCGCAGGCGCTCGCGTGCCGCTTCGTGGCGCCCGTCGACGCGTGCGACACGGTGGCACTGCGCGATGCGCTCGACCGCGTGCTCGCGGCCGACGTGAGCGCGCCGTTCGACATTCCCGCGTACGACAACTCGGCCATGGACGGCTATGCGTTCGACGGGAGCGCCACGGCGCTCGCCTCGGCGCAGGGCGAGATTGTGATGGCGGTCGCCGGCACCGCGTTCGCCGGCCATCCGTTCGACGGCGCCGTGGCGGCCGGTGCATGCGTGCGCATCATGACGGGCGCGCCGATGCCGGCCGGATGCGACACGGTGATTCCGCAGGAACGCGTGCGCGTCGACGGCGACACGATCCGCTTCGCCACGCACGACGTCACGCGCGGCGCGAACTGCCGCAAAGCCGGCGAGGATCTCGCGCGCGGCGCCTGTGCGCTCGCCGCGGGCCGCATCCTGCGGCCGTCCGATCTCGGCCTGCTCGCGTCGTTCGGCATCGCCGACGTCACGGTGCGCCGGCGCGTGCGCGTCGCCGTGTTCTCGACCGGCGACGAGTTGCGCGAGCCCGGCGAACCACTCGGCCGCGGCGCGCTGTACGACAGCAATCGCGGGATGCTGATCGCGATGCTCGAACGGCTGCACGTGGACGCGATCGACCTCGGGATCGTCCGGGACGACCCGGCCGCGCTTGAAGCCGCGTTGCGCGACGCCGTCGCCGCGCAGGCCGATGCGGTCATCACGTCGGGCGGCGTGTCGGTCGGCGAAGCCGACTTCACGCGCGACGTGATGGCGCGGCTCGGCGACGTGACGTTCGCGAGCCTCGCGCTGCGGCCCGGCCGGCCGCTCGCATGCGGCACGCTCGCACGCGCGGCCGACGGCGCCGGACACGCGCTGTTCTTCGGGTTACCCGGCAATCCTGTCGCATCCGCCGTGACGTTCTACGCAATCGTGCGCCCCGCGCTGCTGACGCTGGCCGGCGCACGGACGCCACCGCCGGCCATGTACACGGCACGCAGCACGCAGCCGCTGAAGACGCGTCCCGACCGCACCGAATACCTGCGCGGCATCGCGACGCGCGCCGCCGACGGCCAATGGCACGTCGCACCGGCCGGATCGCAAAGCTCCGCGTCGCTGAGCGGTCTTGCCGCCGCCAACTGTTTCATCGTCCTGGGCCACGATACCGCGGCAGTCGACGCGGGCGCCCCGGTCGACATCCTGCCGCTCGACGGCCTGATCTGAATTCCATTATCGGTATATTTCTACGGGGGCAATTCGCACATGAAGAAACAAATCTCGTCGATCGCCGCGGGGCAGACCGCGAAGGCGCTGATTCTCGTCTACCTGACGTTCAGCGTACCGATCGTGCTGCTCGGCATTCTCGTCGCGTACATCCGCTACGGGATGGTCGAACTGAGCACGATCCTGAGCGCGCTGTTGCTGAACGCGATCCTCGGCTTCGTGCTGCTGTGGATCGCGTGCCACGCGTACAACTGGGTCGCGTCGCGCTTCGGCGGCATCGAGATCGTGCTGTCCGATCCGCCGGAGGAAGCGTGAGCGGCACGCCGCTGATCCGCGCGGCCGACCCGCGCGACGTCGGCGCGATCCTCGCGCTGATGCGCGAGCTGGCCGAGTTCGAGCAGCTCACGGCGCTGTTCGTCGCGACCGAAGCCGATCTGGCCGACGCGCTGTTCGGCGAGCGCCCGGCCGCCGAAGCGCTGGTTGCCGAGCGCGACGGCGCGATCGTCGCGTACGCGCTGTTCTTTCACAACTATTCGACGTTCCTCGGCCGCCGCGGGCTCTATCTCGAGGATCTGTACGTACAGCCGTCGCAGCGCGGCACGGGCCTGGGCACCGCGATGCTGCGTCATCTCGCGGCGCTCGCCGTCGAGCGCCGCTGCGGGCGCTTCGAATGGTCGGTCCTCGACTGGAACCAGCCGGCGATCGATTTCTACGAGAAGATGGGCGCGACCGTGCTGCCGGAGTGGCGCATCGTTCGCGTGACGGGCGACGCGCTCGACACGCTCGCCGCGCAGTGAGCGCGAGCCGGCCGCGCCGGCGATCGCCGCAAAGGAAAACGGGCGCCGCAGCGCCCGTTTTCTCTATCCGACGGCTATCGACGACGTGCGTCACGCGTCGTCCGCATCCGCGCCGTCAGCCCCTTCCGCGCCGAGCAGCCCGGCCGCCGTCTCTCCCGGCAGCGCCTCGACCTGCTTCAACTTGCGGCTCATCACGCGCGTGCGCTGCTCGGCGGACTCGATCGAGCGCGTGACCGTTTCGAGCTGCGCCTTCGTGCGCGCGAGCACGTCTCCGAACTTGCCGAACTCGGTCTTGACCGCGCCGAGCACCTGCCATACCTCGCTCGAGCGCTGCTCGATCGCGAGCGTGCGGAACCCCATCTGCAGGCTGTTCAGCAATGCGGTCAGCGTGGTCGGCCCGGCGACCGTCACGCGATAGTCGCGCTGCAGCAGGTCGGTCAGCCCCGGGCGGCGCAGGATCTCCGCATAGAGCCCCTCGGTCGGCAGGAACAGCAGCGCGAAATCGGTCGTGTGCGGCGGCGCGACATACTTCTCGGCGATCGTGCGCGCCTCCATCCGCACCCGCGCCTCGAGCGCACGCGCCGCTTCCTCGACGGCCACCGCATCGGCACGCTCCTGCGCGTCGATCAGCCGCTCGTAGTCTTCGCGCGGGAATTTCGCGTCGATCGGCAGCCACACCGGCGGCGCGTCGCGCGTGCCGGCTTCGCGCCCCGGCAGCCGGATCGCGAATTCGACGCGCTCGGTGCTCTTCGGCACCGTCGCGACGTTCTTCGCGTACTGGTCGGGCGTGAGCATCTGTTCGAGCAGCGCCTCGAGCTGCACTTCGCCCCAGGTGCCGCGCGTCTTCACGTTGGTCAGCACCTTTTTCAGGTCGCCGACGCCGGCCGCGAGCGTCTGCATCTCGCCGAGCCCGCGATGGACCTGTTCGAGCCGGTCCGACACGAGCTTGAACGATTCGCCCAGCCGCTGCTCGAGCGTCGCGTGCAGCTTCTCGTCGACGGTGCGGCGCATCTCCTCGAGCTTCGCCGCGTTGTTCGTCTCGATTTCCTTCAGCCGCTGTTCGAGCGTCGCACGCACCTCGCCGATCCGGCGATCGTTCGCCTCGGTCAGTTGCGTGAGCTGCCGGTGCAGCGTGTCGCCGAACAGCCGCAGCGCGCCCGTCTGTTCCTCGCGCGCCTGCTGCGCCTGCCGCTGCAGGCTCTCGCGCATCGCGTCGAACTGCTGCGCATTGCCGGCGACGAGCTTGCCGAGCTGCTGCGCGAAGCCCTCGATCTGGTTGTTCTGCACGGTCGCCACGCTCGTCAGTTGCGCGGCGAGCGTCTGCTGCAACTGGGCGAAGCTGCCGGCCAGCTCCGTACGCGAGCCGCGCGCGCTTTCGACGATCTCGCCGCGCAATTCGCGTTCGAGCCGCTCGACGGCACGCGCCTGCGCATGCGCGGCATCCTCGATCTGATCGCCGAGCACGGCCGCATCGTCGTGGCGGCCGCCGCGCACGAGCGCGACGATCGCCACCGCGAGCGCGACGGCCAGCACGACGACCGCCGCAAGCAACAACGTCATCGTCATGCGCGCGGCTTCCCGATCACGTCAGGGTTGATCGGATTCGGCGGCTGCCCCGCACGCGGCCCCTCGCCCAGCGCGGCGATCAGGTTGTCGGCGGCGAGATTCGCCATCGCGCGGCGGGTCTTTTCGGTCGCGCTCGCGATATGCGGCGTCAGCACGACGTTCGGCACCTCGAGCAGCGCCGGATGCACGGTCGGCTCGCCTTCGTACACGTCGAGGCCGGCCGCGGCGATCGTCCCGTCGCGCAGCGCGGCGGCCAGCGCCGCATCGTCGACGATCCCGCCGCGTGCGATGTTGGTCAGCGTCGCCGTCGGTTTCATCTTCGCGAGCTCGGCCGCGCCGATCGTGTGATGGTTCTCCTTCGTGTATGGCAGCACGAGCACGACATGGTCGGCGCGCGCGAGCAGCGCCTCCTTCGACACGTATTCGGCATTCAGCTCGGCCTCGATCTCGGGCGCGACCCGCGACCGGTTGTGATAGATCACCTGCATCCCGAAGCCGCGCGCACGGCGCGCGAGCGCCTGGCCGATGCGGCCCATGCCGATGACGCCGAGCGTCGAGCCGTAAATGTCGGCGCCGAGGAAACCGTCGTACGCCCACTTCTGCCAGTGACCGGCGCGCAACCAGTGCTCGGATTCGGCGATCCGGCGCGCGGCGGCCATCATCAGCGCCCAGCCGAAATCGGCGGTCGATTCGTTCAGCACGTCAGGCGTGTTGGTGCCGAGCACGTTCGCCGCGTTGAACGCGGCCATGTCGAAGTTGTTGTAGCCGACCGCCATGTTCGCCACGACGCGCAGGCGCGGCGCCGCCGCGAGCGTCGCCGCGCCGACCGGGTCGCCGGCCGTCAGCGCGCCGTCCTTGTCGGCCAGGCGCGCGGCGAGCGCGTCGGGTGCGAGCGCGTCGCCATCGTTCCAGTCAACGTCGAAATACTGCTTGAGCCGTTCGATCACGTCCGGAAAGATCGGACGCGCGACCAGGATCTTCTGCATCGCCATCTCCGCATGCCGCGGGCCGATCGCGGCGCGCATCGCGCCGCCGGGACTGCCCGCGCTTGGTTGAAAGTCGTCAGGTTACGCCGGGAAGAAAATCACCGACGTCAGCAGGAACACGGGCACCAGGATAACGAGCGCCCAGCCGAGGTACGCGAAGAAGCTCGGCATCTTCACGCCGCGCGATTCGGCGATCGCCTTCACCATGAAGTTCGGCGCGTTGCCGATGTAACTGTTCGCGCCCATGAACACCGCACCGGCGGAAATCGCGGCGAGCGTCGACGCGCCGGCCGTCATCAGCGTCTGGGCGTCGCCGCCCGCGAGGTTGAAGAACACGAGATAGGTCGGCGCGTTGTCGAGGAACGACGACAGGATGCCCGTCGCCCAGAAGTACATCGCGTCGATCGGCTTGCCGTCGGCCCCCGTGACGAGATGGACGATCTGCGCGAACGCGCCGTCCGCGCCCGCGCGCAGGATCACGATCACCGGCGCGATCGTCACGAAGATGCCCGCGAACAGCTTCGCGACCTCCTCGATCGGCGCCCAGTTGAACGCGTTGCCTTCACGTGCGGAACGCGGCGTCAGCGCGAGCGACGCGAGCGTCACCGCCACGAGCGCGACGTCGCGCACGAGATTCTGCAGCGCGACGTGCGTACCCCACACGTCGAACGCGATGCCCGGCTTCCATACGCCGCTCATCAGCACGAGTGCGATCACGGCCGCCAGCAGCACGAAGTTGATCTTGCCGTCGATCGACAGCGCCGCGCCGTCGGGCGTCGGATCGAGCACGGCCGGCCGCTCCTCGCCGCCCTTCCGGTAGAAGTACGTATCGAGCGCGAAGAACAGCGTCAGCAGCACCACGCAGATGAACAGCATCGGCAGCGCGAGATGCGTGGTCGTCCAGAAAAAGCTCACGCCGTTCAGGAAGCCGAGGAACAGCGGCGGATCGCCGAGCGGCGACAGCGAGCCGCCCGCGTTCGCGACGAGGAAGATGAAGAAGATCACCACGTGCACGACGTGCTTGCGGTTGTCGTTGGCGCGCAGCAGCGGCCGGATCAGCAGCATCGCGGCGCCCGTCGTGCCCATCACGCTCGCGAGCAGCGTGCCGAGCGCGAGGATCGCCGTATTCAGCTTCGGCGAGCCATGCAGGTTGCCGTTCACGCAGATGCCGCCCGCGACCGTGTAGAGCGCGGTGAGCAGCACGATGAACGGAATGTATTCCTCGAGCAACGCATGCACGAGCGTGCCGAACGCGGCGCCGGCGCCGAACGCGACGGCGAACGGCGCGAGGAACACGATCGCCCAGCCGGCTGCGATCTTGCCGAAGTGGTGATGCCAGAACACAGGGGCGACGAGCGGGAACAGCGCGATGGACAGCAGGATCCCGGCGAACGGGATGCCCCAGAGCGCGGACAGCGTGGCTCCGTCGAGCGTGGCGGCCGATGCGAGCGCGGGCGCGGCGCCAAGCGCGATTCCCGACGCCATGCCCGCCCAGGCGGCATGTCGTTTCATGCAGAACTTCCTTGTTCGAGTAGCGATGGATGCGGCGGGTGCGTCATGCGCCCCGTACGACGATCGCGTGCACGCGGTACGGGCCGTGCGCGCCCAGAATGATCGTTTGCTCGATGTCGCCCGTGCGCGACGGGCCCGACACGAAATTGACCGCACGCGGCAGCTCGCCGCGCTCCGCGCGAATCAGCGCGAACGCGTCTTCATGACCGGCGACGATGCGCGACGCCGGCACGATCGCGATGTGGGTTTCCGGTAGCAGGCCGGCCGATGCATAAGTGTCGGGGCCGGACAGCAATACCAGCGACCCCGTTTCGGCGGTCGCGCAAAAGCAGCCGGTCAAGCCGACGAGATCGCCGTCGCGCGGCTTGCGGCACTCGACCGACAGGCCGGCGCCCGCCCAGTCGAAATCGGCCAGCGTGCGCCATGCGACGGCCTGCGTCGGCAGACCATGAGCGGCAAGATAACGGGCGGCGGCGGCAGGCACGTCGGCCAGCGTCGCGACTTCGTCGACCGTGGTCGACAGGCGTGCAGCCTCGTCGACGAAAGCGGCGACGAGATCGGCCGGCGCCGGCGGGCGCGGGCCCTGCGGATGACGGGCGAGATAGTCGGCGACGCCGTCGCGCTCCGCTGCATCGGGTTCGGCCGCGCGCCCCTGCGCCGCGCGAATGCGCGCGAGGATCTGGCGACGGGCAGCGGAAGTGTCCATGAACGGTCCTCGTGACGTTGGCGTGCAATACGTCGGATTATACCGGCCGCCCCTGCCGCGACGCACCTTCGGCCGAACGGCCAAAGCCTACTTCGACGCGTCTTCCTCGACCGGCTGCGCGATGCCGAAGACCTGCCGCAGGTACGCGAGATACGCCTTGTCGTCGCACATGCTCTTGCCAGGCGAATCGGACAGCTTCGCGACCGGCTGGCCGTTGCAGCGGACCATCTTGATGACGATCTGCAGCGGCACGTAGCCGAGATCGTTGGTGAGGTTGGTGCCGACGCCGAACGCGAGCTTGCAGCGGCCGCGGAACCGTTCGTACAGCTGCATGACCTTCGGAATGTCGAGCGCGTCGGAGAACACGAGCACCTTGGTGCGCGGGTCGCATCGGTTCGCCTCGTAATGGAGCAGCATCCGCTCGCCCCAGTCGAACGGATCGCCCGAATCGTGGCGCGCGCCGTCGAACAGCTTGCAGAAGTACATGTCGAAGTCGTTCAGGAACGCGTCCATGCCGTAGACGTCCGACAGCGCGATACCGAGATCGCCGCGATATTCCTTCGCCCACATCTCGAAGCCGTAGATCTGCGAATCGCGCAGCCGCGGGCCCAGCGCCTGGCACGCCTGCAGGTATTCGTGCGCCATCGTGCCGAGCGGCGTGATGTCGTGCTTCATCGCGTACAGCACGTTGCTCGTGCCCGCGAACTGCGGGCCGAGCCCGTCGCGCAGCGTGAGCGCGACTTCCTCGTGCCAGACCTTCGAGAAGCGCCGGCGCGTGCCGTAGTCGGCGATCTTGCAGTCGGCGAATTCGGGCTTCGCGCCGAGCAGCTTGATCTTCTCGCGCAGCCGCTCGCGGCCTTCGCGATAGTCGGGCTCGCGCTGCGTGTTGCGGAAATAGACTTCGTTGACGATCGCGAGCACCGGAATCTCGAACAGGATCGTATGCAGCCACGGGCCCTCGATCACGATGTCGATCTCGCCGTTGCCCTTCGGCGACGACGTGATCGAGATGTACTTCTCGTTCAGGTGGAACAGCGCGAGGAAATCGACGAAGTCGCTCTTGATGAAGCGCATGCGCCGCAGGTAGTCGAGTTCGACGTCGGAAAAGCGCAGCGAGCACAGGCCGCGCACCTCGTCGCGAATCTCGTCGATGTACGGGACGAGATCGACGCCGGGCGTGCGGCACCGGAAACGGTATTCGACGTTTGCGGCGGGGAAGTGATGCAGGACGACCTGCATCATCGTGAACTTGTAGAGATCCGTGTCGAGCAGCGAAGTGATGATCATGATGACGGCAGCGCCAATATCGTGACCGGCCCCGGCGCACCGCGCGCCGCCCGGTCTGTCGGTCATGTTACCCGAATGCGTGCCGGACCATCGTGAAACCGCCCCGCCGGCTCGCGCTTCGCGCCGCCGGTGCGTGTGCGGGTATCCGCGTTGCGCACCCCATAAACTAATCACGAAACGATATAAGCCGGATAGCCGACCACGACATGCGGGTTTTGCGCTTCAGTTACAATGCCGCTTTTGGCGCAAACGCCACCCCATATACCGCCAAGCAGGAGCGTTTTAATGACTCACGTTGTGACCGAAGGCTGCATCAAGTGCAAATACACGGATTGCGTGGATGTGTGCCCGGTGGATTGCTTCCGTGAAGGTCCCAACTTTCTCGCCATCGATCCGGACGAGTGCATCGACTGCGCCGTGTGCGTCGCCGAATGCCCGACCAATGCGATCTATGCCGAAGAAGACGTTCCGGGCGACCAGCAGCAGTTCACCGAGCTGAACGCCGAGCTGGCGAAGAACTGGCCGTCGATCACGAAGACCAAGCCGGCGCCCGCCGACGCGGACGAGTGGAAGGACGTGCAGGACAAGCTGCACCTGCTCGAGCGCTGATCGCGCGGCGGCCGCAAAAAATTTTTATGTGTCGCGGCTCCAAAGTATTGACAGGTTAGCGAACACTCCATACAATCTCGTTTCTCTGCTGTTGTTGTTTGTTCCCCGATAGCTCAGTCGGTAGAGCGCCGGACTGTTAATCCGTAGGTCCCTGGTTCGAGCCCAGGTCGGGGAGCCAAAAACGCAAAGGCCCGTTGAAAGTGGACAGGTTTTTTGTTGGAAAGCACAACACGCAGATGTACCGATTTATTCCCCGATAGCTCAGTCGGTAGAGCGCCGGACTGTTAATCCGTAGGTCCCTGGTTCGAGCCCAGGTCGGGGAGCCAAAAACGCAAAGGCCCGTTGAAAGTGGACAGGTTTTTTGTTGGAAAGCACAACACGCAGATGTACCGATTTATTCCCCGATAGCTCAGTCGGTAGAGCGCCGGACTGTTAATCCGTAGGTCCCTGGTTCGAGCCCAGGTCGGGGAGCCAAATAGCGAAAGGCCCGTCATTCGACGGGCCTTTTGTTTTTCCGGCCACCGTTCCGTCTTTCTGCTTTTCGTGGCCCGGCCATGCGCATGCTAGAGTCTCTGTCCCGCATTCGCATCCTCCGGTTCCGTCGATGAAGCATCGCCTCCTCCGTTTCGCCCCCGTCGCCCTCCTGCTCTCCGCCTTCGCCGCCGCACCGCTCGCGCACGCGGAGGAAGTCGGCAGCGTCAACACCCATTTCCGCGTCACGGGTTCCGACCGCGTGGTCGTCGAGGCCTATGACGATCCGGTCGTGAACGGCGTGACCTGCTACGTGTCGCGCGCCCGCACCGGCGGCATCAAGGGTACGCTCGGCGTCGCCGAGGATCCGAGCGAAGCGTCGATCGCGTGCCGGCAGGTCGGCCCGATCAGCTTCAAGGAGCCGCTCAAGCAGCAGGCCGACGTGTTCAGCGAACGCATGTCGTTCATCTTCAAGACGCTGCACGTCGTGCGCGTGGTCGACAAGAAACGCAACACGATCGTCTACCTGACCTACAGCGACCGTATCGTCAGCGGCAGCCCGAAGAACGCCGTCACCGCGGTGCCGATGCCGGCCGGCACGACGATTCCGCTCAAGTAAGCCCGCACCCGCCGGGCGCGCGAGCGATACACTGTCGGTTCGACCGCTCCCGCGCCCGATCATGCCCGCCACCCGCCTTCCCGATTCCGCACGCTACTGGCGCACGCCGCTCGTGCCGGACGCGGATCTGCTCACGGCCACCTACCGCGATCACGCGTTCGCGCCCCACTGGCACGACGCGTACACGATCCCGGTGATTCTCGAAGGCGCGGAACGCTTCACCTACCGCGGCACCGGTTATGTCGCCGAGACAGGCACCGTGCCCGTGATCAATCCCGGCGAAGTGCATACGGGCTCGCGTGCCGCCGACGAAGGCTGGTGCTATCGCGTCAGCTACATGCCGGTCGAATTCATCCGCGAACTCGCGAGCGCGATCGCGGGCCGCCCGCAGGATGCACCGTGGTTCGCCCCCGGCGTGATTCGCGACGCCGATCTCGCGGCGCGGCTCACGCGGGCGCACCGGATGCTGGAAGCCGGCAGCGAGCGCGCGCTGTCGTCGCATGCGCGTGCGCCCGGGCAGCCGGTAGACGATCCGGCGGCCGGCGATCCGCGCCCGTACGATCCGCTCGCCGCCGAAACGGCAATGCTCGACGCGCTGTCGACGCTGATCGCGCGCCACGCCGACGCGCGGCCGCGACCGGCGCCGCTCGCGGCCGACGAACCGCGCGTCGACGCGATGCGCGAGCGGCTCGCCGCCGATCTGACGAGCACGGTGACGCTCCACGACGTCGCACAGGCGGCCGGCCTGTCACCGTTTCACGCGGCGCGCCTGTTCACGCGCACGACCGGCATGCCGCCGCATGCGTGGCGCAACCAGTTGCGGCTGCAGCGTGCGCTGGCGCCGCTGCGCGCGGGCGTGCCGGTCGCCGATGTCGCGGCGGCCAGCGGCTTCGTCGACCAGAGCCACTTCACGCGGCATTTCAAACGGATGTTCGGCGTGCCACCCGGGCGCTGGCAGGCAAGCTGACGCGCGGCTTCCCGCAGCCGGCCACCACGCTGCAACTCGCTCCGGCCCTCACTCGGGCACCGGCCCCGCTTCGGCGAGCGCAAGAACATACAAGCCGGCCCGCCAGCGGCCCGCTATCCTCCCGCTCATGGAGGAGCGCTTCTTGAACAACACACCCGCATCGCCCCCGCGCCGCCCGCTCAACGAATGGCTCGACGGCGCGCGCGACACGATTCCGATGATGATCGGCGCCGCACCGTTCGGCGTGATTTTCGGCACGCTCGTCGGCGGCGGCCCGCTCGCCGCATGGCACGGCGCACTGATGTCGCTCGCCGTGTTCGCGGGCTCCGCGCAGTTCATCGCACTCGGCCTGATCGCCGGCAGCGCGAGCTTCGTCGTGGTGCTTGCCACGACGCTGATCGTGAACCTGCGCCACCTGTTGTACAGCGCGACGCTCGCGCCCTATGTCGCGCACCTGCCGCTGCGCTGGCGCGCGACGCTCGGCGCGCTGATGACCGACGAAGTGTTCGCGGTCGCCTACGGGCACTACCGGCACCACCCGCCCGGCACGATCGGCCCCCACTACTTCTTCGGCTCCGGGCTCGCGATGTACCTGAACTGGCAGGTCTGGACGCTCGCGGGCATCGGCTTCGGCACGGCGTTCCCCGGCCTGCAGTCGCTCGGCCTCGATTTCGCGATGGCGGCGACGTTCATCGCGATCGTCGTCCCGCAGCTCGGCACGCTGCGCTATTTCGCGGCGGCCGCCACGGCCGGCACGCTCGCGTACTTCTGGCAGAGTTGGCCGTACAAGCTCGGGCTGCTCGGCGCGGTCGCCGCCGGCGTCGCGATCGGCGTCGTGCTCACGCTGCGGCACGATCGCACGCGCGCCCGCTCTCGCCCGGAGGCCGCATCGTGAGCTACGCGCTGTTGATCCTCGGCATGGCCGTCATCACGTACGCGATCCGCTCGACGCTGTTCCTGTTCGGCGAGCGGCTGACGTTCCCGCCGCTCGTGCGCACCGCGCTCGGCTTCGTGCCGGTCACCGTGCTGACCGCGATCATCGTGCCGATGACCGTCTCGCCGCATGGCGGCACGGCCGAACTGACGTGGCGGAATCCGCAGCTCGTCGGCGCGCTCGCGGCCGTACTCGTGTCGGCCGCGACCCGCCGCCCGCTCGTGACGATCGCCGTCGGGCTCGGCGTGTTCTTCCTGTGGCAAGGGGTCGTCCTCCCGCACTGGCCGCCGGCCTGAGCGCACGCTCCACCGCGCGCGCTCAAGTTTCCGCCCGGCGCGCCGATATAGGAGAGGAAGACCCGCCACCGGCCCCGGCGCGCACCGGTCAGTCGACGCTGCGCCCGCTCCGGTGCGCCGTGCCGGCGCCGGCTTGCGCGGGCCGCCATCGAGACGATTCATGGGCCAGATCACCCTTTCCCTCAAGGACGACACGCTCGAGTCCCTGCGCAAGGACTACGACGCGTTCGTGCGCGTGTCGCTGAAACTCGACCCGCAATTCGCGACGCCGTCGTTCGAGGATTTCCTGCGCGCGAAGCTGCTCGACAACATGGTGCCGCTGACCGAGCACGCCGTGCAGCGAATGCTGCAGGGCGGCCAGTACGCGTGGGCCAAGCGCACGCTCGACAAGGAATTCCCGGACGTCGTCGCGATCCTGATGCGGCAGGCCGGCGAATTCGGCTTCGGCTTCGCGTCGCGCTCCGAATGGACGCCCGACGAACTCGCGAAGGCGTGCCGCGACTGGGCGAAGGCGATCGTCGCCGAAGCGCAGGGCGACGCGTCGCTGATCGACCCGCTCGCGTCGCAGATCAAGGGCGCGGCGCAGGACATCCAGACGCTCGAGGAACTGATGCAGACGCCTGCGTGGCGGCTCGCGGAATCGCTGCGGCAGCGGATCTACGAGGCCAAGCTCGCGTGCGAGATGAGCGTCGGCAGCACCGCGCGCGACAAGCTCGGCGAACTACGCGGGCTGCTGCGGCTCGGGCTCGCGCACGGCTCGTTCCAGAAGCAGGAAGCGCAGCAGATCATGGAATACCTGCGGCTGCTGAAACCGGAGATCTTCGTCGAGGAACCGTACGACGTCTTCGCGCGGCTCGCCGCGTGGCTGCGCAGCGTGTTCACGCCTGCCGCGGTGCGGCCGGCCCAGGGGCAGGGGCAAGGCCAGCGCCGGCCGTAAGCGCGTCCCGCCGACCGTCTTACTTACCCCACGAAAACGGCCCGGCTCGCGCGAAGCGAACCGGGCCGCCGGACGATCGCCCGTCGCGACGCGTCGTCCGAAGGCGAGCATCGCGACGGCGCCGCGCACCGCTTACTGCGTGGCGCCCTGGGCCGATGCACCGCCCTGCGTGCCGACCGATGCGCCGCCCTCGGTCGCGTCGTCGGCCTTCGCCTTCGCCTTGGCCGAACCCGCATGGCTCTTGGCCGACTTCGCCGCATGCTTCGTGTGCTTCTTGGTCGAATGGACGGCCGACGACGTCGTGTCCTTCGCGCCATCGGCTGCCGCGCCGACCGCATCGGTCGCACCGGTCGTCGCATTGCCCGACGCGTTCGCGCCGGCACCACCCTGCATGCCTGCACCGGCACCTGCCGCCGGCGTCTGCGCCTGCACGCCGGCACCGGCCGCGCCTTGCGTGGTCCCGCCCGTCTGGGCGAATGCGGCCGAAGTGGCGAACGCCGTCAGCGCGGCACCGATCAGCATCGTACGAATCTTGGACATGGCAATTCTCCTCAAGAAGTTGTGCGCCCGGACCACGGCGATGCGGTCCGTTGCATGCCCCGCCGCAACACGCGGCAGGTACGACAGAAGACCGGCGGCCCGCGCGACCGGTTCGCGAATCTCTCAGACTGTTACCCACCGTTTCATTTGCTGACGAATCGCTCACAGTCCTTTACATCCGCCGGCGACGACCCCGCGCTCGCGTGCCGACGCGCGGTGCCGTATGATGCGGAGCGTTTCCTTCCGCGCGTTGCGCACCTTCCTCGTCATGCCCAATCTGGATTTCACGCTGACCGGCGAATACGTCGAGTTGCACAACCTGCTCAAGATCACCGGTCTCGCGGACAGCGGCGGCACCGCGAAGCTGATCGTCGCGTCCGGCGCCGTGAAGGTCGACGGCGCGGTCGAGCTTCGCAAGACCTGCAAGATCCGCGCGGGCCAGGTCGTGCTGCTCGGCGACACGCGCATCGCGGTACGCGAAGCGTAGCGACCGCGGCGGTTCCCCTGCCCGTGACATGGCCATCGGCGCACGCGTTCGACACGGTACGCATAAAGCCGTAAGCTAGCCGTCTCTCAAAATAAATACACAGAGCGCGGGCCCGCACCCGCGCGAGCGCCCATTCCATGTCGCATTCCGGTCTCACGCGGACGGCCGCCGCGCCGCCGTCCCTGTCCAGTCATGCCGCCGATACCGCGCGCCTCGCCGCGCCGCTCGCGATCGCGCAACTTTCCCAGATGGCGATGAGCGTCACCGACACGGTGCTGCTCGGTTCGCTCGGCCCCGATTCGCTCGCGGCGGGCGGGCTCGGCGCGAACTTCTTCTTCGTGATCGTGACGATCCTGCAAGGCGTGCTGTCGTCGGTCAGCGTGAGCGTCGCACATGCGCGCGGCGCGCAGGCCGAGGACCGCGTGCCGCACATCTACTGGACCGGCTTCGCGCTGTCCGTGCTGCTCGCGATTCCGGCCATCGTCGCGCTGTCGCTCGCCGAACCGATCCTGCTGATGTTCCACGAGCCGCCGCTGCTCGCGCATCACGTCGGCGAATACACGGGCATCCTGCGCTTCGCGGCGCTCGGCAGCCTGATCGGCGTCGGGCTGATGCGCGCGTTCCTGCCGGCGATCGGCGCCGCGCGACGGCTGCTGTGGGTGTCGATCGGCGGCGTCGGCGTCAACGGCGTGCTGAACTACGGGCTGATCCACGGCGCATTCGGGCTGCCGCGCCTCGGCTTTCTCGGCTCGGCCGTCGCGACGACGATCACGATCTGGCTCACCGCGCTCGCGCTGATCTGGCTGCTGCACGGCCGGCAGCGCTTTCGCCATTTCGTGACCGCCGCGCGCCCGAAGCTGCCCGTGATGGGCGAGTTGATCGGCATCGGCTGGCCGGTCGCGATCACGTATGGCGTCGAATCGACGCTCTTTCTCGCCACCGGCCTCACGGTCGGCGTGCTGGGCGCGACGTCGCTCGCCGCGCACCAGATCGCACTGAACGTCGCGTCGGTGTCGTTCATGGTGCCGCTCGCGATCGGCCAGGCGGCGAACGTGCGCGTCGGCTACTGGGTCGGCGCGGGCTCGCCCGTCGCCGCGCGGCACGCGGGCTTCGTCGCGCTCGCGCTCGGCGTCGGCTTCATGTCGCTGTCGGGCCTCGTGATGATCGTCGCGCCGCATACGATCGTCGGCCTGTACCTGCACCTCGACGATCCGGCCAATGCGGCGACGGTATCGCTCGCCGCGTCGCTGCTCGGCATCGCCGCGGTGTTCCAGATCGTCGACGGGATGCAGACCGTCGCGTCGGGTGCGCTGCGCGGCCTGAAGGACACGCGCATCCCGATGCTCGCCGCGACCTTCGGCTACTGGGGCATCGGCTTCCCGACCGGCTACTGGTTCGCGTTCCACGCCGGCCTGGGCGCGCGCGGCCTGTGGTGGGGGCTCGCGGCCGGCCTCGCGAGCGTTGCCGCGCTGATGGCCTGGCGCTTTCACCGCAAGACCACCTCGCTCATCGCGGCGGCGCGCTAGCGCCTGTTTGCGCGCGCAACGCGCCCTGGGCGCGACACGACACGAAATCGCGGCCGGCGCTATCCTTGTCGGCTGAGCACCTCGAGACGCCGCGCAAGCGGCGCGACTGCCTCACGATACGTCTGATTACGTCTGACGCCGCGCGACGACGCGCGGCCTTTCCCCTTTCCAGGAGGAGTGCATCATGAACGAAGCAGTTCGGATGGAACGCGACACGTTCGGCGAGATCGCCGTGCCGGCCGATCGGCTCTGGGGCGCGCAGACCGAGCGCTCGCTGCAGAATTTCCGGATCTCGACGGAGAAGCAGTCGCCCGAGCTGATCCACGCGCTCGCGATCGTCAAGCGCGCCGCGGCGGCCGTCAACCAGTCGCTCGGCGTGCTCGCCGACGACAAGGCACACGCGATCATCGCGGCCGCCGACGAGATCATCGCCGGCAAGCATCCGCGCGAATTCCCGCTCGCGGTGTGGCAGACGGGCTCCGGCACGCAGACCAACATGAACCTCAACGAGGTGATCGCGAACCGCGCGAGCGAGCTGATGGGCGGCGAGCGCGGCGAGGCGCGCAAGGTTCATCCGAACGACGACGTGAACCGCGGCCAGTCGTCAAACGACGTGTTCCCGACCGCGATGCACATCGCGGCCGCGTATGCGATCGTCAACCACCTGCTGCCGGCGCTGCGCACGCTGCGCGCGACGCTCGACGCGAAGTCGAAGGCATTCGCCGACATCGTGAAGATCGGCCGCACGCACCTGCAGGACGCGACGCCGCTCACGCTCGGCCAGGAGTTCTCCGGCTATGTCGCGCAGCTCGACCAGGGCATCCGTCACGTCGAATCGGCGCTGCCGCACCTGTACGAGCTCGCGCTCGGCGGCACCGCGGTCGGCACGGGGCTGAACGCGCATCCGGCGTTCGCGGTGCGCGTGGCCGACGAGATCGGCCGTCTGACGAAGCTGCCGTTCGTGACCGCGCCGAGCAAGTTCGAGGTGATGGCGGCCGCCGACGCGCTGGTGTTCGCGCACGGCGCGCTGAAGACGGTCGCGGCGAGCCTGATGAAGATCGCGAACGACGTGCGTTGGCTCGCGAGCGGGCCGCGCTGCGGGCTGGGCGAGCTGTCGATTCCGGAAAACGAGCCGGGCAGCTCGATCATGCCGGGCAAGGTGAATCCGACGCAGTCGGAAGCCGTGACGATGCTGTGCTGCCAGGTGTTCGGCAACGACGTCGCGGTCAACGTCGGCGGCGCGAGCGGCAATTTCGAGCTGAACGTGTTCCGGCCGATGATCGCGCACAACGTGCTGCAGTCGGTGCGGCTGCTCGCCGACGGCGCGCAGAGCTTCAACGATCACTGCGCGGTGGGCATCGAGCCGAACCGTTCGCGGATCGACCTGCTGCTGAACGAATCGCTGATGCTCGTGACGGCGCTCAATCCGCACATCGGCTACGACAAGTCCGCGCAGATCGCGAAGAAGGCGCACAAGGAAGGCACGACGCTGAAGGCGGCCGCGCTCGCGCTCGGCTACCTGACGGAAGCGGAATTCGATGCGTGGGTACGCCCCGAGCAGATGATCGGGACGCGGTAACGGCGGGACGGCGGAACGACGGGCGCGGCGCGACGAGCGCGGCGCCCGCGGCACTCAGACGGTGCCCTTCGCGACTTCTTCCGGCTTCATCTCGACGATCTTGTCGAGCGCGGCCCGCACGTCGGCCGCATATTTCGCCAGTACCCGCTGCTCGTCGGTTTCCGGCACGAACGGCGGTACCGGCACCGGGTTGCCGTTCTCGTCGACCGCGACGAACACGACGAGGCAATCGGTCGTCTGACGCAACACGCCGCCCTTCGGATCGCCCGCGTGCACCGACACATGGATGTGCATGCTGGTACGGCCCGTCGCCACGACGCGCGCCTTCAGCTCGACCAGATTGCCGACCAGGATCGGACGCTGGAAGCGGATGTTGCCGACGCTGACCGTCACGCAATAGCGGCTCGACCAGACCGCCGCGCACGCATACGCGACTTCGTCGATCCACTTCATCAGCGCGCCGCCGTGCACCTTGCCGCCGAAGTTCACGGACGAAGGCTCGGCAAGGAAGCGGAATACGGTTTCGGTGCGGTCGAGGGCGGCCGGCACGGGGGACGGTTGGGGCATTGTTCTGGCTCCAGGCGGCAGGGGCGCTGTGATGGGGCCATTATACGTTGCACTGCGGCAATGCGTCGCGGCGGGCCCCGTGTGGCGGGGCTGCGGCGGCCATACCGACCGCGCGCGAACGTCAGCGGCGCACGGTGATGCCCTGGTCGATCGTCCCGTACATCTCGATACTGCCGCCGCGCGCTCCGGTCGCGCCCGCGCCACCGGGCGCACAGGCCGCGCAGAGGAGCGCGGCCGCCAACACACAGAAAATCGTCTTCATCTTCGCATCGCGTCACATGCGGCGGCCCGCTGCCGCCGCGTCCGGCCATTCTACGCGTGCCCTGCAACCGCCCGCGGCCGGTCCGCGCAGCGGCGCCGCCGCTGCGTTCGACATTTCATCCGAAAGCGAAACATCGAATGCGGGCACCGACTACACTGCCCCTCATCCCGCTCGACGAGACACGACGATGACCGATCAAGACGACCACCATTTTCCGGGCCTGAGCCGCATCGGCGCGCTGCTCGCCGATCCCGGCCGCGCCGCGATGCTGTGGGTGCTGATGGACGGCAGCGCGCGCCCGGCCGGCGAACTGACGATGATCGCGGGGCTGTCGCCGTCCGCGGCCAGCGCGCACCTCGCGCGCCTGACCGAAGGCGGCCTGCTGGCCCTCGACGTGCGCGGCCGGCATCGCTACTACCGCATTGCATCGGCCGACATCGCGGCCTCGCTCGAAGCGATGGCCAACGTCGCCCGCGCGGCCGCGCCGCATCGCCCGGTTCCGCCGCCGTCGCGCGCGGTCCCGGCCGAACTGCGCTATGCACGCACCTGCTACGACCACATGGCCGGCGAGCTCGCGGTGCGCATCTTCGACGGCCTCACCGCGCGCGGCTGGCTGCTCGCAAACGGCGACGCGATCGAGACCACCGAGCTCGGCACGCAGGCGCTCGCGCAATGGGGCATCGACGTCGCGCAGCAGCGCATGCGCCGGCGCCGCTTCGCGTGCGGCTGTCTCGACTGGAGCGAGCGGCGCTCGCACCTCGGCGGCGCACTCGGCGCGGCGCTGCTCGATAGCTTCTGTTCACATGGCTGGATCGAGCGTGCTGCCCGGCCGCGCGTGCTGCGCGTCACGGTGCGCGGGCAGCAGGTTTTCGATGCGTGGCTTACGTCCGCTTGACGCCGGCATTGCAACTGCACGACAACGGCGCGCGATGGAGAGGTTTTGTTACATCGCGTGCCACTCGACTTACAAAACACCGTGCCTTGAAACAGGCCAAGCGGATATTGTGAACTCGACGGCACGAATCGGCGCGCCGCCATCACGACAATGACGCTCACCATGGCCACCCTGTTCACGCTCAAGCGCACCGCCCGCTGCACGCTGCTCGCGTTCGTCGCGCTTGCGGCGCTGCCGCCCGCCTTCGCGCAATCGGTCGACGCGCCGCCGAATATGGCCGCGGCACGGCAACCGGGCGGCGATCCGCCCGGCCGCGTCGCGCGGCTCAATTACCTGTCGGGCGCCGTGACGACCGAACCGGCCGGCACCGATACGTGGTCGTATGCGGCGGTCAACCGGCCGCTGACGACCGGCGACCAACTCTGGAACGATGCCGGCGCGCGCTCGGAACTGCACGTCGGCTCGACCGCGGTGCGGCTCGGCGAATCGACGAGCCTGTCGGTGCTGAACCTCGACGATACGACGACGCAGCTGAAAGTGGGGCTCGGCACCGTGTCGACACACGTGCGCGATCTGCCGGCCGGCGGATCGTACGAAATCGACACGCCGAATCTCGCGCTCGGCATCACGGGCCCGGGCGACTATCGCGTCGATGTCGCGCCGAACGGCGCGAGCACGACGGTGACGGTGCGCAGCGGCAGCGCGACCGTCTACGGCAGCAACGGACAGTATCCGCTGTCGCCCGGCCAGCAGGTCGTGTTCACGGGCACCGACCTGCAGGTCGTGCAGCAATCGGCCGCACCGGCCCCCGACGCGCTCGACCAGTGGGCCGCCAGCCGCGACGCGGCCGAAGCGCGCTCGGTGTCGGCCCGGTACGTGTCCCGCGACATTCCGGGCTACCAGGATCTCGACGCGAACGGCACATGGCGCGAAACCCCGAATTACGGCGCGGTATGGGTGCCGAACAACACGCCGGCCGACTGGGCGCCGTATCACGACGGTCACTGGATCTGGCAGGCGCCGTGGGGCTGGACCTGGGTCGACGACGCGCCGTGGGGCTTCGCGCCCTATCACTACGGCCGCTGGGCGTACGTCGACGACAGTTGGGCATGGGTGCCCGGCCCGATGGTCGTCAGCCAGCCACCCGTCTACGCGCCGGCGCTCGTCGCGTTCGTGGGCGGCGGTGGCGGCGGCGGTTCCGACTGGAGCGTCGCGCTCACGGTCGGTGGCGTGGCCGCGGCCGGCTGCGCATGGTTCGCGCTCGGCCCGGGCGAGGCGTGGCATCCGGGCTGGGGCGGCTGGAGCCCGCACTACTACGACCGCGTCAACCGCAACATCGTGGTGAACAACGTCAACGTGAACAAGACCGTGAACGTGACGAACATCACCAATATCACCAACATCAACAAGACGTACGTGAACTTGCGCGCGCCGCACGCGATCACGGCCGTGCCGGCCGCCGCGTTCGTGCACGGCCAGCCGGTCGCGCACTTCGCGCAGCCCGTCGATCCGCGGCAATGGCGCAACGCGCACGTGATGCCGGGCACGCCCGGCATCGCGCCGGTGCGCCAGAGTTTCACCGGCGGGCTGCGCAATGCCGGCTACCGCCCGCCGGCGGCGATCGCGCAGCACCCGTTCGTGGCGACGCGCAATCCGGCCGTGCCGGCCGCGTATCGCGACCAGGCCGCCGCTCACCTCGCGCAGCAGGGCGGGCGCGTACCGGGGGCCGGTGCGCCCGTCGTGAAGACGAACGTACCGGCCGACTATACGGCTCGCCCGGTCCGCGTGCCGGGCAAGCCGGGCGGCGGCGCATGGGCGATGCACAACGTGCAGCTCGTGAATCCGCACGGCCCGGTCGTGCAGCCGGCCCGCGCGCCGCGCGAAGGCCAGCCGGCCGACGTGCGGGCCGGACAGCCGGGCGCACCGGCGCCGGGCATGCCGAATGTCGCGCGGCCGGCGAACGGCGAAACGCCCAACGCACCGCGTTTCGCCAACGGCGGCACGCCGCAGGCGCCCGGCAATCCGATGCCGCATCAGGCGTTCGCGCCCGGCAATGGCGTCCCGCATCCGCCGGGCGCGAACGACGTTCCGGCGCGGACGGGCGATGCGCACGTAGCGAACGCGCCGTCGCCCGTGTGGATGCAGCCGCACACGCCGATGGCGCATCAGCGCCCTGCTCCGCCTGCCGCGCTACACGCGGCGGGACAGAACGCGCTGTCGCCCGTGCGCAGCGCGGCGCTCCCGCATCCGGACGGCGTGCCGGCTCCGCAGGGTGGGCAATCCGGCGGGCGCAACGAAGCGCCTCGCGCACTGCCGCAACCGCAGTCCGACCATACCGCGCAGATTCCGCAACCACATCCGCGCCCCGATTTCCCGACGCCGGCCCGGCATGCGCAGCCGCAACCGGAGCGGGCCGCCCCCGCGCCGCAACCGCGCCCGGACTTCGCCCAACCGGCGCCCCGTCGCGAAGTCGCGCCGCCGCGCGTGAACGAGTACCGCCCGCCGGCGCCCGCGGTGCACGACATGCCGCGTCCGCAGCCGCAGGCGCCGCGCATGGAGCCGCGGCCGCAACCGGCACCCCGCATGGAACCGCGCCCGCCGATGCCCGCCCCCCGGATGGAAGCACGCCCGCAGCCGGCGCCGCACGTCGAGGCGCCGCGCCCGAGCAGCCCGCCGCCGCAAGGCGGCCACGAAGAGCGGCATCGCCAGTAAGTGCCGCGGACATGAAACAAAAGGCTCGACCGGCTGATACCGGTCGAGCCTTTTTGCGGCGTGCGGATCGATGAAACCGCGCGGCCCCGCCGCGCGATCAGACCGCCATCGGCGCGGTCAGCGGCTCATGGTGGCGATAGCCGACGAGCGAGAAATCGGACGGCTCGATCTGCTCCAGCCATTCCGGCGCATAGACGCCCGTCTTCGCGTACTCGGGCACGCGCTCGGCAATCTCGAGCCGCGGGCTTTCGTACGGGTCGCGCGTGAGCTGCCGTTGCAGCATGTCGAGCTGGTTCTCGTAGATGTGGGCGTCGCCGATGAAATACGTGAACCAGCGCGGCGTGTAGCCCGTCAGCCGGCCGACGAGCGACAGCAGCGCGGCGCCTTCGGTCAGGTTGAACGGCGTGCCGAGGCCGACGTCGTTACTGCGGATGTACAGGCACAGCGAGATTTCGCGCTTCGTCGCGTTCGGCAGGAACTGGTACAGCAGATGGCATGCGGGCAGCGCGATCTGGTCGAGCACGGCCGGATTCCACGCGTGAAACAGGATACGGCGATCGGACGGGTTCTCGATGATCGTGTCCAGGCACTGGCGCAACTGGTCGATCGCCTTGTACAGCAGCACCTTCGACGTGCCGTCCTCATCGAAACGCGTGACGATCCGGAAGCCGCGGCGCGTCGCATCGGCGATCTGCGCGTCGGCGCTCGCGTCGAGCACCTTGTAGCCCGGCCACTGGCGCCATTGCACGCCGTAGACGTCGCCGAGATCGTCCACGCCCTGGCGATACGGGTTCGCGAGCCACTGCGCGTTCTCGTTCGCGTTCGCATCCCACACCTTGCAGCCGAGCGCGCGGAAATCGGCCGCGCTGCGCGATGCGCGCAGGAAGCCGACGAGCTCTCCGATCGCGGACTTGAACGCGAGCTTCTTGGTCGTCACGGCCGGGAAGCCTTGCTGCAGGTCGAAACGCAGCATCGCGCCCGGCATGCTGATGGTGCGGATTCCCGTGCGGTTCTCCTGCCAGGTGCCTGTATCGAGAATGGTACGAACGAGATCGAGATACTGTTTCATGCGGGTTCCTTCGGCCGCGAGGGGCGGCCGCACCCGCCAATTTTAGCAAGCGTGGCGCGGAAGCTCCGGCAACGGCGCCGAAAACCCTGCCAGCGTGTCGCCGCGCTCGCGCATGCCGTGCGCGCACATCAGCCGGTAGAGCGTGACGCGCGACACGCCGAGCTCCCGCGCGGCATCCGCGAAACGGCCGCGATGGCGCAGCAGCGCCTGCTCGATCGCCTGCCGTTCGGCCGCCTCGCGCGCCTCCAGCAGCGACACCGGCGCGAGCGTCGCATAGTCGCTCAGTTCGAGGTCGGTCGCGGTGATCATCCGGCCTTCCGACATCACGATCGCGCGGCGCACGCGATTGATCAGCTCGCGCACGTTGCCGGGCCACGAATAGCCGTACAGCGACGCGACCGCGTCAGGGGAAAAACCGCGCAGGCGGCGATGCGCATCGCCCTTGAAGCGCTCGAGCATGTGGCGCGCGAGCACCTCGATGTCCTTGCCGCGCGCGCGCAGCGGCGGCTCCTCGATCTTCAGCACGCACAGCCGATGAAACAGGTCCTCGCGGAAGCGCCCTTCGCGCAGCGCCGCTTCCATGTCCACGTGCGTCGCGCAGATCACGCGTACGTCGACCGGCACCGACACGTGCGCGCCGAGCCGCTCGATCTTGCCCTCCTGCAGGAAACGCAGCAGGCTCGCCTGGCTTTCGAGCGGCAGATCGCCGATCTCGTCGAGAAACAGCGTGCCGCCGTTGGCGGCCTCGACGCGACCGATCTTGCGCTGGTTCGCCCCGGTGAATGCGCCGCGCTCATAGCCGAACAGTTCGGCCTGCAGCAGCGTCGACGGTATCGCCCCGCAATTGATCGCGATGAACGGCGCCTGCGCGCGCGACGACCGCTCGTGAATCGCGACCGCCGTCAGCTCCTTGCCCGTGCCCGACTCGCCGGAGATGAACACCGGTGCGTCCGTCGCCGCGACACGGCGGATCGTCCTGAATAGCCCGAGCATCGCATCGCAGGTGCCGACCATCTCGCCTTCGGTACGCCCGGCGCCGACGGGCGGCGCGACGGCATCGGTCAGTGCGATCATGCCGTGCGCATGGCCGACGGTCTCGACGATGCGCGCCGTTTCGTACGGCATCGTCACGTAGTCGAAGCAATAGTCGCGGATGAGATGGCGCAGCGTCGCGTCCTGCAACTGGCCGCGCCGCGTCGCCGCGATCCAGCCGATGTGCTGGATGCTCAGGCAGGATTCGAGTTCGCGCAGATCCGACGGCTTGAAGCCCGGCGAAAAATCGAGCAGGCCGGCGGTTGCCACGCCCTGCTGCACGACGCGCCGCACGTCGCGCACGGTCTCGGCAAGATCGACGCGCCAGCCGCATTCGTCGAAATGGCCGCGCAACGCATCGTTCGGTTCGCGCGAATAGTAGATCACGTGCCGCTGATCGGCTCCCATATCCTCACCCCGTTCATCAACCGTCTAACGATTGCCGCACACGTCAGGTCGCGTGCAAAAGGATCGAATCGGGTCAGCCCAAGGTGGCTCGATTCGCCATGCCGATGCGCGGCAACGACAATGCCTCGCATGATGGCGCTTATCTTGCGTCCAGTTATTTTGATCAAACAGCTTGTTACAGGCGCAGAATACGACAAGCCCGTTTCAGCGCCGATGGCGATCCGGCCCAATCGCTCAGGAGGTCGATGCAGATCAATCATCTGCACATAGCGCATGCGCAGGAAGGGTTTCGTCATCAACACACGCGCCGATTTTCATCCTTGAAGCGGGTTGGTTGAATCAGCAATATTCCCGAGCCCCCTCGTTTCAGGCCTGAAACATTTTCAGGCGTTTTCGGCCACAATTCTCAACGCTCGAGCGCGAATCGCAATGGCGGCAATGGTCCCGGTATCGTGGCATGTATTTCGCTGAATACGGAAACGACCGGAGACAGTCACCATGCGAAAAATCCTTTTACTTTCTTTCGTGCCGACGACGCTCCTGCTTTCGGCCGCCGGCCCGCCTGCACCCGCATGCGCGGACGAAGGCATGCGACCGGATCGCGCGATGCTGCTTGTCGAAAATGTGCCGGTCAGGCAGCACGGCAACGGGTTCGGTATCGTGACCGTGTCGGCGCCGCAACCGCTGCCGGCGCGCCAGGCCTCCGTGACGCTGTGGGACGAGATTCCACCGCCGCCCCAGTTGCCGATGCCGGCACCGCAACCGGGCAACATGCAGCATGCGATGGGAGGCAACGCGCGAAGCAATACGCATCCCTGATCATTTTCCGTCTAAATTCAATTAGGATTGCGTATCGAATCGACGATCCGGTCGGACGGGATGCCATCGACCGGAACCGGTATCGCCAATCTCGCGACGCAAAATGTTTTGGTGCTCCGTCCCCCGGCGGGCACTCTTTTTATTCGGACGGCCGCCGTGATGCGGGCATCCCGCGTCGCGGCGCACCGCGCAACACACGCCGATGCCCACGCGGGCAGGCGGAATCCGGCGCGCGCCGCCGTTCCGGTAAAATCGGCCCATTGCATGTTCCCTCTTCCCCGACCTTCATGACGACGTTGACCCTGATCGTCGCGCGTGCCCGCAACGGCATCATCGGCCGCGACAACCAGTTGCCCTGGAAACTTCCCGAGGATCTCGCGTTCTTCAAGCGCACGACGATGGGCGCGCCGATCGTGATGGGCCGCAAGACCCACGAGTCGATCGGCCGGCCGCTGCCCGGCCGCCGCAACATCGTCGTCACGCGCGACGCCACGCGCCGTTTCGAAGGCTGCGACACGGTCACGTCGCTCGCCGACGCGCTGGCGCTCGCCGCGCGCGACGGCGCGCCCGAGGCATTCCTGATCGGCGGCGCGCAACTCTATGCGGAAGGTCTCGCGTTCGCCGACAAGCTGGTCATCACCGAGATCGATGCCGACTTCGACGGCGACGCGTCGTTCCCGGCGCCTCACGCCGCGCACTGGCAGGAAGTCTCGCGCGACGCGCATCAGGCTGCCGCGCCGAACTCGTTCGGCTATGCGTTCGTCGTCTACACACGCAAGCGCGGCTGACGCCTTCTTCCGCACGATGAAAAAACCCGACCGGCTCACGCCGGTCGGGTTTTCGTTGACTGTTGTCGGCCTGCGCCGCGCGCGGCTTACTGCCCCGCGATCGTCATCTGCTCGATCAGCACCGAGCCGGTTTCCTTCGTACCGCGCACGATCGAATCCGCACCGATCGCGACGATATGACGGAACATCTCCTGCAGCGTGCTGGCGACGGTGATTTCCTCGACCGGATACTGGATCACGCCGTTCTCCACCCAGAAACCCGCCGCGCCGCGCGAATAGTCGCCCGTCACGTAGTTCACGCCCTGCCCCATCAGCTCGGTCAGCAGCAGGCCCGTACCGAGCTTCTTCAGCATCGCGTCGAAGTCGTCGCCCGCCTGCGTGTTCGAGCTGCGCAGCGCGAGGTTGTGCGAGCCGCCCGCGTTGCCGGTCGTTTGCGTGCCGAGCTTGCGCGCCGAATAGGTCGACAGGAAGTAGCCCTCCACGACGCCGTCCTTCACGACGCTGCGCGCACGCGTGCGCACGCCTTCCTCGTCGAACGGCGCGCTGCCCATCGCGCGCGGCACGTGCGGATCCTCGACGACCTGGATGTGCGGCGCGAACACCGGCTTGCCGAGGCTGTCGACGAGGAACGACGTCTTGCGGTACAGCGCGCCGCCGCTCACCGCCTGCACGAATGCGCCGAGCAGGCCGGCCGCGAGCGGCGCCTCGAACAGCACGGGCACCTTGCGCGTGTCGAGACGGCGCGCGCCCATCCGCGCGAGCGCGCGTTCGGCCGCGTAGCGGCCCACCGCTTCGGGCGCGGCGAGATCGATCGCGCTGCGCTTCGACGAATACCAGTCGTCGCGCTGCATGTGACGGCCGCTGCCCGCGATCGGTGCGCACGCAATGTAGTGGCGCGAGTACGGGTAGCCGGCGAGGAAGCCGCGCGACGTCGCGAGCACGAACTGCGAGTGCTGCGCCGACACGCTCGCGCCTTCCGAATTGCGAATCTGCGGGCTGACCGCGAACGCGGCGTCTTCCGCGCGGCGCGCGAGCTCGACGGCCTCGTCGGCGCTCAGCGCCCACGGATGGTACAGATCGAGGTCGCGCGGGTCGGTTTCGAGCAGCTCGGCTTCGGCAAGGCCGGCCGCTTCGTCCTCGGCCGTGAAGCGCGCGATGTTGTAGGCGGCGGCGACGGTATCCTTGATCGCGGCCGGCGAGAAGTCCGACGTGCTCGCGTTGCCGCGCTTCTTGCCGATGAACACGGTGACGCCGACCATCTTGTCGCGGTTGTGCTCGATCGTTTCGACTTCGCCGCGGCGCACCGACACCGACAGGCCGTCGCCCTCGGAGATTTCGGTCGCGGCGTCCGTCGCGCCGAGCGCCTTCGCATGGCGAAGGATGTCCGATGCGATTTCCTTGAGCTGGTCCTGCGTGTGCGGGAAATAGCGCGCTTGTACGTCGAGATTGGCTGCCATCGTCTTGGTATCCGGTGGCGGGCGGGCGCCCGCATGGTCAAAATGTTGCGTATCCCGCGATCATAGCAAGGTCCGGGGCCGCGCACAGACAAGCTTGGGGTGTCCGCGCCGCGATACAATGCGGCCCATGACACGCAAAACCCGAATCCAGCCGATCGAACCTGCCGTCGAGGACGACGACCATGGCTACGATCGCCCCAGCAAATCCCAGTTGAAGCGCGAAATGCACGCGCTGCAGGAACTCGGCCAGGCGCTCGTCGACCTGCCGAAGGATGCGCTCAAGCGCATGCCGATGCCCGAGGACCTCGCGGACGCCGTGCGCGAGGCGCGCCGGATCACCGATCACGAAGGCAAGCGCCGCCAGCTTCAGTACGTCGGCCGCGTGATGCGCTCGCTGACCGACGACGAAACGGCCGCGCTGCGCACCGCGCTCGACGCGCAACGCGGCGTGAACAAGGCCGCCACCGCCCGCCTGCACTGGATCGAGCGCACGCGCGAGCAACTGCTCGCGAGCGACGACGCGCTGACCGAATTCCTGCGCCAGCACCCCGACGCCGACATCCAGGAAGGCCGCACGCTGATCCGCAACGCGCGCAAGGAAGCGCAGCAAGGCAAGCCGCCGCGCTATTTCCGCGAGCTGTTCCAATGGATCAAGGCCGCGGGCGGCGCATCCGACAGCGACGACGAAGCGGCCGACGACGCCGGAGACGACCATGACGACGAAGCGTAACCATCCGGACGAGCTCGTGGTCGGCCTCGTGTCGATCAGCGACCGCGCGAGCACGGGGGTTTACGAAGACAAGGGCATCCCGGCGCTGCAGGAATGGCTCGCCGGCGCGCTGGTTTCGCCGTGGCGCGCCGAGACGCGCCTGATCCAGGACGACGCACCGACGATCTCGGCCACGCTCGCCGAACTGGTCGACGTCGCCGGCTGCGACCTCGTGCTGACGACGGGCGGCACGGGCCCCGCGCGCCGCGACGTGACGCCGGAAGCCACGCTGGCCGCGGCGACGAAGGAAATGCCGGGATTCGGCGAACAGATGCGGCAGATCAGCCTGAATTTCGTGCCGACCGCGATCCTGTCGCGGCAGGTCGCCGTGATCCGCGAAACGGCCGACCATGCGGCGCTGATCATCAACCTGCCCGGCCAGCCGAAGTCGATCCGGGAAACGCTGGAAGGGCTGCGCGACGCCGACGGCAACTCGACCGTGCCCGGCATCTTCGCCGCGGTGCCCTACTGCATCGACCTGATCGGCGGCCCGTATATCGAGACCGACGCCGCGGTGGTCGCGGCGTTCCGGCCGAAAAGCGCGCGGCGCTGAGCGTTTGCCGCGTGCCGGCCTGCTCAGACGGCCGGCACGGAATCGCCTGCCGGCGCCGAGGCGGCCGGAATCAGGAAATGCTCGCGGTAGTACTTCAGCTCGTCGATCGACTCGTGGATATCGGCGAGCGCCGTGTGCATCGCCCGCTTCTGAAAACCCTTGTAGATGGCCGGCTGCCAGCGGCGGCACAGCTCCTTGAGCGTACTGACGTCGAGATTGCGGTAGTGGAAGAACCGCTCGAATTCAGGCATCCAGCGCGCCATGAAGCGGCGGTCCTGGCAAATCGAGTTGCCGCACATCGGCGACTTGCCCGGCGACACGTACTGCGCGAGGAACGCCTGCAGTTGCGCGGCGGCTTCCGCCTCGGTCACGGTCGATGCGCGCACGCGGTCGATCAGCCCCGAACGGCCGTGCGTCGACTTGTTCCAGTCGTCCATCTTCGCGAGCGTCTCGTCGCTCTGGTGGATCGCGAACACCGGGCCCTCGACCGCGATGTCGAGCGTGGAATTGGTCACGACGACCGCGATCTCGATGATGCGGTCGTTATCCGGGTCGAGGCCCGTCATTTCCATGTCGAGCCAGACGAGGTTCAACTCGTTGCGCACGAGCGCGGGCTGGCTGGCGGAAGCGGCGGTATCGGTCATGATTCATCCTGGAAAATGGCGGACCGGGCGCGCCGATGCGGCGCCGCCCGGGCGGCCGGCATCGCGTGAGCGGGGCCGGTCCGCAAGAACATATAATTCTCGCATAGAACCCTTTGGCGCCTTCGATGTCACCCTTTTCGTTCACCCTGCTGTTCGCGATCGCCGTACTCGCGATGGTCGTCACCAAGCTGTGGCTCGCGTCGCGGCAGATCCGCTTCGTCGCCGCGCACCGCAACGGCGTGCCCGCGCAGTTCAGCGCCACCATCCCGCTGACCGCCCACCAGCGCGCGGCCGACTACACGGTCGAGCGCACCCGGCTGACGATGTTCGAGATCGTCGTCAGCGCGGCCGTGCTGGTCGGCCTCACGCTGCTCGGCGGCGTCGGCGCGCTCGACACGCTGCTGACCGGCTGGCTCGGCCGCGGCTACGGGCAGCAGGTCGCCCTCGTCGCCGCGGTGCTCGTGATCACGGGCGTGATCGACGTCCCGTTCGAGTACTACCGCCAGTTCGGCATCGAGCAGCGTTTCGGCTTCAACCGGATGACGAAGCGGCTGTTCTTCACCGACATGCTGAAAAACACGTTGCTCGGCGCCGTGCTCGGCCTGCCGCTGCTGTTCGTCGTGCTGTGGCTGATGAACCAGGCCGGCCACCTGTGGTGGCTGTGGACCTGGATCGTGTGGGTCGCGTTCCAGATGCTCGTGCTGCTGATCTACCCGACCTTCATCGCGCCGCTCTTCAACAAGTTCGAGCCGCTGAAGGACGATGCGCTGCGCGCGCGTATCGAGTCGCTGATGAAGCGCTGCGGCTTCGCGGCCAAGGGCCTGTTCGTGATGGATGGCAGCCGCCGCTCCGCGCACGGCAACGCGTACTTCACGGGTTTCGGCGCATCGAAGCGGATCGTGTTCTTCGACACGCTGCTCGCGCGCCTGTCCGGCCAGGAGATCGAAGCCGTGCTTGCGCACGAACTCGGCCACTTCAAGCGCCGCCACGTGATGAAGCGGATGCTCGTGTCGTTCGTGCTGAGCCTCGTGCTGCTCGCGCTGCTCGGCTGGCTCGCGCAACGCACGTGGTTCTATACGGGGCTCGGCGTCACGCCGTCGCTCGACACCAGCAACGCGGGCGCCGCGCTCGTCCTGTTCTTCCTCGCGATTCCCGTGTTCCTGTTCTTCGCGACGCCGTTCAGCAGCCTCACGTCGCGCAAGCACGAATTCGAGGCCGACGCGTTCGCGGCCAGCCAGACCGACGCGCAGGATCTCGTCAGCGCGCTCGTGAAACTCTACGAAGACAACGCGTCGACGCTCACGCCCGACCCCGTCTACACCGCTTTCTATTACTCGCATCCGCCCGCGTCGCAGCGGATCGACCGCCTGCTGCAGCACGCATGAGCCGGCCGACCTCCCGCAAGCCGGCCGCGCGCGCGTCGGGCGCGCAACGGGCCGAAGGCCGCGTGATCGCGGCGCACGGCCGCCACTACATCGTCGCCCCCGACGACGGCGGCCCGATGCTGCAATGCTTCCCGCGCGGCAAGAAGAGCGACATCGCGGTCGGCGACCGCGTCGCGTACGAACTCGCGTCGGCCGACCAGGGCGTGATCGTCGAGATCGGCGAACGGCGCAACCTGCTGTACCGCTCCGACCAGTTCAAGTCGAAGCTGTTCGCGGCGAACCTCGACCAGTTGCTGATCGTGCTCGCGACCGAGCCCTATTTCAGCGAGGATCTGCTCGGCCGCGCGCTGATCGCGGCCGAAGCGAACGAACTGAAGCCGCTCGTCGTGCTGAACAAGATCGACGTCGAGGCCGCGCTGCCGGTCGCGCGCGAGCGCCTCGCGCCGTACCGCGCGCTCGGCTACGACGTGCTCGAGCTGTCGGTGAAGGGCGCGCCGGACGACGCACGTGCACAACTGATGCCGCACCTCGCCGGGCATTCGACGATCCTGCTCGGCCAGTCCGGGATGGGCAAATCGACGCTCGTGAACCTGCTCGTGCCCGACGCCGAAGCCGCGACCCGCGAGATTTCGGCCGCGCTCAACAGCGGCCGTCACACGACGACGTTCACGCGCCTGTACCCGCTGGAAGGCGGCGGTGCGCTGATCGATTCGCCGGGCTTCCAGGAATTCGGCCTCTACCACCTGACCGAAGGCCGTCTCGAGCGCGCGTTTCCGGAATTCCGGCCGTTGCTCGCGGACTGCCGTTTCTATAATTGTCATCATCTGCACGAGCCCGGCTGCGCGATCCTCGAAGCCGTCGCCGACGGCCGTATCGCGCCGTCGCGGCACGCGCTGTACGCGCAACTCGTGCACGAGGCGAGCCAGATCGTCCGCTGATCGCGCGACGTGCACGACGGCCGGCCGGCGCCACGCCGGCCTTCATCGACAGGAGCCGCGATGCGTTTCAAGGCACCCGACCTCGCGACCGCGCAGCATTGGGCCAACGTGCTCCAGGTGGCCGGCATCGGTTGCGAGCTGCACAACTGCTACGCGACCGGCGCGCTCGGCGGCCTGCCCGCCGACGCGTGCACGCCCGAGCTGTGGCTCGACGACGAACGCGACGATGCACTGGCCCGCCGGCTGCTCGATGCCGCGTCGCACGGCCCGTCGGCCGGCGCGGCACCGTGGCGCTGCCGGCAGTGCGGCGAAGCGCTCGAAGCGCAATTCACCGCGTGCTGGCAATGCGGCGCCGTGCGCGACCCGCTCGACGACTGAACGCACTGCGCCGACCCACAGCAAAAAGGCCGGCATCCAGCCGGCCTTTGTCTTTCATCGGGTACTGCGCTGCGCCGTCACGACACCCAGACGGCGAGCGTCAGCATCAGCAGCAGGATCATCCACAGGATCACCGCGCGCCACACGAGGCCGACTGCCGACTGCAGCGTGCGCGGCGTGCAATCGTCACCAACCGTCAACGGACCGCTGTCGCCGACCGCCAGCGCATCGAGGCTCGACGGTTCCGCGAGCGGCCCGGCGAGACGCGCACCGAGCGCCCCGCTGCCGGCCGCCAGCAGCACGCCGTCGTTCGGGTCGGGCCACTGGCGCGTATGGTTGCGCCATGCATAGATCGCATCCTCGAAATTGCCGACGATCGCGAAGCCGAGCGCCGTCAGTCGGGACGGAATCCAGTCGATCACGAAGAACGCGCGCTGCGCGAACGTCGAGAACGCGGCCGTGCGATCGTCGCCCGGCGTCGACCAGCTGCGCGCGAGGTATTCGGAAATCCGGTACAACACGGCGCCGGCCGGACCGATCGGCAGCACGTACCAGAAGAACACGCCGAAGACGTGCCGATGCGACGCGACGACCGCATGGATCAGCGTATGGCGGACGATTTCGCCGACCGGCATGTCGACCGTGTCGATACCCGTCCACTCATGCAGGATTTCGCGCGCGCGCGGCACGTCGTCGTTGTTGAGCGCGAGATGGATATCGGTGAAGTAGTGGCTGAACTGACGGAAGCCGAGCGTGAAATACACGACGACGACGTTCCATATGAACGCGAGCACGAAGCTCACCTTGTACAACAGGAAATAGACCAGCGCGACGATCAGCACCCACGGCAGCACGACCGCGAGCCATGCGAGGAGCCCGTGCTTCTGCTTGCCGGCGTCGAGGCCATGCGCGACGGTTTCCGCATGAAACTGGAACAGCGCGAACACCGGATTGCTCGGCGACAACGCGCGGACCTGTTCGATGATGAGGGCGAGGAGAACCGAAAAGAAAGTCATGCGTGGCGCCGTCTTCGGAGTTATGTCATTTTTTGCATAACGATAGCACAGCGTCAGCCGCGCATGGCTGCCGGCGCGGTCGCCGGGCAGCCGCTCGCGCGCGCCGGCCGGCGCGCCCGCCTAGCCGGCGGCCAAGAAGCGATACAGATTGCGAAACATGGCGGCAGTTGCGCCCCAGATGAAGTATTGCCCGCCCGCTTCGCCGTTCGGGTAAGGCATGGCAAAAAAACGACGCTCGCCGCCTTCCCACCGAAACACGCGGACCTGATGGTTCGCGGGATTCATCAAGAACGCGAGCGGCACTTCGAAAATCTCGGCGACTTCGAACGTGTCGGCCTGCACGGTGAACGGCGGATGCACGAGGCTGACGACCGGTGTCACGCAGAAGCCCGTGCCGGTCAGGTAGTCGGGCAGCACGCCGAGAATCTCGACGCGTTCGGCGGCCAGCCCGATCTCCTCTTTCGCCTCGCGCAACGCGGTGGCGGTCGCGTCTCGATCGAACGGCTCGCGACGGCCGCCCGGAAAGCTGATCTGTCCGGCATGGTCGTTCAGGTGATCGGCGCGCTGCGTCAGCAGTACGGTGAGGCCCGTCTCGCGTGCGACGAGCGGCATGAGAACGGCCGCACTGCGCGGATCGACGCCTTCCTGCAGCTTCGCCTCGCCGGGCTCGACGCTCCATTCGAGCGTGCGTGCGAAACGTTCGCGCAGGCCGGACGGCGTCATCAGCCGGGAATCGATGACAGGCAGGCCGGCGCCGGTGCCTTCGACCGGCAATACTTCGGGATCGATGATGGGGCGCCGATTCAATGGAGCTCTCGGGTTCGTGTCGTATCGAGCATATTGTCGCGCCAGAATGAAAAAAGCACCCGGTTGGGTGCTTTTTCCTTACAGCTCTTACTCTTGGGAAGCTGCTGCGGCGCGATCCTTCGACACCAGCTTTTCCTTGATACGAGCCGACTTGCCCGAACGCTCGCGCAGGTAGTACAGCTTCGCACGACGCACGTCACCGCGACGCTTCACGACGATGCTTGCCAGCAGCGGCGAGTACGTCTGGAACGTACGCTCGACGCCTTCACCCGACGAGATCTTGCGAACGATGAAGTTCGAGTTCAGGCCACGGTTGCGCTTCGCGATGACGACGCCTTCGTAAGCCTGAACGCGCTTGCGGTTACCTTCAACCACGTTCACGTTCACGATCACCGTGTCGCCCGGGGCGAAATCGGGGATCGTCTTGCCGGCGAGCGCGCGCTCGATCTCTTCCTGCTCAAGTTTTGCGATCAGATTCATTACTGACTCCTTATGCCATCGTGTCGGCGTTCGTACCCGCCTGCTTCCAGGCTCGGCCCCGATAGAGGATGGATTCACATCAGGCGCCGCACACGCATGTACGGCACCGCCAATTCCCGCCCGCGCAGCCGCCTCAGGAGGCGTCCTTCGCTTCGCGTGCGAGGTTCGCAAGCCACGCCTCGTCGGCCCGGCTCAACAACTTCTCGCGGCGCGCCCGGGCGATCAGGTCCGGGCGCTTCCGCAACGTATTCCTCAATGCTTCCTGACGCCGCCACTTCTCGATCTCGGCATGATGCCCGCCGAGCAGCACGTCCGGCACGCGCACGCCCTCGTATTCCTCGGGCCGCGTGTAGTGCGGACAATCGAGCAGGCCGTCGGCGAAGCTGTCCTGCACGGCCGACAGCGAATCGTTCAGCACGCCGGGCAGCAGCCGCACGACTGCATCCATCAGCGCCATCGCCGGCAGTTCGCCGCCCGACAGCACGAAATCGCCGAGGCTGATTTCCTCGTCGACGTAACGATCCAGCAAGCGCTGGTCGATCGCTTCGTAGCGGCCACACAGCACGACGACGCCGGGTTCCTGCGCCATCCGCACCGCACGATCATGCGTGAGCGGCGCGCCTTGCGGCGACATCATCACGACGCGCGTGCTCGCGATGCCCTGCTCCGCCTGCGCCGCTTTCGCGGCGTCGATCGCGGCTTCGAGCGGCCTGGCCAGCATCACCATGCCCGGACCGCCGCCGTACGGACGATCGTCGACCGTGCGGTAGTTGTCCGTCGTGAAATCACGCGGGTTCCAGGTGCGCAACCCGAAGCGCCCCTGCTTCACGGCCCGGCTGGTGATTCCCCAGTCGGTCAGCGCGCGGAACATCTCGGGAAAGAGCGTGACGACGTCGAACTGCACCGCGCGCTCGGTAACCTGGTTCATTTCAGTAATCGGCTTCCCAGTCGACGACGATGCGACGCGCCGCCTGATCCACCGTTTTGACGTAGACGCCGACGAACGGAATCAACCGCTCGTCGGTGGTCGGCTGACCGTCTTTGCCGGTCGCCGGATACTCGACACGCATGATCGAATGCACGCCGTTGTCGATCATCCCGCTCACCTTCCCGAGCGCCACCGATTGCTCGTTGACGACGTCGAGACCGATCAGGTCGACCCAATAGAATTCGTCCGCGGCCAGTGCCGGGAAATCTTCCCGGCGCACGAACACGCGAAAGCCGCGCATGGACAGCGCGGCATCGCGGTCGCTGACGCCCGCGGGTTGCGCAACGACAGTGTCGCTGTGCGTCTTCGACTGCATGATGCGGACGGAAAGCCGCTCCGCACCGCGTTCCAGCCACCAGCGACGCGCGTTGAGCAGCGCGTCGCCACCGCGACCGGCATCGGCATGCGTCGCCACCTTGATCCAGCCTTTCAGGCCGTAGGCGTCGACCACCGCCCCGACCTCGACGGCATCGTCAGGCCAGGCTTGCGTCGCTTCGGGACTGCCTTGTTCGGCAGCCTGACCGGCGTTCGCGACCGTGTCGCGCTCGACCGGCTTGCGGACGAATGCGCCAAATGACGCACGCCCGCGCCTTGCATTACCGGAATCGTGACCCGCCATCAATGCACCTCACAGCCGGCACGACCGGCACACCGTGCCATGTCAGGCAGCCGGTTGCGCCTTTTGCGCTTCCTTCACGAGACGCTGGACGGTCGGCGACAGTTGCGCGCCAACGCCTTGCCAGTACGTCAGGCGATCCTGAGCGATACGCAGCGATTCGCCCTTCGTGGCGACCGGGTTGTAGAAGCCGACGCGCTCGATGAAGCGGCCGTCACGACGGTTGCGCGAATCGGTAGCAACGATGTTGTAGAACGGGCGCTTCTTCGAGCCGCCACGAGCCAGACGGATGATAACCATATGATGTCCTTCGGGAAAACCGGGTTCGAAACTACTGAAACACGCGATTATAGCCGGAAAGCAGAGGTACAACAAACACTTACGCGTAAAAATCCGCGGACGGCCCGTCCAGCAGGCATACAATCGGCGTGTCCACGACGCTCCCGACCGTCATGCCGCCCTTTCGCGCCGCCCCCGCGCGCCGCGCGCAGCACCGATTCGCGGCGCTGCTTGCCGGCCTTGCCTGCCTCGTCTCCCTACCGGCGTTTGCCGCGCCGTTGCCGGTGAACGAACTCGTCGTGCCGCCCGGCTTCCACGTGGAAGTGCTGACGGACGCAGTGCCGGCCGCGCGCGAAATGGCGTGGTCGCCACGCGGCATTCTGTATGTCGGCACGCGGGAAGGCCGAGTCCATGCCTTCGTGATGCACGAGGGTCGGATCACCGCGCGCTACGTGATCGCGTCCGGACTCGATATGCCAGTTGGCGTCGCCTATCGCGATGGCGCTCTCTATATATCCGCCGTGTCGCGTATCCTGCGCGTCGACCGTATCGACGACCGGCTCGCCAGACCGCCCGCCCCCGTCGTCGTGACCGACGCGCTGCCGACCGACCACCATCACGGCTGGAAATTCATCGCGTTCGGCCCCGATGGCAAGCTCTACGTACCGACCGGCGCGCCGTGCAATGCCTGCCTCGCCGATCGCAGCCGCTACGCGATCATTGCGCGAATGAACGCCGACGGCAGTGGGCGCGAAGTGTTCGCCCGCGGCATACGCAATACGGTCGGCTTTGCATGGCACCCCGATTCGGGGGAGCTGTGGTTCACCGACAACGGGCGCGACATGATGGGCGACGACGTACCCGACGACGAGCTGAACCGTGCGCCGCGCGCCGGCCTCGACTTCGGCTTTCCATACTGCCACGGCGGCGATACGCCCGACCCCGAATTCGGCAGCGCCGACGTCTGCCGCCGTTATGTACCACCCGTCCTGAAACTCGGCGCACACGTGGCGGCGCTCGGCATGCGCTTCTACACCGGATCGATGTTTCCGGCGTCGTATCGAAATAGTGTCTTCATCGCCGAACACGGCTCGTGGAACCGCAGCACGAAGGTCGGCTACCGCGTGATGCGCGTGGTCGCCCCCGCGGACGGCAGCCACGCACGTCAGACGCCGTTCATCGCCGGCTGGCTGCGGCCCGACGGCACGGTATGGGGACGCCCGGCCGACGTACTGCCGCTGCCGGACGGTTCGTTGCTCGTCAGCGACGATTACGCGGGCGCGATCTATCGCGTGACTTATGCGGCACCTTGACGCAGCCGAGGGGTGACCGGGCCCGACCGGCATCGTAGAATGCGTGCCGGGCCGTGCGCCCGCGCCGGCTTGCCGGCCGCCCAAGCCAACGACAATACGCCGCCATCCATGTCCAGCAGCACCGCATCGCCCCGCCGCTTCCGCTCCAAGACGCTTACCGCCGCCCTCGCGTTCCTGCTCGGATCGCTCGGTGCGCACCGCTTCTATCTGTACGGCTTTCGCGACGTGTACGGCTGGGCCCACCTGCTCGCGACGATCGTCGGCATCCCGGGCTTCCTGCTGCTCGCGGCAACCCAGCGCAGCGCCGGCCTCGGCTGGTGGCTCGCGGTGCCCGGCGCAATCTCGCTGCTGGCGGCGTTCCTCGCCGCCCTCGTCTACGGGCTGCGCCCCGACGAAAAATGGGATGCGCAATTCAATGCGGACACCGGCAAGCACAGCCAGTCGGGCTGGACCGTGATCTTCGTCGTGATTTTCTCGCTGCTGATCGGCGCGTTCCTGCTGATGACCGCACTCGCGCTGTCGTTCCAGACGTACTTCGAATCGCAGGTCCAAGCGGCCAAGCAGATTTCGCAGTAAGGCCCGGCCAGCACGATCGATACGGGACACCGGCGACTACGTTGCTCGTCGGTCAGAACAGGCTCAACTGGATGTCGTCGCGCGACTTCGCGCCGGCTGCTCGAACCGCGACAGGCGGCGCCGACACCCCAGCGACCGGCGCGCCGCGGAATCGCGACAGATCCAGAATGCCGTTCGTGCGCTCGTTCAGCCCGAGCCGCTTGACGGCCTGACGGAAGCGTTGCCGCAACAGGTCGGCCCAGATCCCCTCGCCCTTCATCCGTTTCGAGAAGTCCGAATCGTAATCCTTGCCGCCGCGCATGTCGCGCACGCGGTTCATCACGCGCTCCGCACGATCGGGAAAATGCGCGGCAAGCCACTGCTTGAACAGCGGCGCGACCTCCCACGGCAATCTCAGGATGATGTAGCTCGCATGCGTCGCACCGGCTTCCGCGCAGGCTTCGAGCACGCGCTCCATGTCTGGCTCGGTGACGAACGGAATCACCGGTGCAATGCTCACGCCGACCGGCACACCCGCATCGCGTAGCGCCCGGATCGTGCGCAACCGCCGCGCCGGGGTGGCCGCGCGCGGCTCGAGCGTGCGCGCGAGCTCGGCATCGAGCGTCGTGATCGTGACCGCCGCCATCACCTGCCCGCGTTCGGCCATCGGCGCGAGCAGGTCGAGATCGCGCTCGATCAGCGACGATTTCGTGATCGCCGCGAACGGCAGCCCGCGATCGTGCATCACCTGGATCACGCTGCGCGTGATGCGCAGGTCGCGTTCGACCGGCTGGTACGCATCGGTGTTGACGCCGAGCGCGATCGGCTCGGGCACGTAGCGCTTGCGCGAAATCTCGCGCTCGAGCAGTTCGGCCGCGTTCACCTTCGCGTAGATGCGGCTTTCGAAATCGAGCCCCGGCGACAGCCCGAGATAGCTGTGCGTCGGCCGCGCGAAGCAGTAGATGCAACCGTGCTCGCAGCCGCGATACGGATTGAGCGACACGCTGAACGGAATGTCGGGCGACTGGTTGTGCGTGAGGATGCTCTTCGCCCGCTCCTCGAAGACCTGCGTGCGCAGCGGCACGGGGAAATCGGCATCGTCGGACTCGTGCGTCCAGCCGTCGTCGACCGCTTCGCGCTGCGCGATTTCATACCGCCCCTGCAGGTTGTCGACCGCACCGCGCCCCTTGCGGGGCACGGGCGGCGCTACCGGAAATTCGTTGTCGGACCGATCGTCCATGTGCCCACCCATTCGCCTGCGCCCAATACTGTACATTTATACAGTATTGGGCGCAGCATGCCAAGAGCGGGATAAAGGGCCCGACGGCCGGCCGCCGGTGCGTCACTCGCCGACGGCGATCGTCAGCGTTTCCTTGATTTCCTCCATTACGACATAGCTCTTCGACTGCACGGCGCCCGGCAACTGCAGCAGGATGTCGCCGAGCAGCTTGCGGTAGTCGGCCATCTCGCCGATTCGCGCCTTGATCAGGTAGTCGAAATCGCCGGAGACGAGATGACATTCGAGCACCTCGTCGATCTTCATCACTTCCCGGCGGAATTGCTCGAACATGTTGCCGCCCTTGTGGCCGAGCGTGATCTCGACGAACACCAGCAGCGCGGCGCCCAATTGCCCCGGGTCGACCCGCGCGTGATAGCCGGTGATCACGCCGTCGCGCTCCATGCGCCGCACGCGCTCGATGCACGGCGTGACGGTCAGTCCGACCTGTTCCGCGAGGTCTTTCATCGCCATCCGGCCGTCGTCCTGGAGCAGTTTCAGGATGCGCCGGTCGAGCTTGTCGAGCGAGCGTACGGGCTGACGTTGCGTTCTCATTTGTTTATGCTGAAAACCAGAAAAATACAATAACAAAAACTGCACATTCGACAATACCATAGCGCAAAAAACTAGATCAGCTAGAGGTAACACGGAGCCGCGGGTGCGCCCGGCCTCGACCTGATTCCTTCCATCTGGAGCAGCTATGCGAGTCGTCATTCTGGGCAGCGGTGTGGTGGGCGTGGCAAGCGCGTATTACCTCGCGCGCGCCGGCCACGAAGTCACGGTGATCGACCGGGAAGCCGGCCCGGCGCTGGAGACGAGCTTCGCGAATGCAGGCCAGATCTCGCCCGGCTATGCGGCGCCGTGGGCCGCGCCCGGCGTGCCGCTGAAGGCCGTCAAGTGGATGTTCGAAAAGCACGCGCCGCTCGCGATCCGCCTCGACGGCACGCGCTTCCAGCTCCAGTGGATGGTCCAGATGCTGCGCAACTGCACGGCCGAGCGCTATGCGGTGAACAAGAGCCGCATGGTCCGTCTCGCCGAATACAGCCGCGATTGCCTGCAGGCGCTGCGCGCCGATACCGGCATCCAGTACGAAGGCCGCACGGGCGGCACGCTGCAACTGTTCCGCACGCAGCAGCAGCTCGACGGCGCGGCGAAGGACATCGCCGTGCTGCAGGAAGCGAACGTGCCGTTCGAACTGCTGTCGCCGGCCGAGCTGAAAAAAGCCGAGCCGGCGCTCGCCGCCGTCTCGCACAAGCTGACGGGCGGCCTGCGCCTGCCGGGCGACGAAACCGGCGATTGCCAGTTGTTCACGACGCGCCTCGCCGCGCTCGCCGAATCGCTCGGCGTGAAGTTCCGCTACAACACGCCGATCGATGCGCTCGCGATCGCGGGCGGCAAGATCGCCGGCGTGCAATGCGGCAGCGAGACGGTGCGTGCCGACGCGTACGTCGTCGCGCTGGGCTCGTACTCGACGCGCTTCATCTCGAACCTGATGAAGATTCCCGTCTATCCGCTCAAGGGCTATTCGATCACCGCGCCGATCGTCGACGAAGCCGCCGCGCCGGTGTCGACCGTGCTCGACGAAACCTACAAGATCGCGATCACGCGCTTCGACCAGCGCATCCGCGTCGGCGGGATGGCGGAAATCGTGGGCTTCGACAAGACGCTGCGCGCCGCACGCCGCGAAACGCTCGAGATGTGCGTGAACGACCTGTTCCCGGGCGGCGGCGACACGTCGAAGGCCACGTTCTGGACGGGTCTGCGCCCGATGACGCCGGACGGCACGCCGATCGTCGGCCGCACGCCGGTGTCGAACCTGTTCCTGAACACCGGCCATGGCACGCTCGGCTGGACGATGTCGTGCGGCTCTGGCCAACTGCTCGCGGACCTGATCTCGGGCAAGATGCCGGCGATCCAGGCCGACGACCTGTCGGTGCATCGTTACCTGAAGGACGCGCCCGGCCAAGCGCGCCCGGCCTACGCGTAAATCGGAACGGCCCGCGGCGAGGCGGGCCCGTTGCATCGACGAGAAAAGCGCCCTTGGGCGCTTTTCCCGTTTCCGTGACTGCGAGTGCGAGTGCGAGTACCGACTCGGCGCGACGCTTCAGTCAACGTGCACATGCTCCCGTCGCACGGCGAGCGAACCGACGCTGCCCGTCGGGTGTACGCGACGATATGTTCGGCACGGCACAGCACGATCGCGGATCTTCCAGGCGAACGACGCTCGCGCCGCTTCAGCCGACGACACAGCGAAAAAGGGGCGCTTATCGCGCCCCTTTTCTCGTGTGCTTACCGCTGAAGCGTCACGCCGCGTCAGCCGAGCTCGTTCACGAGCTCCGGCACGAGCGAGAACAGATCGCCGACGAGGCCGTAGTCGGCCACGCTGAAGATCGGCGCTTCGGGATCCTTGTTGATCGCGACGATCACCTTCGAATCCTTCATCCCGGCCAGATGCTGGATCGCACCCGAGATACCGACCGCGATGTACAACTGCGGCGCGACGATCTTGCCGGTCTGGCCGACCTGGTAGTCGTTCGGCACGTAGCCGGCGTCGACTGCCGCGCGCGATGCGCCGAGCGCTGCCGACAGCTTGTCGGCCAGCGGCTCCAGCACCTTCGTGTAGTTCTCGCCGCTGCCCAGACCGCGGCCGCCCGACACGATGATGCTCGCCGACGTCAGCTCCGGACGGTCCAGCTTCGTCACTTCACGGCTCACGAACTGCGACTTGCCTGCGTCGGCCGCTGCGTCGATCTTCTCGACCGCTGCGCTGCCGCCTTCCGCCGCCACCGGATCGAAACCCGTCGCACGCACCGTGATGACCTTGATCGGATCGCTCGACTGCACGGTCGCGATCGCGTTGCCCGCGTAGATCGGGCGCTCGAACGTGTCGGCCGAATCGACCGCCGTGATGTCCGAGATCTGCGCGACGTCCAGCTTCGCGGCGATGCGCGGCGCGACGTTCTTGCCGTAGGCCGTCGCCGGCGCGAGGATGTGCGAGTAGTCCTTCGCGATGTTCAGCGCGGTCGCCTCGACGTTTTCCGCCAGGCCTTCGGCCAGTTGCGGCGCGTCGGCCAGCAGCACCTTCGACACGCCCGCGATCTTCGCTGCCGCGTCGGCCGCCGCTTGCGCGTTGTGGCCCGCGACCAGCACGTGGATGTCGCCACCGATCTTCGCTGCCGCCGCCACCGTGTTCAACGTCGCGGCCTTGATCGACGCGTTGTCGTGTTCTGCAATCACCAGAATCGTCATTTCCTTGCGCTCCCTCTTACAGCACCTTGGCTTCGGTCTTCAGCTTCTCGACCAGCGTCTTCACGTCCGGCACCTTCACGCCGGCCGCGCGCTTCGGCGGCTCGGCCACCTTCAGCGTCTTCAGACGCGGCGCGACGTCCACGCCGAGGTCTTCCGGCTTCACGGTTTCCAGCGGCTTCTTCTTCGCCTTCATGATGTTCGGCAGCGTCACGTAGCGCGGCTCGTTCAGGCGCAGGTCGGTCGTCACGACCGCCGGCAGCGTCAGCGACAGCGTTTCCGCGCCGCCGTCGACTTCGCGCGCAACGGTTGCCTTGCCGTCGGCGATCGTCACCTTCGACGCGAACGTCGCCTGCGGCAGACCTGCGAGCGCGGCCAGCATCTGGCCCGTCTGGTTCGAATCGTCGTCGATCGCCTGCTTGCCGAGGATCACCAGTTGCGGCTGTTCCTTGTCGACCAGTGCCTTCAGGATCTTCGCGACGGCCAGCGGCTCGACGCTGTCGTTCGACTCGACGAGGATCGCGCGATCCGCGCCGATCGCCAGCGCCGTGCGCAGCGTTTCCTGCGCTTGAGTCACACCCACCGACACCGCGATCACTTCGGTCGCCACGCCCGCTTCCTTCAGGCGCACGGCTTCTTCCACGGCGATCTCGTCGAACGGGTTCATCGACATCTTCACGTTCGCGATGTCGACACCCGTGTTGTCCGACTTCACGCGGACCTTCACGTTGTAATCGACCACTCTTTTCACTGGCACCAGGATTTTCATGCACACGCTCCAAAGTTACGAATACGACCAGAGGCCATTTTAAGCGAGGCCTCATGACTGCGCGGCCAGGCGGACCCAACCATGATGGTTGTCGAGGATACCGCTTCTTGGCGACGCGCCAATGATAGCGAACGGTCGTTCTATTTTAAAAGAGAAAAAACCCGGACGCAAAGCCCGGGTTTTCGATCATCGACTCTAATCGCGCCGGGCGTCCCGTGCTGCGGCCGTTACCAGGCGGCAATGACCGCGCCGCCGAACTTGCCTTCGATGAACTGTTTCACGTCGGCCGAGTGATAGGCCGCAATCAGCCTGGCGACCCACGGCTTGTTCCGGTCCGCGTCGCGAATCGCGAGGATGTTCGCGTACGGGCCGCTCGGGCCCTCGATCGCGATCGCGTCCTGCTTCGGTTTCAACCCCGCTTCCATCGCGTAGTTGGTATTGATCGCGGCCGCGTCGACGTCGCCGAGCGAGCGCGGAATCTGCGCCGCATCGAGCTCGACGATCTTCAGCTTGCGCGGATTGTCGACGATATCGAGCGGCGTCGCCTTCAACCCCGCATCCGCGCGCAGCTTCAGCAGCCCCTGCTTCTGCAGCAACAGCAGCGCGCGGCCGCCGTTGGTCGGATCGTTCGGCACCGCGACGCGCGCGCCCGGCTTCAGCTCGGCCAGCGACTTCACGCGCTTCGAGTAAATGCCCATCGGAAACGTGACGGTATCCGCGACCTTGATCAGCTTGTAGCCGCGATCCTTCACCTGCGCCTGCAGATACGGATCGTGCTGGTAGCTGTTCGCGTCGAGGTCGCCCGACGCGAGCGCGGCGTTCGGCTGCACGTAGTCGGAAAATTCGACGATGCGGATCTCGAGCCCCTCCTTCGCCGCGACCTTCTTCACCACTTCCATGATCTGCGCGTGCGGACCGCCCGTCACGCCGACCTTGATGGTTTCGGCCCGGGCTTGCGCGCCCGCGAACAGTGCGGCCGCGCCCAGCGCCGCCGCGAATTTCAGCATGAAGCGTCGTTGCATCGTCTCTCCCCTATCGAAACGGTCTGATCTTATTTGTGGCTCAGCCGGCGCACCAGCCAATCGCCGAGCGATTGCACGATCTGCACGAACACGATCAGGATCGCGACGACCGTCCACATCACTTCCGGCAGATAGCGCTGGTAACCGTAACGGATCCCGAGATCGCCGAGCCCGCCGCCGCCGATCGCGCCCGCCATCGCCGAATAGCCGACCAGCGACACGAACGTGATCGTCAGGCCCGCGACGACGCCCGGCAGCGATTCGGGCAACAGCACCTTGAATACGATCTGCGACGTGGTCGCGCCCATCGATTGCGCGGCCTCGATCAGCCCGCGATCGACTTCACGCAGCGCGGTTTCGACGAGACGCGCGATGAACGGCGCGGCCGCGAGCGTCAGCGGCACGACCGCCGCGGCCGTGCCGATCGATGAACCGGTAACGAGCCGCGTGAACGGAATCACCGCGACCAGCAGGATGATGAACGGCGTCGAGCGGACCGCGTTCACGATGCCGCCGAGCACGCGATTGACCGCGAGATTCTGCAGCACGCCCTGGCGATCGGTCAGGTAGAGCAGCACGCCGAGCGGCAGGCCGACGAGCGCGCCGACCGCCCCGGAGATGCCGACCATGATCAGCGTCTCCCAGAACGACTGCACGAACATATCGAACATCTCACTCAACATACGAAAGCTCCTCTACCACCACACCTTGCTCGCGCAGGAACGCGAGCGCCTGCCCGACCTTGCCCGGCTCGCCGCCCGCGAGCACCGCGAGCGAACCGAATGCCTGCCCCTGGATCTCGTCGATCTGGCCATGCAGGATGTTGAAATCGAGTTCGTACCGGCGGATCGTCTCCGACAGGATCGGCTGGTCGACCCCCGAGCCCGTGAACGCGAGCCGCAGCAGATGCCCGCTGCCCGTCTTCAGCCGCTCGGCCACGCGCGCCTTCAGCGCGGGCGGCAACTCCTGCGCGATCACGTCGCCGATCAGCGCGCGCGTCACTTCGTGATGCGGCTGCAGGAACACGTCGATCACGCGGCCTTCCTCGACCACGCGCCCCGCATCGAGCACCGCCACGCGATCGCAGACCTGCTTGATCACTTCCATCTGGTGCGTGATCAGCACGATCGTCAGGCCGAGCTCGCGGTTGATGCGCTTCAGCAGGTCGAGGATCGAACGCGTGGTTTCGGGGTCGAGCGCCGACGTCGCCTCGTCCGACAGCAGCACCTTCGGCTGGCTCGCCAGCGCGCGGGCGATGCCGACGCGCTGCTTCTGCCCGCCGCTGATCTGCGCCGGATAGCGATCCTTCTGCGCGGACAGCCCGACCAGGTCGAGCAGCGGCAGCACCGCGGCTTCGATGTCGGCACGGCTCGCGCCGGCCAGCTCGAGCGGTAGCGCGACGTTGTCGAACACCGTGCGCGACGACAGCAGGTTGAAGTGCTGGAAGATCATGCCGATTTCGCGGCGCGCTTCGCGCAGCGCGCCGGCCGACAGCAGCGTGAGATCGCGCCCGCCGACGACGACATTGCCTTCGGTCGGCCGCGTGAGCAGGTTGATGGTGCGCACGAGCGTGCTCTTGCCGGCGCCGCTTCGGCCGATGATGCCGAACACCTCGCCCTGCGGGATCGTCAGATTGACGTTGTGCAACGCTTCGACCCAGCCGCCCGGGCCGGGGAAACGCTGCGAAAGATTGCGCAATTCGATCATGTAAACAAAACGGCGGCCGGCCGGCGAGTTGGCCCGCCAGTCGGCCGCCGATGCATCTGGAATAACCCGCGATTTTACCGCAAACCCCTCATTCCCCTTAATAATCGATTTCGATCTTTTCATAACCAAATGAAATTAGAGGGGCGCCGCTGGGGGCTCGCGAGAATCCCGCGACTATGATCCGGAACACCGACCAACGAACAGGGGACACGCCAGATGAGCACGACCACCACGCCGGCCGCCGCACCCGCCACCGCCGGATCGGCGCCCGCGCCGCGGATGGGTCGGCTGGGTACCGCCGACGGGCTCGAACTGGCGTCGTACCGCTGGCCGGCCGGCGACGGCGCCGCGCCGCCGCGCGCGACGATCGCGCTGGTGCACGGCCTCGCCGAACACGCGGGCCGCCATGCCGCGCTCGCCGGCCGGCTGAACGCGGCCGGCATCGACGTGCTGGCGATCGATCTGCGCGGGCATGGCCAGTCGCCCGGCAAGCGAGCCTGGGTCGAACGTTTCGACGACTACCTGAACGATGCGGACGCGCTGGTGGCCGAAGCCGCGCGCGGCGAAGCGCCGCTGTTCCTGATGGGACACAGCATGGGCGGCGCGATCGCGGCGCTCTACGCGATCGAACGTGCACCGGTACGCGGCCACGCGCTGACGGGCCTCGTGCTGTCGAGTCCGGCGCTTGCGCCCGGGCGCGACGTGCCGCGCAGGATGCTCGCGGTCAGCCGCGTCATCAGCCGCGTGTGGCCCACTTTCCCCGCGATCAGGATCGATGCGGCGCTGCTGTCGCGCGATCCGGCCATCGTCGCGGCCAATCGCGCCGACCCGCTCGTGCATCACGGCGCCGTGCCCGCACGCACCGGTGCGGAGATTCTCGACGCGATGGCGCGCATCGAAAACGGTCGCGACACGCTCCGCGTGCCGGTGCTCGTCTATCACGGCACCGACGACAAGCTGACCGAACCCGACGGCAGCCGCGCGTTCGGCGCGCGCGTCGGCTCGCCCGACCGTACGCTGACGCTGTACGAAGGCGGCTTCCACGAAACGATGAACGACCTCGAACGCGATCGCGTGATCGACGCGTTGATCGCGTGGATTCACGCGCGCGTGCCGGCGCGCTGAGCGCGGCCGGCCGGTTGGCCGGTCGGCCGGGATTCAGATCCCGGCCAGCACGCGCAGGTGCGCGACGACGCTGCGCCCCAGCGCGGACAGGTTGTAGCCGCCTTCGAGGCAGCTGACGATGCGGCCCTGCGCATGCCGGCGCGCCACCTCGACGATCTGCGCGGTCAGCCATTCGAAGTCGGCCTCGACGAGACCGAGATTGCCGATGTCGTCCTCGCGATGCGCGTCGAAGCCGGCCGACACGAACAGCATTTGCGGCTTGAACGCGTCGAGGCGCGGCAGCCAGAACATGTCGACGGCTTCGCGGATCGCCATCCCGTTGCTGCGCGCGGGCATCGGCAGGTTGACCATGTTCGGCGCCTGATGATCGACGCCCGAGAACGGATACAGCGGATGCTGGAAGAAGCTGCACATCAGCACGCGCTCGTCGTTCGCGAACGCCGCCTCGGTGCCGTTGCCGTGGTGCACGTCGAAATCGATGATCGCGACCCGTTCGATGCCGTGTACGTCCAGTGCGTGCCGCGCGGCGATCGCGACGTTGTTGAAGAAGCAGAAGCCCATCGCTCGGGCAGGCTCCGCATGATGGCCGGGCGGGCGGACGCCGCAGAACGCATTCGCATAGCGGCCCTCGATCACCGCGTCGGTCGCCGCGATCGCGGCGCCGGCCGCGCGCAGCGCCGCGCGCCATGTGTCGGGATTCATCAGCGTATCGGGATCGATCTCGACGTAACCGTCGACCGGCGTCATGCTGCGGATGTAGTCGATGTGCGCCTGCGTATGCACGCGGCCCAGCGCGACCTCGCTCGCGAACGGCGCGGTTTCGTGCACGATCAGGTCGTCGATGCGGCTCGCAATCAGTTGATCCTGGATCGCCGACAGGCGGGCCGGGCATTCCGGATGCCACTCCCCCATCTCGTGCAGCATGCAGTCGGGGTGCGTATAGAAAGCGGTTGCCATAAGCTGTCATCCGTGGCGCAGGGTGCGCCGCAGGTCTCCCTCAATGATGTCCATCGTCTGCCGCGAATTCGCCGCTAACTTACCACAACGGGGGCCCGCTTCGGCCCGGCGCGCCGGATGCGTCGGGTATACTGCGCCGAACACCATCGCCCTGTCCGCCCGCTTCGACATGAATTCCAGCAAGCCTGCCGCCCTTCTCCCCGCGCTGTTCCGCGTTCGCGCTCCGCTCGTCGCCGCTGCCATCGCCACGGCCCTCGGCACCGCGCCTGCCGTCGCGCAGACGCAGCCGGCGAAGCCCGCCGGCACGCTCGTCGCGCAGGCCCAGCCGCAGCAGCCGACGCCGCAAGGCCAGACTTTCGAAGAGGAAATCGTTCCGCAGCGGTACGCGAACAACGCGAAGGTCGACGCGTTCATCGACGAGATGGTGAGCCGCAACGGCTTCGATTCGGCGAGCCTGCATGCGCTGTTCTCGCGCATCAGCTACTCGGCGACGGCCGTCAAGCTCGTGCGGCCCGCGCCCACGCCTTCGGTCAAGAACTGGCGCGTCTATCGCTCGCGCTTCATCGAACCGATCCGCATCAACGCCGGCGTGAAGTTCTGGAAGGCGAACCAGGCGACGCTGCAGCGCGCGTCCGAGCAGTTCGGCGTGCCGCCCGAGGTGATCGTCGGCATCATCGGCGTCGAGACCATCTATGGCCGCTACATGGGCAATTTCCGCGTGCTCGACGCGCTGACCACACTGACGTTCGACTACCCGGACACGCCGAATCGCGACAGCCGCCAGGCCACGTTCCGCAAGAACCTCGAAGACTTCCTGGTCTGGACCCGCGACAACCAGCTCGACCCGACCACCGTGCTCGGCTCGTACACCGGCGCGATCGGGATTCCTCAGTTCCTGCCGAGCAGCATCCGCGAATACGCGGTCGACTTCGACGGTACGGGCCACGTCGATCTGCGCAGCAGTCCTGTCGATGCGATCGGCAGCGTCGCGAACTACCTGAAGCAGCACGGCTGGGAAACCGACCGCCCGGTGGTCTGGCAGATCACGCCCGACACGGGCAGCCTGGGCATCGCGCAGGCCGCCGCGGACGGCCAGCCCGAACCGCACTGGGCACTGTCGCAACTGCTGCGCGCGGGCATGACGTTGAACGAGCCGACGGTCAACATCACGGCCGAAGCCGGCACGCCGGTGACCGTGGTCGACCTGCCGACGCCGGGGCGCGCGACCGAATACATGCTCGGCCTGAAGAACTTCTACGTGCTGACGCGCTACAACCGCAGCTTCTTCTACGCGCTCGCCGTGTACCAGCTCGGCGAGGCCGTGAAGGCGCAGATGGAAGCCAATGGCGCGCTGCAACCGGCCGCCGACGACGCGCAGCCGCAGTAAGCGCTGGTCGCCCAAAGAAAAAGCGCCGCGGTTCACGGAACGCGGCGCTTTTTTTATCGACGCGCGAATCGCGCCCCGCTCTCGCTCAGGCGGGAAACACGCCCGTGGACAGGTAGCGGTCGCCGCGATCGCAGACGATGAACACGATCGTCGCGTTCTCGACCTGCCGTGCGATGCGCATCGCGACTTCGCATGCGCCGCCCGACGAAATGCCCGCGAAGATGCCTTCGACCGCCGCAAGGCGGCGCGTCATCGTTTCCGACGCCGCCTGGCTCACGCTTTCGACGCGATCGACACGGCTGCGATCGAAGATGGTCGGCATGTACGCTTCCGGCCACTTGCGGATGCCGGGAATACGCGAGCCGTCTTCCGGCTGCGCGCCGATAATTTCGATCGCCGGATTCTGTTCCTTCAGGTAGCGCGACGTGCCCATGATCGTGCCCGTCGTGCCCATCGCGGACACGAAGTGCGTGATGCGCCCTTCGGTATCGCGCCAGATCTCCGGCCCCGTTCCTTCGTAGTGCGCGACGGGATTGTCGGGATTGCCGAACTGGTCGAGGATCACGCCCTTGCCTTCGCGCTGCATCTGCTCTGCGAGATCGCGCGCCAGCTCCATCCCGCCCTTCACCGGCGTCAGGATGATTTCGGCGCCATAAGCGGCCATGCTCTGGCGGCGCTCGACCGACAGATCCTCCGGCATGATCAGCACCATCTTGTAGCCGCGGATCGCCGCGGCCATCGCGAGCGCGATGCCCGTGTTGCCGCTCGTCGCCTCGATCAGCGTATCGCCCGGCTTGATGCGCCCGCGCGCCTCGGCCTTGCTGATCATCGACAGCGCCGGGCGATCCTTCACGGAACCGGCCGGATTGTTACCCTCGAGCTTCGCGAGCAGCACGTTGTTGCGCGCGCGAATCTCGTCGTCCGGCAGGCGGACCAGTTGCACGAGCGGCGTATTGCCGATCGTGTCTTCGATAGTTTTGTAAGCCATGGATATACCGTGAGTGCGAGGCCGATCAATCGATCGATTGTAAACCAGCACCGGCACGCGCGCCGGCAACCCCATTACGACGATGGAATACGCGCGCCGCGCGGTTCGCGATCGTCGCGCAGCCCGCCGCACGCAAAAAACCCGCGGCATGCCGCGGGAAGCCGTCGCAACGACGGCGGCTGAAGGAGCCCTGTGTCGGGTTATGTGCGACCCGTTATTTCTGCGCCGTGCGGGCCGGTGCGGCGGGCTTTGCCGCCGCCGGCTTGCCCGCGGCCGGCGGCGTCGTACCCGTACCGGCCGCCGCACCGATCGTCAGCCCTTCCTGCTGAAGCCGCTCGACGGTATGCCCGCCCATGCCCTTCACGCGCGTGGCGAGATCGTCCGCATTCCTGAACGGACCGTGTGCGCCGCGCTCGTCGAGAATCGCCTTCGCCCGCGCCGGGCCAATGCCCTTGATGCCGACGAGCGCATCCTCGTTCGCGGTGTTGACGTCGACGGCCGCCCAGGCCGACGCCACCGCACCGAGCATGACCGCCGCGGCAAACCATTTCCTGATCATGTGCTGGATCTCCGAAGAAAAACGGCCGGCGGCTGCCGACCGTGAGACCCAGTCTATCGATGTGACGCGCCGGTTTAAACCTGGCCGGATAGCCAACGGACGTAGCGATCGACGCCTTCCTGCACGGTCAGGAACGGTGCGTCGTAGCCGGCCGCGCGCAGTTTCGTCTGGTCGGCCTGCGTGAAGCACTGATACTTGCCGCGCAGCGCATCGGGGAACGGCACGTATTCGATCAAGCCCTGCTCGACCTGCTGCGCGAGCGTCAGCGGCGGCTGGTTGTCGAGCGCGCGCAGCGTGTTCACGACCGTCGATGCGATATCGTTGAACGGCTGGGCGCGGCCCGTGCCGAGATTGAAGATGCCCGACTTCTCCGGATGATCGAAGAAGAACAGGTTCACCTTGGTCACGTCCTCGACCGACACGAAATCGCGCGTCTGCTCGCCCGGTGCATAGCCGTTGTACTCGCCGAACAGCTTCACCTTGCCTTCCGCGCGGAACTGGTTGAAGTTGTGGAACGCGACCGACGCCATGCGGCCCTTGTGGGTCTCGCGCGGGCCGTACACGTTGAAATAGCGGAAGCCCGCGATCTGGCTCTTCGCGCTCGGCAGCACGCGACGGATCACCTGATCGAACAGGAACTTCGAATAGCCGTACACGTTCAGCGGCGCCTCGACGTCGCGCTCCTCGACGAAACGCGTCGAGCCGCCGTAGATCGCGGCCGACGATGCATACAGGAACTGCGTGCCCTGCGCGAGGCAGGTATCGAGCACCGCGCGGCTGTAGCGGAAGTTGTTGTCCATCATGTAGCGGCCGTCGGTTTCCATCGTGTCCGAACAGGCGCCTTCATGAAATACCGCGCGTACCTTGCCGAAATCGCCGCGCGCGAAGCGTTCGACGAATTCGGTCTTGTCGAGATAGTCGTCGATCTCGCAGTCGACGAGATTGCGGAACTTGTCCGCGCGCGTCAGGTTGTCGACCGCGATGATGCGCGTCTCGCCGCGCTCGTTGAGCGCCTTGACGATGTTCGCGCCGATAAAACCGGCTGCGCCGGTGACGATGAGGGTCATGATCGTCCTGCCTGAAAAGTGCGAGCCATGCGTGCGGCGCGCTCGTCGCGCCGCCGAATGCGCTCAGTGAAACAGTTCGTCGTAATCCACGGTGGCCGTGCCGAGCTTGCCGACCACGATGCCTGCCGCGCGATTCGCGAGCACCACGGCGTCGACGAGCGGCACACCGGCGCCGAGCATCGTCGCGACCGTCGCGATCACAGTGTCGCCCGCGCCCGACACGTCGAACACCTCGCGCGCGAGCGCCGGCGCATGCAGTTCGCCGCCCGCGGAAAAGAGCGTCATGCCCTCCTCCGAACGCGTGAGCAGCAGCGCGTCGATGCCGAGCTCCGCACGCAGATTCGCGACGCGCGCGCGCAGGTCGTCTTCCGATTTCCACTGCCCGACCACCTCGCGCAGTTCCGCGCGATTCGGCGTGATCAGCGATGCGCCGCGATAGCGTGCCCAGTCGTCGCCCTTCGGGTCGACCAGGACCGCCTTGCCGGCCGCACGCGCCTTCTCGATCATCGTCGTCACGTGCGTGAGACCGCCTTTGGCGTAATCCGACATCAGCACGACGTCGTGCTGCGGCAGCAGCACGTCGAAGCGTGCGAGCCCCGCGAGCAGCACCTCGTGCGTCGGCATCGCCTCGAAATCGACGCGCAGCAGTTGCTGCTGGCGCGCGAGCACGCGCAGCTTGATCGTGGTCGGGAGTGCGGGATCGCGCTCGAGATGCGGCGTCACGCCGCTGCTGCCGAGCAGCTCGACGATCCGCTCGCCGGGTTCGTCGCAACCGACGACGCACAGCAGGCCGGCCTGACCGCCGAGCGTCACGGCATTGCGCGCAACGTTGGCCGCGCCGCCGAGCCGCTCCTCCTGGCGCTGCACGTGCACGACCGGCACCGGCGCTTCAGGTGAAATGCGATCGACGTTGCCGAACCAGTAACGGTCGAGCATCACGTCGCCGACGACGAGCACACGCGAGCGCGCGAGTTGCTCGCGCGGCACCGGAACGATTTCGCGAAGAGTATTCATCGTACGTTCAGCCACGGGAGGACGACTGGGGATCGACGTACGGCCGGCCGATCGCGTAATAGTCGATGCCCAGCTCGGCCATCGCGTCCGGCTCGTACAGGTTGCGCCCGTCGAAGATCACCGGCGCCTTCAGTTCGGCCTTCAGGCGCGTGAAATCGGGGCTGCGGAATTCCTTCCACTCGGTCACGATCACGAGCGCATCCGCGCCGGTGACGGCGAGATCCTGCGTGTCGACGAGATGCAGCCGCGCCAGTGCGTGCGCATCGTCGCCGAAATCCAGCGCGAACACGCGCCGCGCTTCGTCGACCGCGACCGGATCGTACGCGCGCACGGTTGCTCCGCGCTCGAGCAGCGCGGCGATCAGGCGGCGGCTCGGCGCCTCGCGCATGTCGTCGGTGTTCGGCTTGAACGCCAGGCCCCAGACCGCGAACTCGCGGCCCGTCAGGTCGGCGCCGAAGCGCTGCTCGATCTTGCCGATCAGCACGTCCTTCTGCGCATGGTTGGCGGCCTCGACGGCCTCCAGGATGCGCAGCGGCTGGCCGTTCTCGCCCGCGGTGCGGATCAGTGCCTGCACGTCCTTCGGGAAGCACGAGCCGCCGTAGCCAACGCCCGCGTACAGGAAGTGATAGCCGATGCGCGGATCGGAGCCGATCCCGCGTCGCACGGCCTCGATGTCCGCGCCGACCTTGTCGGCGAGATTCGACATCTCGTTCATGAACGAGATGCGCGTCGCGAGCATCGCGTTCGCCGCATACTTCGCGAACTCGGCCGAACGCACGTCCATGTAGATCGTGCGCTCGTGATTGCGGTTGAACGGCGCGTAGAGCTTCTTCATCTTCTCGCGCGCGGTCGTGCCGGTTTCGTCGTCGTCGACGCCGATGATGATCCGGTCCGGACGCATGAAGTCCTCGACCGCGGCGCCTTCCTTCAGGAATTCCGGGTTCGATACGACCGAGAAGCGATGCGCGACGCTGCCCGCGAGCCCGCGTGCGGCAAGCGCCTCGTCGACCACGCCGCGCACGCGCTGCGCGGTGCCGACCGGCACCGTCGACTTGTCGACGATCACCTTGAAGCCCGTCATGTGGCGGCCGATGTTGCGCGCGGCCTCGAGCACGTATTGCAGGTCGGCCGAGCCGTCCTCGTCGGGCGGCGTGCCGACCGCGATGAACTGGATCTCGCCATGCGCGACGCTCGCCTCGATGTCGGTCGAAAAGCGCAGGCGCCCCGCCGTGCGGTTGCGCGCGATGATGTCCAGCAGCCCCGGTTCGTGAATCGGCATTCCGCCGTTGTTCAGGATGTCGATCTTGCGCGGATCGACGTCGAGACAGAAGACGTCGTGACCGATCTCCGCGAGGCAGGCGCCCGTGACGAGACCGACATAGCCGGTGCCGATGATGGTGATTTTCATAGATGTTCCGGTACTTCCCGGTAATTGACTAACTTGGCCGCCGGGACGAGCCCGGCGGCAACCGCTGCGCGTTGGCTCCGCGCGCCGGGATCAGCCCGGCATCGCAGGTTCGACGCGGCGCGGCGCATAGGTTTCCCAGCCGCTGCAGCCGGGGCACTGCCAGTAGAAGAGCCGTGCCCGGAAACCGCAATTCTGGCACGTATACCGTGGCAGATTTTTCGTGCGCTGCTTGATCAGCGCACGCATCATTTCAAGTTCCTTACGACGCGGTTCGTCGGCCGCCGCGATCTGCGCATCGAGCAGGTGCAGCATCCCCGACAGGTTCGGCGACTTTTCCATCTGCGTGCGCGCGAGCGTGTGCGCGGCATCCTGGCCGCGCAACCCGGCGATATGCTGATAGGCGATGTCGAGCAGGTCGTTCGACGGATAACGATCGACGTACCCCATCAGCAGCTCCGCGCCTTCGACGTTCTTGCCGAGTGCGACGTACGCCTTCATCAGTTTGTCGGCGACGAGCGGCAGATACGCCGGATTCTGCGCTTCGACGCGCTTCCAGTACTCGATCGCGGCCGCGTGGTCGCCCGCCGCTTCCGCCGCATCGCCGGACAGAACCGTCGCACGGACGTTCTGCGGATTCACGGTCAGCGCAAGGCGCAGTTGCTCGGCCGCCGCTGCGGCATTCTTGCGCTGCAGCGCGTCCTGCGCGAGTTCGCAGTGAAACTGCGCAATTTCGATGCCGAGCGGCTTGTCGCTCATCGATTCGATGCGTTTGGCCGTGTCGATCGACTTGTTCCAGTCCTTCTCGATCTCGTAGATCGTCAGCAACGCCCGCTGTGCGCCGAGCGCGTAGTCGCCGTCCGCGAGCTTGTGGAACGCCTCTTCGGCGCGATCCAGCAGGCCGGCCTTCAGGAAGTCCTGGCCCAGTTCGTACAGCGCGTGGTCGCGCTCGTTGACCGGCAGATCGGTGCGGCTCAGCAGGTTCTGGTGCACGCGGATCGCGCGGTCGGTCTCGCCGCGACGGCGAAACAGGTTGCCGAGCGCGAAGTGCAGCTCGACCGTCTCGGGATCGAGCTTGGCCACCTCGATGAACGCATCGATCGCCTTGTCCGGTTGTTCGTTCAACAGAAAATTCAGGCCGCGAAAATACGAGCGCGGCAGGTTGGCACTCTCCGACAGGAGATTCTTCAGGTCATAGCGTGACGCCGCCCAACCGAGCGCGAATGCGACCGGAATCGCGAGCAACCACCAGAAATCCAGATCCATGCGAAATATCGAAGCAGAGACGAAAACCGCGCGAGGAATCGCGCGGCGTCCGTGTTAAATGACGGGCGGCATCGGTGGCTGGTCGATGACGGCGGGCGTTTCGCGCGCCGCACGCAGATCGCGCTTCAAACGCCCGTTCTCGAGACGCAGGCGGAAGATTGAAGGCAGCGCGGACAGCAGGCCGGCCAGCAGCCCCACGACGAAGAATGCCAGGCCGATCAGGATCAGCGGCGCTTGCCATGCGTAGCCGGCAACGAAATTCAGCGTCGCGGTTTGTGTATTGGCCAGGGCGAGCACCAGCAGCAGGACGAACACCAATACCCGGATCAGCCAGACGATAAACTTCATGAAGCCCTCTCTTTGTTGAGGTTTGCCGCGGCGCGCGACTCCCCTTCGTCGCACCGAATCGACCCGTATTGTAAAGGAAGCGTTTCCGCGGCTGCGCACATCCTGTGCGCCCGCGTTGCACACCCGTGGCCCGAAATGAAAAAAGCGCCCGCAAGGGGCGCTTTTCTTTTCAGCCTTCGCCGGACAGGTTCCGGGCACACCGAACGACGCTCAACGCTCGTCGTCCGGATCGTCAGCCTTCAGCGGTTCACCGGCGCGGCCGTCGACGCGTTCACGCAACTCCTTGCCAGGTTTGAAGTGCGGCACGAACTTCTCGGGCACCTGCACTTTCTCCCCCGACTTCGGGTTGCGTCCGACGCGCGCCGGGCGACGGTTGAGGCCAAAGCTGCCGAAACCCCGAATTTCAATGCGATGCCCTTTCGCCAGGGCGTCGGACATCGCATCGAGCATCGTTTTCACCGCGAAATCCGCATCCTTGAGGACAAGTTGCGGAAATCGCGATGCCAGCTGCGCGACCAACTCGGATTTGGTCATACTTCAGCAGACCTCGTAAGGCTTACTGGTTCTGGCCGTCGAGCTTCGCCTTCAGCAGCGCGCCGAGGTTGGTCGTACCGGTCGCGGCAGCGCTCGTGTCCGACTGCAGGCCGCGGATCGCTTCCTGTTGCTCGGCCGAATCCTTCGCCTTGATCGACAGGTTGATGCCGCGCGACTTGCGATCGATGTTGATCACCATCGCGTTGACCTTGTCGCCTTCCTTCAGCACGTTGCGTGCGTCTTCGACGCGATCCTGCGAGATTTCCGACGCACGCAGGTAGCCTTCGACGTCGCCCGTCAGCGTGACGACCGCACCCTTCGCATCGACCGTCTTCACGACGCCGTCGACGATCGAGCCCTTGTCGTTCATGGCAACGTAGTTGCTGAACGGGTCGCCTTCGAGCTGCTTGATGCCGAGCGAAATGCGCTCCTTCTCGACGTCGATACCGAGCACGATTGCTTCGACTTCGTCGCCCTTCTTGTACTTGCGAACGGCTTCTTCGCCGGCTTCGCTCCACGACAGGTCCGACAGGTGGACCAGGCCGTCGATGCCGCCCGGCAGACCGATGAACACGCCGAAGTCGGTGATCGACTTGATCGCGCCCGTGATCTTGTCGCCCTTCTTGAAGTTGCGGCTGAAGTCATCCCACGGATTCGGCTTGCACTGCTTCATGCCGAGGCTGATACGACGGCGGTCTTCGTCGATCTCGAGGACCATGACTTCGACTTCGTCGCCCAGCTGGACAACCTTCGACGGCGCAACGTTCTTGTTGGTCCAGTCCATTTCCGACACGTGGACGAGGCCTTCGATGCCCGATTCCACTTCGACGAATGCGCCGTAGTCGGTGATGTTCGTGACCTTGCCGAACAGGCGCGTGCCCGACGGGTAGCGGCGCGAGATGCCTTCCCACGGATCGTCGCCCAGTTGCTTGATGCCCAGCGAGACGCGGTTCTTCTCCTGGTCGAACTTGAGGATCTTCGCGGTGACTTCCTGGCCAACCGACAGGACTTCGCTCGGGTGACGCACGCGACGCCATGCGATGTCGGTGATGTGCAGCAGGCCGTCGATGCCGCCGAGGTCGACGAACGCGCCGTAGTCGGTGATGTTCTTGACCACGCCGTTGACGATCGCGCCTTCCTTCAGCGTCTCGAGCAGCTTCGCGCGCTCTTCGCCTTGCGTGGCTTCGATCACTGCACGACGCGACAGCACGACGTTGTTACGCTTGCGATCGAGCTTGATCACGCGGAACTCGAGCGTCTTGCCTTCGTACGGGGTCGTGTCCTTGACCGGACGCGTGTCGACCAGCGAACCCGGCAGGAACGCGCGGATGCCGTTGACCATCACGGTCATGCCGCCCTTCACCTTGCCGGTAATGGTACCGGTGACGAGCTCGTTGTTGTCGAGCGCCTTTTCCAGCGACAGCCACGATGCAAGGCGCTTCGCCTTGTCGCGCGACAGGATCGTGTCGCCGTAGCCGTTTTCGAGTGCGTCGATCGCGACGGACACGAAATCGCCCGACTGCACCTCAACCTCGCCCTGATCGTTCAGGAATTCCTCGATCGGAATGTAAGCCTCGGACTTCAGGCCTGCATTGACGACCACGAAGTTGTGGTCGACGCGCACGACTTCGGCGGAGATCACTTCGCCGGCGCGCATGTCTTGGCGGGTCAGCGACTCTTCGAACAGAGCCGCAAAGGATTCGGTATTCGGGTTGGAGGTTTGCAGGTCGGACATAAAAATCTGATTGTGCATGGCTCGCTATGCCACGCCGGCCGGAATGGCAGGCTGAAAGGGCCAGATCGAGGACCACACGGGGTTAAGGGTTCGAAACACGCTCCGCGCTTGCGACGCGAAGCACCTACCGCTGCCTGCCTTCTCAGGCCGGCTGGCCGAGTGCCCGGTACCACTGCAGCACCTGGTCGACGGCTTCATCGACCGAAAGTGCCGACGTATCGAGCAGCTTGGCATCTGCCGCAGGCTTCAGCGGCGCGGCCGCGCGATTGCTGTCGCGCGCGTCACGTTCACGAAGATCCCGGAGCAAGTCATCTATATTAGCAGAAAAACCTTTTTGCATCAATTGCTTATGCCGCCTGGTCGCGCGTGCCTCGGCGCTGGCCGTCAGGAACACCTTCAGCACGGCGTCCGGGAAGATCACGGTGCCCATGTCGCGCCCGTCCGCCACGAGGCCAGGCGTCTTGCGGAACGCGCGCTGGCGCGCGACGAGCGCGGTGCGCACGGGCCCGTGCACGGCGATGGCCGACGCGCGGTTGCCGACCGCTTCGGCGCGGATGTCGTTCGACACGTCGACGCCGTCGAGCTGCGCGCAACCTTCACGGAACGTGATGTGCAGGTCGTCGATCAGCTTCACCAGCGCGTCGACGTCTTCCGCGGCGATGCCGTAGCGCACGCTCGCGAGCGCCGCGAGCCGGTACAGCGCGCCGCTGTCGAGCAGGTGAAAACCCAGGTGCGCGGCGACGAGCGCCGCGACGGTGCCCTTGCCGGAAGCGGTCGGGCCGTCGATCGTGATGACGGGAGTCGGGTGAAAGGGTCGGGTGGATTTCATCGGAACAGTCGGGTCAGGCCTTGGCGAGCGCGGCGAAGCGGTCGAAATAGTCGGGGAACGTCTTGCCGACGCACTTCGGATCGTTGATCCGCACGGGCACGCCGCCCAGGCTGACGAGCGAGAAGCACATCGCCATCCGGTGATCGTCGTACGTATCGATCGCCGCATTCGGCGTGAGCTTTTCCGGCGGCGTGACGACGAGATAGTCGGGGCCTTCCTCGACGATCGCGCCGACCTTGCGGAGCTCGGTCGCCATCGCGGCGATGCGGTCCGTCTCCTTCACGCGCCAGCTCGCGATGTTGCGCAGCGTGCTCGTGCCGTTCGCGAACAGCGCCGCGACCGCGATGGTCATCGCCGCGTCGGGAATCAGGTTGAAGTCCATGTCGATCGGCTCCAGCTTGCCGTGATCGTGGCCGATGCCGCGCACGTCGATCCAGTCGTCGCCCATCGTCACGTTCGCGCCCATCTGCATCAGCGCGTTCGCGAAACCGACGTCGCCCTGGATGCTCGCGCGCCCCACGCCCTCGACCCGCAACGGGCCGCCGCCCAACGCGCCGGCCGCGAGAAAGTACGACGCGGACGACGCGTCGCCCTCGACCATGATCCGCCCCGGCGAGCGGTAGCGGACGCCGGCCGGCACGACGAAGCGCTGCCAGCCGTCGCGCTCGACGGTCACGCCGAAACGCGCCATGAGCCGGATCGTGATGTCGATGTACGGCTTCGAGATCAGCTCGCCGTCGACTTCGACGACGGTCCTGCCCTCCTTCGCCTTCACGAGCGGCAGCGTCATCAGCAGCGCGGTGAGGAACTGGCTCGACACGTCGCCGCGCACGCGGATCGGCGCGTCGACCGAGATCGTCGCCGGCTTGATCCGCAGCGGCGGGTAGCCGTCGTTGAGCTCGTAGTCGATCTGCGCGCCGATCTGGCGCAAACCGTCGACGAGATCGCCGATCGGCCGCTCGTGCATGCGCGGCACGCCGTGCACGCGATAGTCGCCGCCGTTCACCGCGAGCGCGGCGGTCAGCGGCCGCACCGCCGTGCCCGCGTTGCCGAGGAACAGGTCGGCCGTCTTCGCGGTGAACGCGCCGCGCGTGCCGGTGACGACACAGGTGTCGCCGTCGCGCGCGACCTTCACGCCGAGCTTGCCGAGCGCGTCGAGCATCACGCGCGTGTCGTCGGAGTCGAGCAGGTTGGTGATCGTCGTTTCGCCTTCGGCGAGCGCCGCGAGCAGCAGCACGCGGTTCGAAATGCTCTTCGAGCCGGGCAGGCGCACGGTGCCCGATGCGCTGGAGTATGGGCCGAGATCGAGATAGTCCATGGGAATCGTCCTGTTATTTCTTGACCGGTTCGGCAGCCGGCGTGCCGCCGCGTTCCTGCCATGCCTTGCGTGCGGCGCGCGAGCGCGTGAATACGGCTTCGAGCGCCGCGCCGTCGCCGGCGTCGATCGCCGCGCGCAACCGCGTGAGCACGCGCGTATAGCCGTCGAGCTCGTCGAGCAGCGCCGCGCGATTCGCGACGCACACGTCGCGCCACATTTCCGGGTTCGACGCCGCGATGCGCGTGAAATCGCGGAAACCGCCAGCCGCGTACGAGAATTTCAGTTCCGCGTCGGCTTCGCCGAGAATCTGCTCGACGAGCGCGAACGACAGCACGTGCGGCAGATGGCTGATCGACGCAAATACGCGATCGTGCTGCTCGGTGCTCATCGTGCGCACGTCGGCGCCGGTCGCGCGCCACATCGCATCGATCCGCGCCACGGCTTCGGGCGCGTTCTCCGGCAACGGGCAGAGCACGACGTTGCGGCCGACGTAGAGATCCGGCAACGCGGCCTCGACACCGCTCGATTCGCGCCCCGCGATCGGATGACCCGGCACGAACTGCGCGATGCGCGCGCCGAGCGCTTCGCGCGCCGCCGCGACGACATCGGACTTGGTGCTGCCCGCATCGGTGACGATCGTCGCGCGGTCGAGCCACGGCGCGACGCGCGCGAGCAACGGGCCCGTCTGCGCGACGGGCGCGGCCAGCAGGACGAGATCGGCGCCGGCCAGCGCGTCGCGCAATTGCGCGTCGTCGTCGAGCGCCGCCGCACGGTCGATCACGCCGAGCGACAGCGCGCGCTCGACCGACGCCTGCGAACGACCCACGCCGACGATCTCGCCCGCGCTGCCCGGCGCGCGCTCGCGCAACGCGCGCGCGAGCGACCCGCCGATCAGGCCGACGCCGAAGATGACCAGTTTGTTGAATGCAAAGCCTGACACGACAAGAGCCAAGTTACGCGCGCGAAACGACGCCCCGCACGCGGAATTCCAGATTCCGGGCAGCGGGCCCGCATCCGGCGCAACCTGCACCGGATACCGCCCGAGCCCGCCTTCGGCAGCGCCGACCGGCCTGCCCTGCCCGCCCGGCCACCACGCCTGCACAAGCGGGCGCCGGGCCGCAGCGCGTCACCGTGCGCGCGGATACGAGCCGAGTATCTTCAGGAACGCGGCCTTCTGACCGAGTTCCGCGAGCGCGGCCGCCACCGCCGCATCGTCGCGGTGCCCTTCGATGTCGATGTAGAAGTAATACTCCCACGTGCCGACGCGGGCCGGACGCGATTCGAAGCGCGTCATCGACACGCCGTGCCGCGCGAGCGGTTCGAGCAGCTTGAACACGGCGCCCGGCTCGTTCTTCACCGACACGATCAGCGACGTCTGGTCGTGACCGCTTTGGCCGGCCGGCTGCTTGCCGACGATTACGAAGCGCGTGCGGTTGTGCGGGTCGTCCTGGATCAGCGAGAACGCGATCTGCAAACCGTAGTGCGCGGCCGCGCGGTCGCCCGCGATCGCGGCGACGGTCGGATCGGCCGCGGCGAGGCGCGCGGCCTCCGCGTTGCTCGCCACGGCTTGCCGCTCGAGCTGCGGCGCATTCGCCGCGAGCCACTGCTGGCATTGCGCGAGCGCCTGCGCATGTGCGCAGACACGTTTCACGCCGTCGAGCGTGCCGCTCTGCGTGAGCAGGTTGTGATGGATGGGCAGCGCGAGCTCGCCGCTGATCACCAGCTGGGTCTGCAGCAGCAGGTCGAGCGTGCGCGAGACGGCGCCTTCGGTCGAATTCTCGACCGGCGCGATGCCGAACGCGGACGCACCGGCCTCGACCGAGCGGAACACCTCGTCGATCGACGGGCACGGCAGCCCTTCGATCGACTGGCCGAAATACTCGAGCATCGCCTGCTCGCTATACGTGCCGACCGGCCCGAGGAACGCGACGTGGATCGTCTGCTCGAGCGCGCGGCTCGCCGCCATGATCTCGCGCCAGATGGCGCTGATGTGCTCGCTCGCGAGCGGCCCGGCGCTCATGTCCTGCAGCCGCGCGATCACCTGCAGCTCACGCTCCGGCCGGAACACCGGCGCGTTGAAATGCTTCTTGACCTCGCCCACCTCCAGCGCCACCGCGGCGCGCTGGTTCAGGAGCGCGATCAGCTGCGCGTCGATCGCGTCGATGCGGTCGCGCAGCGGTTTCAGGCGGGAATTCAGTTCGTCGTCCATGCGTTTTGCCGTGCTGTTTGAACAGCGCCGCCGTCAGGCGCCGCGCCGCTCGAAGTCCTTCATGTACTCGACGAGCGCCTTCACGCCCTCGAGCGGCACCGCGTTGTAGATCGACGCCCGCATGCCGCCGACGGACTTGTGGCCCTTCAGCTGCAGCAGCCCGCGCGCCTTTGCGCCGGCAAGGAAGTCTTCGTTGCGCGATTCGTCGGCCAGGAAAAACGGCACGTTCATGCGCGAACGTGCTGCCGGCTCGACCTTGTTCAGATAGAAACTGCTCGCGTCGATCGTGTCGTAGAGCAGCTTCGCCTTTTCGGTGTTGCGGGCCTCGATCGCTTCGAGGCCGCCCTGCCGCTTCAGCCACTGGAACACGAGGCCCGCGATGTAGATCGCGTAAGTGGGCGGCGTGTTGTACAGCGAGTTGTTCGCGGCGATGGTCTTCCATTCGAACGCGGACGGACAGATCGACAGCGCGCGATCGAGCAGATCCTCGCGCACGATCACGACCGTCACGCCGGCCATCCCGATGTTCTTCTGCGCGCCGCCGAACAGCACGCCGTATTTCGCGACGTCCATCGGGCGCGACAGGATGTGCGACGAGACATCCGCGACCAGCGGCACGTCGCCGAGATCGGGGATCTCGAACGTCTCGACGCCGTCGATCGTCTCGTTGGTGCACAGATGCACGTAGGCCGGATCGTCCGACAACTGCCATTCGGCGCGCGCGGGCGCACGCGTGAAGCCGTCCTCCGTCTTGCCGGTCGCGGCCAGATGCGGCGTGCAGAACTTCTTCGCCTCGCCGAACGATTTCTGCGACCACGAACCCGTCACGACGAAATCGGCCGTCTTGCGCGAGCCGAGAAGGTTCATCGGCACGATCGCGTTTTCCGCGATGCCGCCGCCCTGCAGGAACAGGATCCGGTGGCTCGCCGGCACGCCGAGCAGGTCGCGCAGATCGGTCAGCGCGGCCTCGTGGATCGACATGAATTCCTTGCCGCGATGGCTCATCTCCATCACGCTCATGCCGCTGCCGTGCCAGTCGAGCATTTCGTCGGCGGCTTGCCGCAGCACTTCCTCGGGCATCGCCGCCGGGCCGGCGGAGAAATTAAAGACGCGCATCGTGAAAACCTCGGGAAGGACGCGACCGGCTTGCCGCCGGCAAAACGCGCCAGAAAAGAAATGGCCGCTTGCGCTCGCGCGCAAACGGCCATTATCGCACTGTCGTCAGGCTCCCGCCAAACCCGGCCGAACGGCCGGGGGCGCGCCCGGACGGCTTACTTGCCCGGCTTGACTGCTGCGACTTCCTTGTCAGCCTGCGTACGCGTTGCCTGGATCGCTTGCGGCATGTACTTCTGCATCAGGCCGTTGACCACGTCGCGACCGACCTGATCCTGAACCTGGATGAACTTGCGGCCCGTCGGGCTCTTGTAGAACGTCGTCAGATCCTTGATCTCCGACGTGCTGTAGTACTTCGCGTACGCGTCGTACTGCGCCGACATCGCATCGCTCTGGAACTGCTGCGTGCCGAACACCTTGCCTGCGCCGTCGACCAGCTTCGGCACCGCGTTCTTCTGCAGCGTCGGAACGGCAGCCTGCTTCTGCTTGTCGTTCAGCGTCTTGTTTTCCGACAGCGCGTCCGACAGGATGGCCGGTACGAGCTGCTTCGCCTGCATTTCGGCGCTGTTGCCGATTGCCGACACGAGCTTCGGCGCGTCGATCGCGTCGAGCAGATCCTTGATCGCAGCCTTCTTGTCGGCGTCGATCGGCGCAGCTGCCGCCGGAGCAGCCGGTGCGGAATTCGACAGCGCCTGCGCCATCGCGAACGTCGGCACCAGTGCAGCCAGCAGAACCAGTTGCTTGAATTGCTTTTGCATCATCACTCCCTTTTGGAAATATGAATGGTTGCTCGCCGGCCGCGGCGCTTTTCGCCCGCGGCGGCCAGAGTCTCATCCGTTCTTCAGGCTTCGCCGTCCGACGCCTCGTCGGCTTCGCCCTCTCCCTCTTCGGCCTCCGCGATCTGCTGCAGGCCAGAGAGCTTGGTACCCTCATCGAGACTGATGAGTGTAACACCTTGCGTGGCGCGCCCCATCTCGCGTATCTCGGAAACACGGGTGCGAATCAACACGCCGGCCGTCGTGATCAGCATGATCTGATCCTCGGCGTCGACGAGCGTCGCGGCCACGACCTTGCCGTTGCGCTCGGACGTCTGGATCGCGATCATACCCTTCGTGCCGCGGCCATGGCGCGTGTACTCGGTGATCGGCGTGCGCTTGCCGTAGCCGTTTTCGGTCGCGGTGAGCACGGTCTGCTCCTCGCTGCCGGCAACCAGCATCGCGATGACCTGCTGCCCGTCCTCGAGCTGCATGCCGCGCACGCCGCGCGCCTCGCGCCCCATCGGACGCACGTCGTTCTCGTCGAAACGCACGGCCTTGCCGGCGTCGGAGAACAGCATCACGTCGTGCGCGCCGTCGGTGATCGACGCACCGATCAGGTAGTCGCCGTCGTCGAGGCCGACCGCGATGATGCCCTTCTTCATCGGGCGGCTGAATGCCTCGAGCGGCGTCTTCTTCACGGTGCCGAGCGACGTCGCCATGAAGATGAACTTGTCGGCCGAGAATTCCTTGACCGGCAGCACGACATTGATCTTCTCGCCTTCCTGCAGCGGGAACATGTTGACGATCGGACGGCCGCGCGAGTTGCGCGAGCCCTGCGGCACTTCATAGACCTTGACCCAGTACACGCGGCCGCGGTTCGAGAAGCACAGGATGTAATCGTGCGTGTTCGCGATGAACAGCGTCTCGATCCAGTCGTCTTCCTTCATCTGCGTCGCCTGCTTGCCGCGACCGCCGCGCTTCTGCGCGCGGTACTCGGACAGCGGCTGCGACTTCACGTAGCCCGCGTGCGACATCGTGACGACCATGTCCTGCGGCGTGATCAGATCCTCGGTGTTCAGCTCGGTCGCGTTCAGCTCGATCCTCGAGCGGCGCGCGTCGCCGAATTCGGCCTTCACCGAGGTCAGCTCGTCGCCGATCATCGTCGTGATCCGCTCGGGGCGCGCGAGGATGTCCAGCAGGTCGGCGATCTGCGCCATCACGTCGCGGTACTCGCCGATGATCTTGTCCTGCTCGAGGCCGGTCAGGCGCTGCAGACGCATCTGCAGGATTTCCTGCGCCTGCGTGTCGGACAGGCGGTACAGCCCGTCGCCCTGCATCCCGAACGCCGGGTTCAGGCCTTCCGGACGGTACGCGGAACGGCCGCCGGCCGCCGCGTTCTCGCTCTCGGCGCGCGTCAGCATCTCGCGCACGAGCGACGAATCCCACGGCTTCGCCATCAGCTCCTGCTTCGCGATCGGCGGCGTCGGCGCGGCCTTGATGATCGCGATGAATTCGTCGATGTTCGCGAGCGCGACCGCGAGACCTTCGAGCACGTGGCCGCGTTCGCGGGCCTTGCGCAGTTCGTAGATCGTGCGGCGCGTCAGCACTTCGCGCCGGTGCGACAGGAAGCACTGCAGGATTTCCTTCAGGTTCAGCAGCTTCGGCTGGCCGTCGACGAGCGCGACCATGTTCATGCCGAACGTGTCCTGCAGCTGCGTCGCCTTGTACAGGTTGTTCAGCACCACTTCGGGCACTTCGCCGCGCTTGAGCTCGATCACGACGCGCATGCCGCTCTTGTCGGACTCGTCGCGGATGTCGGAGATGCCCTCGAGCTTCTTCTCGTTGACGAGCTCGGCGATCCGCTCAAGCAGCGAGCGCTTGTTCACCTGGTACGGCAGCTCGTCGACGATGATCGCCATCCGCTGGCCGCGGTCGATCTCCTCGAAGTGCGTGGCCGCGCGCATCACGACGCGGCCGCGCCCGGTGCGGTAGCCGTCGCGCACGCCGGCGACGCCGTAGATGATGCCGGCCGTCGGGAAGTCCGGCGCCGGGATGATCTCGATCAGCTCGTCGATCGTCGCGTCCGGGTTGCCCAGCAGGTGCTGGCACGCGTCGACGACTTCGTTCAGGTTGTGCGGCGGGATGTTGGTCGCCATGCCGACCGCGATGCCCGACGAGCCGTTGATCAGCAGGTTCGGGATGCGCGACGGCAGGACCGACGGCTGCATTTCGTTGCCGTCGTAGTTCGGCTCGAAATCGACCGTTTCCTTGTCGATGTCGGCGAGCAGCTCGTGACCGATCTTCGCCATGCGAATTTCGGTGTAGCGCATCGCCGCGGCATTGTCGCCGTCGATCGAGCCGAAGTTGCCCTGCCCGTCGATCAGCATGTAGCGCAGCGAGAAATCCTGCGCCATCCGCACGATCGTGTCGTAGACCGCGGTATCGCCGTGAGGGTGGTATTTACCGATCACGTCACCGACGATACGCGCCGACTTCTTGTACGCGCGGTTCCAGTCGTTGTTCAGTTCGTGCATCGCGAACAGCACGCGCCGATGCACGGGCTTCAGGCCATCGCGGACATCCGGGAGGGCACGTCCGACGATCACGCTCATCGCGTAATCGAGATACGAACGGCGCATTTCCTCCTCTAGGGAGGTGGGCAGGGTCTCTTTGGCGAATTGATCCATGTATCCGTATCGTTTCGGAGCGAAGACGGCGAACGCCTTTCGCGTGGGCGCTGCATGCGCAACGCAACGCGAGATTCTAACATGCGCCCATCAGCCGCCAATTCGCCTCCCCCTCTATATATAGATAGCGAAAATCGCGGCGGCGGCAAGCCGGACGCAACCGCGCGCCCGGCTCGGACCCGACATCGCGGACGACTGCGCGGCGCGCGTTTCATGCGCACGCGTAAACAACCGCACGCCGGCGCGCAACCTCACGCGCTCTTGACAATTTCTAAAAGTTGCGGCAGGCCGGTGTTGCGCATGCACCACAAAGTTGAAGCGATCTTGGGGTGGGGAGGATTTTTTTTCGTAGGAAGGGAACGATATGGCAAAATGCCAACGCACTGAAAGTTAGACGCTGCTCGAAGTCTACCTACAAGGAGCGGCGCCGCATTTTTGTGCCGCACCAATGTTATACTTCGAGCAATGTATGACTTGTCACCGTCAACAGGCTCGCAGTAAACCTGCGGTAATCTCAATTTCGAGAGGAGAAATATGAATAAACTTTCAAAGCTCGCGTTCATTGCAGCTACCGCAGTTATGGCTGCATCCGCTTCGGCACAATCGGTGCCGGCGTCGCGTCAGGCCGTCAATGACAACTGGGTGAACGGCACGGGCGAATGGGTGTGGATGAACGGCACGAACGAGCTCTGCTGGCGCGATGCGTTCTGGACGCCGGCCACCGCCAACGCCAAGTGCGATGGCGCACTGGTCGCCCAGGCACCGCAGCCGCCGGTCGCTCCGGTCGCTCCGGTCATCTCGAGCCAGAAGATCACGTATCAAGCCGACGCACTGTTCGACTTCGACAAGGCAACGCTGAAGCCGCTGGGCAAGCAGAAGCTGGACGAACTGGCTTCGAAGATCCAAGGCATGAACACGGAAGTGGTCGTTGCAACGGGCTACACGGACCGCATCGGTTCGGACAAGTACAACGACCGCCTGTCGCTGCGCCGTGCTCAAGCCGTGAAGTCGTACCTGGTCAGCAAGGGTGTGCCGGCCAACAAGATCTACACGGAAGGCAAGGGCAAGCGCAACCCGGTTACGACTGGCTGCAACCAGAAGAACCGCAAGCAACTCATCGCCTGCCTCGCACCGGACCGCCGCGTGGAAGTCGAAGTGGTTGGTACGCAGCAAGTGGAAAAGACGACCGTTCCGGCAAACTAAGCCGCGGCTCTCGACTGCTTCAAAGCCCCGCTCCGGCGGGGCTTTTTCATTGACGCCCGTCCAGGCGCTCGCTGGCCTCGTCGTTCGCCCGCTTATATACTCGGGGCTGACGCACCGAAGCACCGCCCTCCTCTCGTAGCCCGTTTGCCGACATGACCAACGCCGATCCGCACGAACTCCAGAAATTCAGCGACCTCGCCCATCGGTGGTGGGATCCGAATGCCGAATTCAAACCGCTGCACGACCTGAACCCGGTCCGGCTCGGCTGGATCGATGCCCATGCGCATCTGGCCGGCAAGCGCGCGCTCGACATCGGCTGCGGCGGCGGCATCCTGTCCGAATCGATGGCCGGGCTCGGCGCCCAGGTGAAAGGCATCGATCTGTCGACCGAAGCGCTGGGCGTGGCCGACCTGCACAGCCTCGAAAGCGGCATTTCGGTCGAATACGAGGCGATCGCCGCCGAAGCGATCGCCGCGCGCGAACCCGGCACCTACGACGTCGTCACGTGCATGGAGATGCTCGAGCACGTGCCGTCGCCCGGCGACATCGTGGCCGCGTGCGCGACGCTCGTGAAGCCGGGCGGCTGGGTGTTCTTCTCGACGCTCAACCGCAACCTGAAGTCCTACCTGTTCGCCGTGATCGGCGCGGAGTACATCGCGCAAATGCTGCCGAAGGGCACGCACGACTATGCGCGCTTCATCCGCCCGTCGGAACTGGCCGGCTTCGTGCGCGCGACGGATCTGCACATCGTCGAGATCAAGGGCATCACCTATCACCCGATCGGCAAGCGCTTCGCGCTGTCGAACGACACCGACATCAACTACCTCGTCGCGTGCCGCCGCGGCGCGTGACCCTCCGAACGGCATGACGACTCCCCTTTCGACCGCGCGGATCGCAGACGAACCGCGCCTGCTGCACTGCGATGCGGTCCTGTTCGACCTGGACGGCACGCTCGCCGACACGGCGCCCGATCTCGCGGCAGCCGTCAACATGATGCAGCGCGCGCGCGGCCTGCCCGAAACGCCGCTCGACGTGTTGCGGCCGCTGGCGTCCGCCGGCGCGCGGGGCCTGTTGGGCGGCGCGTTCGGCATCGATCCGCACACGCCCGGCTACGAAGCGATGCGCGACGAGTTCCTGATCAATTACGCAACGGATATCTGCGTACATACCACGCTGTTTCCCGGCATCGGCGACGTGCTCGACGAACTCGATGCGCGCGGCGTGCGCTGGGGCATCGTCACGAACAAGGCGATGCGCCTCACGGCGCCGCTCGCCGACCTGCTCGGCCTGTCGTCGCGCGCGGCCTGCATCGTCGGGGGCGACACAACGCCGCACTCGAAGCCGCACCCGGCTCCGCTGCTGCATGCGGCAGCGCAGATGGCGCTCGCGCCCGAGCGCATCGTCTATGTCGGCGACGATCTTCGCGACATTCAGGCCGGAAGCGCCGCCGGCATGGCGACGGTCGCCGCCGCGTACGGCTACTGCGGCGACGGCGCGGCGCCGGCTGACTGGCAAGCGCAGCATCTCGTCGGTTCGACGCAGGAACTGCGGCACCTGCTGCGCGATGTTGGGCTATAATGATCGATCTTATCCGCGGGGGCGACCTGGTTTCGACAGGGGTTGTGAAGCGGCTAGGGCATGTCGAGGACCCGTCACCTCGTTAATCAATGGGAAAATCGTAACTGCAAACGACGATACGTTCGCACTGGCAGCCTAAGGGCCGCCGTCCTCTGCCTAGTTCACTGACGGGCTAGTGTCGCAAGACCGGTAGCAATACCGCCAGAGGTCATTTACGTCAGTTAAGCCCTGTCGGCGTCGCGACGCCAGGGTCGAAAACTTAGCGAATCGCCGTAGTGCAGCGTGTTCGTCCGCGTCGCTGCGGTTAAATCAAAAGACCGAACTAAACATGTAGAACTAGTCGTGGAGCGCTTCTGGACGCGGGTTCGATTCCCGCCGCCTCCACCAAATTCCGCGCTCGTCGCACGAACCCCGCATGACGCCAGTCTGCGGGGTTTTTTGTTGCCGGCGACACGCACGCCGACTCCTTCCGAAAAAGCGCCCAGCCCCGGACGGGCCGCGCGGAATGCCACCGGTGCTCCGGCGGCAGGAGGCGACGGATGTTCTGGCGCGGTCGCCCCATCAGCGATTGCGCCGCGCAGCGGCCGGCCCGCTGGTCAGGGTTTGGGCACGACTCGGGCCCCGACCGTGACCGGCGACGCGGGGCTCAACTGCCGCGATACAGCGACTTCATTTCGTCCGCGCTGGCCGGGCGCACGCCCATTGCGCGCGAACCCGACGCCGATGCGCCCTGTGCCTGCGCACCGTAGCCGCTGGCGTCGGCGCCTTGAGCTTGAGCCAGGGCGCTGCGCTGCTGCTCCGCGACACGCGCGGTTGCGGCCTGGATCGCTTCCGGATAATGCGGATCTTCGCCGCGGGCGGAGTTGTAACCGGCCTGCTGCAGTTGAACCAGTTCGGCACGGACCTGCGCACGGGTGATCGTCGAGCCCGACTGGGCGAACGACGCAACCGGGGCAACGAGAGCGGCAGCAACGACAACGGCTTGAACGAACGACTTCATGATGACCTACCTCCAGATTTGTCTGATTCGGCGGTGAACACCCTTGATCAGCGCCGACAAACCGAAGTTTATGTAGGTGGATGCTTAAGAATAAGGCAGGTTTCAGGAAGACATCCTTCCTGATTTACGGGTTAACCCTAGGCTCCTGTCCGAAAGGTGATGCGGGCAAATCGCCGTTTCGTCTCCCGCGTTGCATGAAGGGCCGCGGAAAAGCACGAGCCCCGAAAAGCGCAGGCTTTGCGGGGCTCGAACAAAGCAAGATTGGGTGGAGCGCGGGTAGCAGGTCTGTCGGTTGATCGATCCGTGACGCAGAAGACAGCACCCCACTTGGGCACAGGCCAACTGCCTGCGCGCTACCGGGCATCCATCGGGCACTTCAGGTTGCAGCCGTTCGGGTCGCCCAGGTCGCCCTTGCGGCGCAACGCCGACTTCTTGCCGGTCTGGTATTTGTCCGACGGCGCAGATGCCGCGAACGGCATCTGCGGATGTTCGTTCAGTCGGAACTGTTCGCTCAGGATGCCGCCGGGCACGCCCGGGGAATTCTGCGCGAACGCAAACGGCGAAGCGACGACCAGCAACCCCGCGGTCAACGCTGCCGCGGCAAGGGGAACGGGAAATTTCATGGCGGGATGACGCCTGAACGGCGTGCTTGTTGGAACGTTGATCAAGCGGCAAGCGTAGCGCAAATCCCCCGCTGCTGCAGCGCGGTTCGATCGCGTCCTCGTTACCGGGAATTGCCGTCCGGCACGCTCGTGCCGTCGCCGCCGGCCAGCCCGGTCGCGATGCGCTCCAGCGCGCCGCACGCAGCCGGATCGTAGCCGTCGAGATGCGCGACGCGTTCGACGAAGCGTGCGTCGCGCAGCAGCGCCAGCACATCGGCGAGCGGCCGCACATCGAGCCGCGCGCGTTCGCATGCGAAGTAATAGTCTTCGTCGACGATCGGGATGAAGTCGAGCCCGAAGTGACGGGCGGCCGGCTCGACGCCGAAGCCGAGATCGGCCATGCCGCTCGCGACGAACGCCGCGATCGCCGAATGCGTGAGTTCGGCCGACGCATAGCCGTCGATGCGCTCCGGATCGATGCCGATCGCGCGCAGCGCGAGATCCAGCAGCATGCGCGTGCCCGACCCCGGCTGGCGGTTGACGAAGCGGATGTCGTCACGCGCGAGATCCACCAGCCCGCGCACCTGCTTCGGGTTGCCGCGCGGCACGAACAGCCCCTGCTGGCGGCGTGTCAGGTGGATCAACACGTGGCGCGTGTCGTCGAGCCACGGCCGGTAGATCTGCGCGCACTGCGCGCGAAACGCGCCGCGCGGCAAATGGAAACCGGCGAGGTCGCATTCGCCGCGGGCGAGCGCCTGCACGGCCTCGACGCTCTCGCGATACTTGATGTCGACGGCCGCCTGCGCATCGACGAGTGCGGAAACGAGCGTCGCGACCGCATAACCGTGCGACGCATGGATGCGCACGGCGCCGTCGCGCTGCGCGAGCCGCCGGTTCAGGTCGCTGGCCACCTCGGCCGCCAGCGTGCGCAGGTTCCCGTCGAGGCGACTATGCGCCAGACGCTGCGCATCGACGACCGCCCGGCCGAGCGCCGACAACGTCGAACCCTTGCCGCGCGCGGTTTCGATCAATTCCCCGCCGATGCACGATTCCAGCGCGCGCAGCATGCCCCACGCGTGCCGGTACGACAGTCCCTTGGCTTGCGCGGCCTGCGCGATGCTGCCCGTATCGGCCACGAGTTCCAGCAGCGGAGCGACGTCCGACAGACTGGCCGACCGGCCTTCCGTGTCGCGTACGGTCAGATACGCGTCGCATTCGACCCGAATCAATTATGCACTCCGATTTCCTATTGCGACCGCGAAATCTTCCGCTTATCGTGGGTGAAAATCAATCAGAACGAAGTCGCGATGCGCACTATATGAATTTCGAGCGCATATGAGGCTTTGGAGGAGCAAAACCGATGTCCCCGAATTCCCCTGCGCCCGACGTGCTCGTCGAGCGCCATGCGCGCGCCGGCCGCTCGCTCGTCGCGATCCTGCATGCGATCCAGGACGACGCGGGCTACGTGCCGGCGGGCTGCGTCGCGCCGCTGGCCAAGGTGCTGAACCTGTCGCGCGCGGAAGTGCATGGCGTCCTGACCTACTACCACCATTTCCGCACCGCGCCGCCCGCCCGCGTGACGATCCAGATGTGCCGCGCCGAAGCGTGCCGCAGCATGGGCTGCGAGGCGCTCGCCGCCCACGCGCAAGCCCGCACGGGCTGCCGGTTCGACGCCAAGCACGGCGATGCCGCCGCGGCCCGTACGCCGGACGACGTCGCGCTCGAGTCGGTCTACTGCCTCGGACTGTGCGCGCAATCGCCGTCGATGACGGTCAACGGGGTGCTCCACGCCAAGGTCACGCCGGAGAAGTTCGACGCGCTGCTGGCCGACGCGGTGGCCCACGCGCAGGAGGCGGCATGACGACCCGCATCTACGTTCCGCGCGATTCGTCCGCGCTGGCGCTCGGCGCCGACGCGCTCGCCGCCGCGATCTCGGCCGAGGCCGAACGGCGCGGGGTCGCCATCGAGGTGGTCCGCAACGGGTCACGCGGGCTGCTGTGGCTCGAACCGCTCGTCGAGGTCGGGACGGCCGCAGGTCGCGTCGGCTATGCCAACCTGTCGGCCGCCGACGTGCCCGCCCTGTTCGACGCCGGCTGGCTCGACGGCGGCGCGCACCCGAGCGGCGTCGGCCTCGTCGACGCGCTGCCCTACCTCGCCCGCCAGCAGCGGCTCACGTTCGCACGGATCGGCCTGACCGATCCGCTGTCGATCGACGACTATCTGCAACACGAGGGGCTTGCCGGCCTGAAGAACGCGCTGGCGCTCGACGGCGACACCGCATGCGAAACGCTGATCGAGTCGGGGCTGCGCGGCCGCGGCGGCGCGGCGTTCCCGGCCGGCATCAAGTGGCGTACCGTGCGGCAGGCGCGCGCCGCGCAGAAATACATCGTCTGCAACGCGGACGAAGGCGATTCGGGCACGTTCTCCGACCGCCTGCTGATGGAATGCGACCCGTACTGCCTGATCGAAGGGATGATCATCGCGGGCGTCGCCACCGGCGCGACGGTCGGCTACATCTACGTGCGCAGCGAATACCCGCACGCGATCGCCACGCTCGAAGCGGCAATCGTCCGCGCGCGTGAAGCCGGCTGGCTCGGCGAGCACGTGCTCGGCTCCGCGCACGCGTTCGAGCTGCACGTCGCGAAAGGCGCGGGCTCGTACGTATGCGGCGAGGAAACGGCGCTGCTCGAATCGCTCGAGGGCAAGCGCGGCGTCGTGCGCGCGAAGCCGCCGCTGCCCGCGCTCGCCGGCCTGTTCGGCCAGCCGACGGTCATCAACAACGTGATCACGCTCGCGACGGCGCCCGTGATCTTCGCGCGCGGCGCCGCGTTCTATCGCGACTACGGGATGGGCCGCTCGCGCGGCACGCTGCCGTTCCAGCTCGCAGGCAACATCCGTCACGGCGGTCTCGTCGAGCTCGCGTTCGGCGTCACGCTGCGCGAACTGCTGTTCGACTTCGGCGGCGGCACGGCCAGCGGCCGGCCGGCACGCGCCGCGCAGGTCGGCGGCCCGCTCGGCACCTACCTGCCCGACCACCAGTGGGACGTGCCGCTCGACTACGAGGCGTACGCGGCGATCGGCGCGGTCGTCGGCCACGGCGGCATCGTGCTGCACGACGACACGTCGAATCTCGCCGAGCTGGCCGAGTATGCGATGAAGTTCTGCGCGATCGAATCGTGCGGCAAGTGCACGCCGTGCCGGATCGGCTCGACGCGCGGTGTCGAGACGATCGCGCGGATCCGCCACGGCGATACGTCGGAGCGGCAGGTCACGCTGTTGCGCGACCTGTGCGACACGATGCTGGCCGGTTCGCTATGCGCGATGGGCGGCATGACGCCGTACCCGGTGCTGTCCGCACTCGACCATTTCCCCGAAGATTTCGGGCTCGCTGCCGGCAAGGATGCCGCGTCGGGCCCGGTCAAGGCCGCGGCCTGACCCAGAAGGAGCCCTGCATGTCACTCGACACGAACAACGTCCGCCAAGGCGGCTGCGGCTCGGGCCAATGCGCGTGCAAGAGCGCGGCACAGGCGCGCGCCCGCGACCCGTTCGACGATACCGATTACGGCACGCCGCAACGGCATGCCGACACCGACGTCACGCTCGAAATCGACGGCCAGCCGGTCACGGTGCCGGCCGGCACGTCGGTGATGCGCGCGGCGATCGAAGCCGGCGTCAACGTCCCGAAGCTCTGCGCGACCGATTCGCTCGAACCGTTCGGCTCGTGCCGGCTGTGCCTCGTCGAGATCGAGGGCCGGCGCGGCTATCCGGCGTCGTGCACGACGCCCGCCGAAGCCGGCATGAAGGTGCGCACGCAGTCGGACCGGCTGCAGTCGCTGCGCCGCAACGTGATGGAGCTGTACATCTCCGACCACCCGCTCGACTGCCTCACGTGCCCGGCCAACGGCGACTGCGAGCTGCAGGACATGGCGGGCGTGGTCGGCCTGCGCGAGGTGCGCTACGGCTTCGACGGCGCGAATCACCTGAAGGACACGAAGGACGAGTCGAATCCGTACTTCACGTACGACCCGTCGAAGTGCATCGTCTGCAACCGCTGCGTGCGCGCGTGCGAGGAAACGCAGGGCACGTTCGCACTGACGATCGCCGCGCGCGGCTTCGAGTCGCGCGTCGCCGCGGGCGAAAGCGAATCGTTCATGGCGTCGGAATGCGTGTCGTGCGGCGCGTGCGTCGCCGCCTGCCCGACGGCCACGCTGCAGGAAAAATCCGTCGTGCAGCTGGGGCAGGCCGAACACTCGGTCGTCACGACCTGTGCGTATTGCGGCGTCGGCTGCTCGTTCAAGGCCGAGATGAAGGGCACGCAGGTCGTGCGCATGACGCCGCACAAGAACGGTCTCGCGAACGAAGGCCACGCGTGCGTGAAGGGACGCTTCGCGTGGGGCTATGCGACGCACAAGGACCGCATCACGAAGCCGATGATCCGCGAGAAGATCACCGACCCGTGGCGCGAAGTGAGTTGGGAAGAGGCGCTCACGTACGCGGCGACGCAATTCCGCAAGCTGCAGCAGAAGTACGGCCGCGATTCGATCGGCGGCATCACGTCGTCGCGCTGCACGAACGAGGAAACCTATCTCGTGCAGAAACTCGTGCGCGCCGCGTTCGGCAACAACAACGTCGATACCTGCGCACGCGTGTGCCACTCGCCGACCGGCTATGGCCTCAAGACGACGCTCGGCGAATCGGCCGGCACGCAGACGTTCGCCTCGGTCGGCCAGGCCGACGTGATCGTCGTGATGGGCGCGAACCCGACCGACGGCCATCCGGTGTTCGGCTCGCGGCTGAAGCGGCGCGTGCGCGAAGGCGCGAAGCTGATCGTGATCGATCCGCGCCGCATCGACGTCGTCGACGGCCCGCACGTGAAGGCCACGCACCACCTGCAGTTGCGCCCCGGCACCAACGTCGCGATCGTCAATGCGCTGGCGCACGTGATCGTCACCGAAGGGCTGGTGGCCGAGGCCTTCGTCGCCGAGCGCTGCGACACGCGCGCGTTCGAGCAATGGCGCGACTTCGTCGCGCAGCCCGACAATTCGCCCGAGGCGACCGCGGACGTGACGGGCGTGCCGGCCGAGCGGGTGCGCGAGGCCGCACGCCTCTACGCGACGGGCGGCAACGCTGCGATCTATTACGGCCTGGGCGTGACCGAACACGCGCAGGGCTCGACGACGGTGATGGGCATCGCGAACCTCGCGATGGCGACCGGCAACGTCGGCCGCGAAGGCGTCGGCGTCAATCCGCTGCGCGGCCAGAACAACGTGCAGGGTTCATGCGACATGGGCTCGTTCCCGCACGAGCTGCCCGGCTACCGGCACATCAGCGACGAGGTCGTGCGCACGCAGTTCGAACAGGCGTGGTCGGCCACGCTGCAGCCGGAGCCTGGGCTGCGCATCCCGAACATGTTCGACGCGGCGCTCGACGGCAGCTTCAAGGGGCTCTACTGCCAGGGCGAGGACATCGTCCAGTCGGATCCGAACACGCAGCACGTGGCGGCCGCGCTGTCGGCGATGGAATGCATCGTCGTGCAGGACATCTTCCTGAACGAAACCGCGAAATACGCGCACGTGCTGCTGCCGGGCTCGACGTTCCTCGAGAAGGACGGCACGTTCACGAACGCGGAGCGCCGGATCTCGCGCGTGCGCAAGGTGATGCCGCCGCTCGCGGGCTACGCGGACTGGGAAGTCACGCTGCTGCTGTCGCAGGCGCTCGGCTACGACATGCACTACGCGCATCCGTCGGAAATCATGGACGAGATCGCGCGGCTCACGCCGACTTTCTCGGGGGTATCGTACGAGAAGCTCGACGCACTCGGCAGCATCCAGTGGCCGTGCAACGAACACGCGCCGGAAGGCACGCCGACGATGCACATCGACACGTTCGTGCGCGGCAAGGGCCGGTTCGTGATCACCAAGTTCATTCCGACGCCGGAGAAGGTCACGCAGCGCTATCCGCTGATCCTGACGACGGGCCGCATCCTGTCGCAATACAACGTGGGCGCGCAGACGCGCCGTACCGAAAACGTCCGGTGGCATGAAGAGGATCGCCTCGAGATCCATCCGCACGATGCGCAGGATCGCGGGATCCGCACCGGCGACTGGGTCGGCATCGAGTCGCGCGCGGGGCAGACGGTGCTGCGCGCGCTCGTGACGGAGCGCATGCAGCCGGGCGTCGTGTACACCACGTTCCACTTCCCCGAATCGGGCGCGAACGTGATCACGACGGACAGCTCCGACTGGGCGACGAACTGCCCCGAATACAAGGTGACGGCCGTGCAGGTGTTGCCGGTTGCGCAACCGTCCGACTGGCAGCGTGCCTATGCGCGCTTCAACTCGGAGCAGCTCGACCTGCTCGAGCGCCGCGCGGCCGCGCCGGCCGCCGTGACGACAGGCAAGTGAGGCAGCAATGGACAACGACCACCTGATCGACATGGCCAACCAGATCGGCGCATTCTTCGAATCGATGCCCGATCGCGACGAAGCGCTGGCCGGCATCGCCGAGCATATCCGGCGCTTCTGGGAGCCGCGCATGCGCCGAGCGCTGCTCGCCGCGCTCGACGATCCGTCGAACGCCGCCGGGCAACGCGCGACGCCGATCGTGCGCGACGCGATCGCCGCGCACCGCGCGTCGCTCGTCCCTGCCGCGGCGCCCGCCTGACCGCGCGGCTACGCGGACACCGACATGCCCGCGAACCAGTTTTCGCAATGGCGCAGCAGCGCATTGGCGTCGGTCGCCGTGCGCCCGCGCGCGGCAACATAGCCGTCCGGCCGCAGCAGATAGAACGACGGCCGCGAGCGGCCGTATTCCTGCGCGAGCCCCGCCGCCCCGTCGCCTTCGGCATCGGCGACACGCCACACGCGCACCGCTTCCGGCATGATGCGCTCGAGCCCCTGCACGAGCCCCCGCGCATCGGCCGGGATCGGCGGCACCTCGCCGGCGTCGGTGTCCACCGGCTCCTCCAGCAGCAACAGCGTGAAGCTCGCCGGATCGTGAAGATCGTATAGCCGCGCCGTGCCGGGCGCACGACCGAGCGGCCCGTCGAGCACGTGCACGAGCGCATCGGGCGCGCGCTCGCCCGCGCGCGGGCCGCCGTCGAGCACGCGCTCGAGCGTGAGCGGACTCTTCCGGTACTGCACGCCGAGCTCGCTCACCGTGCGCCGCAGCGCGTCGCGCATCGGCCCGAACGACGCCAGCAGCGGCACGACGTGATCGCGCAGCAGCTTCATCGCGCCGCGCTCGGCTTCGACGACCTGCGTGACGAAACCGGTCTGCCGCAGCACGTCGCGCTCGATCGGATAGCGCTCCGCGTGATACGTGTCGAGCAACCGCTCGGGTGCGCCTGCGCCAAGGACGCGCGCGAGCTTCCAGCCCAGGTTGAACGCCTCCTGGATGCCGGTGTTCATGCCCTGCGCGCCGGCCGGGCTGTGGACGTGCGCGGCGTCGCCCGCGAAGAACACGCGGCCATGACGCAGCCGGTCGACCATCCGGCTGTGCAGGTGGAAATAGGACGACCACGCGAGATCGCTCGGCGAGATCGAGGCGCCGACGCGCGCGCGGATGATCGCGTCGCATTCCTCGAGCGACGGCGCCGGCGCGCCGGGCGACGCGTCGCTGCCGAGCGGCCGGTCCGCGACGAGCCGGTAACGGCCGCTCCCCATCGGAAACAGGCCCGCAATACCTTCGGGCGTCGTGAACAGGCGGATCTCTTCGTCCGGCCACTCGGGTATCGCCGCGAAATCGGCCAGCAGGAAAGTCTGTTCGAATGCATGCCCGGCAAAGCCCAGGCCGAGCAGATGCCTGACCGTGCTGTGCGCGCCGTCGGCCGCGATCAGGTACGACGGCGCGAACGACTCGTCGCGGCCATCTGCGCGGCGCAGCGTCACGTCGAGCGACGTGCCGCCCGCGTCGCACGCGGTCAGCGCGGTACCGCGTTCGACGGTCACGCCCATCCCGGCCAGATGCTCGGCGAGCAGCCGCTCGGTGATGCTCTGGTCGAGAAACATCAGATACGGATAGCGCGTTTGCAGCGGATCGAAATCGAGCCGCGCGATCAAGCGGCCGTCGGCATGCAGCTCGGCCGCATGCGCGCGATGGCCGAGCGCGAGAAACGGCTCGACCGCGCGATGCTGCTCCAGCAGCTCGAGCGTGCGCGCCTGGATGCCGATCGCGCGCGAAAACGGCGCGGGCGCGGCCAGGCGATCGATGATGCGCACCGGCACGCGGGCCCGCGCCAGGCTCATCGCCGCGGCAAGGCCGGTCGGCCCCGCGCCGACGATCAGCACGGGTGGGATATCGGACAGTGTGTCAGCCATGGAAACCTCGATGACACGCGACTCTGCAAGTCTACGCCGCTCCGCGTGACGGGGCCATATGCCGACCGGCCGATACGCGGCCCTACCCCGCGGTGTGGGAAAATACGCGCTTTCCGCCAGTTTTCGCGTCATGGATTCCGCATTCGACCGGGCGTACGCCGCACACCGCGCGGGCCGCCTCGCCGAGGCCGAGCACGGCTATCGCCACGCGCTCGCCTCCAACCCCGCCGACGCCGACGCGCTGCACCTGTTCGGCGTGCTGCGGCACCAGCAGGGCCAGCACGCCGAGGCCGCCGATCTCGTCGGCCGGGCCGTCGCGCTGCGCCCCAACGATGCCGCACTGCAGCTCAATCTCGGCAACGCGCTGAAAGCGCTCGGCCGGCTCGACGAAGCGATCGACCGCTTTCGCAATGCGCTGACGCTCGCGCCCGAATTTCCGCTCGCACACTACAACCTCGGCAACGCGTATGCGGCGCTGCAGCGTCACGACGATGCGATCGACGCCTTCGGCCGCGCGCTGCGGCTCACGCCGGACGACGCGTCGATCCACAACAATCTCGGCAACGCGCTGAACGCGCTCGGCCGCCACGACGACGCGCTCGCCGCGTTCGGTCGTGCGCTCGAGCTCCGGCCCGGGCATGCGGGCGCGCACAACAATCTCGGGATGGCGCTGAACGCGATGGGGCGCGCCGACGATGCGATCGCGCACTTCCAGGCCGCGATCGCCGTGCAGCCGCGTTTCGTCGCCGCGCATTTCAATCTCGGCAACACGTTCGATGCACTCGGCCGGCATGCCGAGGCGGCGGCCGCGTTCGAAGCCGCGCTCGCACTGCACCCGCCGTTTCCGCTCGCGCTGTTCGGGCTCGCGAACGCGCTCTGCGCGCAGGCGCGCCACCGCGACGCACTGCCCTACTACGAGCGCGCCGTCGGGCTCGATCCGTCGTTCGGGCTCGCGTGGCTGAATCTCGGCAACGCGCATCACGCGCTCGGCGCGCACGAGATGGCGCTGCGCGCATTCGACCAGGCGCTGCGTGTCGCGCCCGATCTCACGCTCGCGCGGCTGCATCGCGCGGTCACGCTGCTGACGCTGCGCGACTTCACGCGCGGCCTGCCCGCCTACGAAGCGCGCCACGAGACGCCCGGCGCGACGCCGCTCGGCGCGCTGCCGCGCTGGCAGGGCGAGCCGATTGCGTCGCGCACGCTGCTGATCCGCGCGGAACAGGGGTTCGGCGACACGCTGCAGTTCGTCCGCTTCGTGCCGCTCGCCCGCGCACGCTGCGCGCGCGTCGTACTCGAAGTCCAGCCGGAACTCGTCGCGCTGCTGACACCGGCCGCGTCGCGCTGGCGCGTGACGCTCGTCGCCCAGGGCGCCGCGAAGCCGCCTGCCGCGGATGTCGCGTGCACGCTGATGAGCCTGCCGTTCGTGCTCGGGCTTCAGCCCGAGGACATCGTCGGCTCGCGCTATCTGCACGCGCCCGACGGCGCCCGCCGGCGCTTTCGCGGCTCGCTCGGCGGGCAGTCGAAGCGCAAGTTCGGGCTGGCATGGTCGGGGCGCCGACAGGCACAGGAAAACCGCTCGATGCCGTTCGACGCGCTCGCGCCGCTGCTCGCACTGCCGGACATCGACTGGATCGTGCTGCAGCCCGCGCTCGACGACGACGAGCGGACGCGCATCGACGCGCATCCGCGCATGCATCGTCTCGACGGCCGGCTGAACGACTTCGGCGATACGGCCGCGCTGATCGAGCGCCTCGACGGCGTCGTCACGATCGACACGGCGGTCGCGCACCTCGCGGGCGCGCTCGGCAAGCCGCTCTGGATCATGCTGCCGTTCGCGGCCGACTGGCGCTGGTTCACCGGCGACGATTGCCCGTGGTATCCGCAGGCCCGGATCGCCCGCCAGCCTGCGCCGGGCGCATGGCTCGACGTGGCGGCCACGGTGGCCGACATGCTGCGCGAGGCATGATCGCAAACGAAACAGGGAGCGCATCGCGCTCCCTGTTTCGATGAGATGCGCGGCCCGACGCCGCGCGACATGCGGGTGGCCGTCAGGCCGACTTGTACTGATCGCGCGCGTCGGGTGTGCGGTACAGCACGAGCGTCGCGATCAAGCCGCAGATCGCGGCCACGCTCAACCACAGCCCCGGCGCCGCCTTGTTGCCCGTCTCGTGGATCAGCAGCGTCGAGATCGCCGGCGTGAAGCCGCCGATCGTCGTGGCGAGGCTGTACGCGAGCGAGAAGCCGGCCGTGCGCACGTCGGCCGGCATCACTTCGGTCAACGCGACAACCATCGCCCCGTTGTACGACGCATACAGGAACGACAGCCACAGCTCGACCGCGAGCAGCCGCAGGAACGACGGATCGCCGACGAGCCACAGCACCGCCGGATAAGCCGTCAGCAGCGTCAGCACGGTGAACGCGATCAATACCGGACGGCGGCCGACGCGGTCGGACAGCGCGCCGGACAATGGCAGCCACACGAGGTTCGAGATACCGATGCAGACTGTCACGACGAGCGCATCGAGCGACGACAGGTGCAGCACTTCCTTGCCGAAGGTCGGCGTGTAGGCGGTGATCATGTAGAACGACACCGTCGTCATGATCACCATCCCCATGCCGGCTACCACGATACCCCAGTTGTCGAGCATCGAGCGCATGATCTCGCCCATCGTCGGGCGGTGACGCTTCGCCAGGAATTCGTCGGTTTCCTTCAGCGAGCGGCGGATCAGGAACAGGAACGGCACGATCAGGCAGCCGATCAGGAACGGAATGCGCCAGCCCCACGCGGTCATTTCCTCGACCGGCAGCGCGCGGTTCAGCACGACGCCGACGAACGCGGCGAACACGACGGCCACCTGCTGGCTACCCGACTGCCACGACGTATAGAACCCCTTGTGGCCCTTCGTCGCGATCTCCGACAGATACACCGACACGCCGCCCAGCTCGACGCCCGCCGAGAAGCCCTGCAACAGCCGGCCGAGCAGCACGAGCACCGGCGCGAGCACGCCGATCGTCGCATAGCCGGGTATCGCGGCCACCGTGAGCGTGCCGATCGCCATCAGCCCGAGCGTCAGGATCAACCCCTTGCGGCGGCCGTGATGGTCGATGTATGCGCCGAGCACGATCGCGCCGACCGGCCGCATCAGGAAGCCAGCGCCGAATACCGACAGCGACAGCATCAGCGACGCGAACGCGTTGCCGCTCGGAAAGTACGTTTTCGCGATGGCCGACGCGTAATACCCGTAGACCATGAAGTCGTACATTTCGAGGAAGTTGCCGCTGACGACGCGGAAGACGGTGCGGACTTTCGATTCCTGCGCAATGGCAGGCGATGCTGTGGACATGTTTTCTCGCTAAGCTCGGATGGCGCGAATTCCGCGCCGCATGAAACCGACGATGCGCGGCGCGTAGCGTTGGCACGCGCACACGGGCATCGCTGCCCGCCGGCGGCGCGGCGCGTAACGGCGCGCCGCCAGCAAGATTCGCGCATCATGCCACGTCAAGCCGACATTTGCCTTGTGGTGCCCCATCACGGCCGTCACGGCGTCCGCCTCGTACAAGTCGCCCCGAAACGGGCACAAGAATCAGATCGATCTGATCGACCGACCCGCGCCGGCTGACCACAATGGCAAGATTTGCGACGACGTTTCCGCGCCGCGTCGGCACGGGCCTGTGTCGCACGGCGTACCGCTCTCATGACCCCATCGCCCCTCGTCCCGGTCGAAGGCGCGCTCGCCCGCCCTCGCGCCACTCCGCTCGATCACGTCCCGCCGTTCGGCCGCGAATGGCGGTTCCTCGGTGCGTCCGGCGCACGGCCCGGCAGCCACTGCCTCGCGACACTGACGACATCCTGCATCGATATCGACCGGCCGCACAGCGCGTGCCGATGGCAGCCGCTGCCGGTGGCGGCGGCACTGCCCGCTTCGGCCGGATTGCCCGTCACGCCGGCGGCTGGCGCCGGTCGGTACTTGCGCCGTTCCGTGCGCCCGCCTCGCGATCGGCGCGCGCGATACGCCGTCTGCTGGAGCATCGGCGCGCTCGGCATCATCGCCTGGCTGATCGGCGCGCACGAGCCACCTGCGGATTCCGTTCCCGCATACGCGATTCAAGCCGCCGGCGGCGCACCCGCTCACATCGCGACATCGACCGACACCACACATGTCGCCGCGGCTGCACCGGTCACGTCGACGAACGCCATGCCTCAACCCAAGGTAGCGACGGCTGGCGCGCATACGATGGTCTCGCCGCCAGCCACGCACCGCGTCGCGCGCGGCCCCGCATCGCTTCACCCGCAAGCAACGCCCGACGTGCGGCATGCCGCTCCTGCCTCGCCACGTCCGGCAGCCGGCCAGCGCACGACGGAAGCGCCGCCCCGCACACCGGCCGTGCCACGGCTGGCTGCGCATCGGCCGATTCAGCACGACGCCACCAACACCGGCACGCGCGTTCGGCGCGCCCCACCGCCGCACGAGGCAGACACGCGTGTCACGCGCGACGCGCTCGACGATCCTGCCACGTTGATCGCCATGGCGAACGCGCTGCGCGCCACGCAGCCGGCCGGCCCCACGCACCCGCGCGCGGCCGGTTTCGACTGGACGTCGCAACTGTCGCACCGCCGCGTGACCGACGTGCCGGACGCGTTCGCGCATTGATGCCCGCGCAATAAAAAACCCGGCGAAGATCGCTTCGCCGGGTTTTCGCTCGTCTCGCTCCGTCCGCTCGACGGATCGTTATTTGTGCACGGGCAACCCCATCTCGGTCTGCTTCTCGAGTTGCCGCACCTGCTCCTGCAGATCGCGCAACTGCAACTGCGCCGCCCGCTTCTCGACCTGCAGCGCCTGCGCCTGCTCCTGCGCCGACTTCTGCCGTTGCGCGACTTCGGCCTGCTGGCTGCGCGCGACGCTCAGGTCGGCCTGCAGTTGCTGCGCACGATTCGCCTGCAGCGCAATCACGCGTTCAAGAAATGCCTTCTGCGCCTGCAGCTCGGTCCGGCGGATCTCGATATCGGCGAGTTGCGCCGTCTGCTGGACGAAGTTCGCATACACCATCTCCGCGCGATTCTTGTCCTGCGAACGGATCACGCGCCACAGATTCTTGTCCTGGAACAGCGCGACGTAATACGTCATCTCGCGCGGATCGAACATCAGGCTCGCGCCGTAGCTGCCGTTGTACGTCGTACGCATCTCGACGATCCGGCCGTCGTGCAGCATCTGCGTCAGCTCGGCAACGTTGCCTTGCGCGGCGACGTCCGTCGCGGCCGCGGGCGACGCGCCGCCGCTCAGGCTCGTGACCGCCGGACGCGTACCGGCAGCGGGGGCGGTCGCGTCGGCGGACCAGGCCGCGCCCGCTTGCGCGCAGGCAGCCAGTGCAACGATCCACGTTGCGCATCGTGCAGGGGAAAAGTTTCGGAAAGCCAACGTCAGACTCCGGCGAACGAATCGGAACTCGCGATTATCGTTCAAAACGAAACGGCCGCATCTCGAATTTATCGGGATGCGGCCGGCCTGAGTTCAACACGAAAAATACGGCGGGCTACAGGCGCGTTTCGCGCGCGGCGCGCAGAAATGCATCGAGCAGCGGCGTGCAGTCGAGCAGCTCCGAGCCGCCCGCGCGATGGAACTCCGGATGCCACTGCACGCCGACGACGAACGGCGAACGCCGATGGCGAATGCCTTCGATGATCCCGTCGCCGGCCGACACGGCTTCGATGTTCAGATCGCGGCCGAGATCGCGGATCGCCTGATGGTGAATCGAGTTGACGATCGCTTCGCTGCGCCCCGGGAACATGCTCGCGAGCGTCGACGTGTCGGGAAAACGGATCGCGTGACGATGCTGGTCGTAATGCTCGCTCACGTGCGCATGGGCGGTCGGCACGTCGGTGGCGATGTCCTGGTACAGCGAACCGCCGAACGCGACGTTGATCAACTGGCAGCCGCGACACACGCCGAGCACGGGTTTGCCGGACTCGACGAATTCGTGCAGCAGCTCGAGCTCGTACATGTCGCGCACGCGATCGCCCGGCCATTCGGGTCGCGCATCCGACGCCGCGTAGGTCTGCGGCGACACGTCGGCGCCGCCTTGCAGCAGCAGGCCGTCGAGATGCTTCGCGTAGTCGCGCAGGCGGATGTTGCTCGGATGGATCATGCCTTGATGGCCGACGGTCGGAATCATGAACACGAGCACGTCGCGCGACATCACCCAGTGGGCGATTGATTCCTCGAGATACTGCAGCGTCTTGCCGCGCAGCCCCTTCGCGCCCGGCTCCGGATGGAAGATCCGCGCCGACACGCCGATGCGTAGCGTGCGCTGCGTGATGCGCTGGCCGGCGCGGTCGAACAGCCGCCGCGCGCGCGCCGCGACGATCCGGCCGAATACCGACCACGGCGTGTCGCTCTGCTTCAGGTAGGCGGGCGGCGCATTCTGCGCGTTCGCGGGAGGCGGCCGCGGCGTGTCGAAATCGGGCTGCGCGCCGAATCCGGGCGGCGGCGCACCCGGCTTCGGCGGCGAGGCCGTGGCGGCGCCGTCCCCGATCGCGCCCGCGGCACCGGGTGCACCGGGCTCGGATGCGGCCGTCACGGGCGACGCGCCGTCGTCGGCGGCGTTCTGCACGGCGGCCTGCGCATCGTGCGTTTTCGCCGGATCGGGACGCGGGGAATCGGAAGAAGCGGAAAAGGTGCCGGGCAGACCGGCCGGGGAAGGCGTGTTTTCGCTCATGACGATGGTCTGGTACGTCGCTCACGCGTATGAATAGACGAGGATTCATTATGCTTCAGTGCACGATCACGCGGCAAACCTGCAACATCCTGTCGATATTGTTGCAAGTCGGTGGCAGGGCCGCCGCCGCGGCATGCGGCCCCGTTCGCGCACCCGGCCCCCGCTGCCCGTGCCGCTCTTGGGCTGGACACCTGTGATATATCACAGTAATATCCAGAGATCGCCCACGCTTCCCGAGCCCGCCGCGTCATGATCGCGCGCCTTCCGGCCCCGGTGCCGAACCCCATATGAGCACCCTGACCGACGTCACCCGCGACCGCCCCGCCGCGTCGCCGGCGAGTCTCGCCGACCGCGCGTACGCGCTGATCCAGCGCGACATCGTCACGATGCGCCTGAAACCGGGCGCCGCGCTCAACGAAGCCGAACTCGTCGCACGGACGGGAATCGGCCGCACACCGGTGCACCAGGCCGTGCATCGGCTCGTGCTCGAGGGGCTGCTGTCGGTGATGCCGCGCAAGGGCCTGATGGTGCAGCCGCTGTCGCTCGACGACATCGTCGCGGTGATCGACGTGCGGCGCATCAACGAAGCGCACTGCGTCGAACTCGCCGCGCGCCATGCGACGCCCGACGATCTCGCCCGCCTGGCCGCGCTGCTCGACGACGGGCAGGCCTGCGTCGACGCACACGACGTCGAGGGCATGATGGAGCTCGACCGCGCGTTTCATCAGACGATCGCCGCGGCCGCGCGCAACGCGGTGCTGGCCGACATCCTGCGCGCGCTGCATGAGCGCTCGCTGCGCTTCTGGTTCGTCACGCTGTCCGAACCGCACCATCTCGCCGACGTCCAGCACGAGCACCGCGCGCTGTTCGACCGGCTGTCCGCACGCGACGCCGCCGGCGCGCGCGCAGCCGTCGAAAGCCATATCGATTCGTTCCGCTCCACGCTTGTTCAACATCTTCGCCCCTGAGCCGCCATGACCACTTTCACGCCGTTCCCCCCGCTCGCCCAGCTCGCCGCCGACCTCGCCGCCGGCCGGACCACGAGCCGCGCGCTCGTCGACACCGCGCTCGACCGGATCGCCGATCCGTCGGGCCAGGGCGCCGTCGTCTTCACCGAAGTCGATGCCGACGACGCACGCGCGGCCGCCGACGCGCACGACCGGCTGCGCGCCGCGGGCACCGTGCTGTCGCCGCTCGCGGGCATCCCCGTGTCGGTCAAGGACCTGTTCGACGTCGCGGGCCAGGTCACGCGCGCGGGGTCCCGCGTGCTCGACGGCGCGCCGGCCGCGCGCACCGATGCGGTCGCCGTCGCGCGGCTCAGGCGCGCGGGCGCGGTGCTGGTCGGCCGCACCAACATGAGCGAGTTCGCGTTCTCCGGGCTCGGGCTGAATCCGCACTTCGGCAACCCGCGCTCGCCGTACCGCCGCGACGTGCCGGGCGATGCGCGAATTTCGGGCGGCTCGTCGTCGGGCGCGGCCGCGTCGGTCGCCGACGGGATGGCGGCCGTCGCGCTCGGCACTGACACCGGCGGCTCGATCCGGATTCCGGCCGCGCTGTGCGGGCTGACGGGCTTCAAGCCGACCGCGAGCCGGATCCCGACGCAAGGCGGCGTGCCGCTGTCGACGACGCTCGACTCGTTCGGGCCGATCGGGCTGACGGTCGCGTGCTGCGCGCTCGTCGACCGGATGCTCGCGGGGCTCGAGCCGCACGTGCCGGCCGCCCGGCCCCTCGAAGGCGTACGGCTCGGCGTGCTGACGAACTACGTGACGGACGGCGTCGATGCCGACGTCGCGGCCGCGCTCGACACCGCGCTCAAGCATCTCGAAGCGGCCGGCGCGATCGTCACCGAAGTGCGCTTCCCCGCGCTCGACCGGTTGCCGGAGATCAACCGTTTCGGCTTCTCGCCGATCGAGGCGTACGCATGGCATCGTCCGCTGCTCGCCAAGCATCGCGACCAGTACGACCCGCGCGTGCTGACGCGGATCCTGAAGGGCGAGCCCGCGAGCGCGGCCGACTATCTCGACCTGCTCGCCGCGCGCGCCGCGATGCTCGACGAAGCCGCGCACACGGTCTGGGCGCGCTTCGATGCGCTCGTCGCGCCGACGGTGCCCGTCGTGCCACCGCGCATCGCCGACCTCGAAACGGACGACGACGCGTTCACGCGCACCAACGCGCTGATCCTGCGCAACCCGAGCGCGTTCAACTTCCTCGATGCGTGCGGGCTGTCGCTGCCGTGCCACGCGCGCGACGCGGCGCCGGTCGGCCTGATGCTCGCGGCGGCGCCGCATCGCGACGACGCGCTGCTGGCGATCGGCCAATCGGTCGAGGCCGTGCTGAACACGATTCGCTGACCGCCAGTCAGCCGCCGGCGGGCAACGCGCGCGGTGCGGCAGGTTGCCGCACGCGCGCTGTCAGTTTCGTGCCAGACCGTTCGCGCTAAAATCGCGCGATTGTTTTCCGGACCGACCGACGAGGAACCCCGCCGACATGAACGACTACACGCTTGCACTACGCCGCGAACGCCACCTGCTGATGCTGCTCGGATGGGTGTGCATCGCGCTGCTGGCCGGTGCGCTGTACCTGCAGTACGTGAAGAACGAAGACCCGTGCCCGCTGTGCATCATCCAGCGCTACTTCTTCTGCGCGATCGGGATCTTCGCGTTCCTGGCCGCCGGGATCCGCAACTGGCGCGGTGTCTGGGTGCTCGAGCTGCTGATCGCGATCGCCGCGGCCGGCGGTGTCGGCACGGCCGCGCGGCACCTGTCGATTCAGATGAATCCGGGCTTCAGTTGCGGCTTCGACACGCTGCAGCCGATCGTCGACAGCCTGCCGCCCGCGCAGTGGTTCCCCGGCATGTTCAAGGTCGCCGGGCTGTGCGAGACCGTCTACCCGCCGATCTTGGGCATCCTGCTGCCCGGCTGGGCGCTGATCGGCTTCGCCGCGATCCTGATCGCGGTCGTCGCGAGCCTCTGGCGCCATCGCCGCAAGCTCGCGGGCTGACCGAGCCCGCGTTGCCGGCCGACAGCATGCACGGCCCGACCGAATGGGCCGCGCGCCGCCGGCGAGTCGCCACCGGGCGCCGGCCGATGCGTGCGCCGGCCCCGCCCCGTCGTCGCGCGTAAACACCTACCCCGCCGCCGGCCGGATGTCCGGGCCGGCGGCGCGGCGCCCCATCGCCGCGCCTCGCCCCGTCACACGTGCGTTTCGGCTCGATGCGCATGCATCGGCACCCCGATCCGGCGCGGCGGGCCTATGATCGACATGATCGCCGCCTGATACCCCGGATCACCGCCCAGCCATGTTCCCGCCGCGTGGCGATGCTATCTTCGGGACTGGATGGCGATCTACGTGCGCGAGGCCAGGCGGTCTCACCGCTGCCTGCGTAACGCGCGCCCGATCCGCAATGTCGACTGGATTCATCATGACAACGCAAACCATCCGCATCCGTCACCCTCATGGCGTCCGCGCGTCCGGCGGCGCCGTTCGCGCACGCCGCCGGTCCGCGGCCGTCGCATGGCATGAGCCGTGCCGCCGGCCTGCCCCGCTCCCGTCCGTCCTCGTTGCCGCCCCGCCCGCCAGCCCGCGCCGCGCGTCGTGCCGCGTCGTCCCGAACGGAGCGTGCTGATGGAAGCCTGGCTCGGCGATCTGCAGCAACTGCTCGCGCACGGCGAAGCGGCCGTGCTCGTGACGGTCGCGCACACCGACGGCTCCGCGCCGCGCGAAGCCGGCACCAAGATGCTCGTCACGCGCGACACGGCCCGCCATACGATCGGCGGCGGTCATCTGGAATGGAAGGCGATCGAGATCGCGCGGCACCTGCTGAAGGACGGCGCGCACGTGCCGCACGCACGCCGGCTCGAGCGGCTCGCGCTCGGCCCAAGCCTCGGCCAGTGCTGCGGCGGCGCCGTGGTGCTCGCGTTCGAACGGCTCGACGTCGGCGACCTCGGCTGGATCATGTCGCTCGCCAAGCGCGTCGCGGCCGGCGCCGCGACCGTGCGTAGCGTATCATTCGGCCCCTCGCCGGGCGCGCCGCTGCTGAGCGAGCCCGAATCGGAAGCCGCGCGGGCCGACTGCCTGCTGTGGGAAACCGGCGGCGTGTCGCTGATGACCGAAACGATCGCGCCGTATGCGTTCCCCGTCGTGCTGTTCGGCGCGGGGCACATCGGCACCGCGCTCGTGAAGGTGCTGGCGACGCTGCCGTGCCACGTACGCTGGATCGACGGGGCCGACGCCGCGTTCCCGCCGGCCGACGCGCTCGCCGGCATCGGCAACGTCACGATCGACGCGACCGCTTCCCCGGCGGACGCGGTCGACGCGGCGCCGCCGCGGTCCTACTTCGTCGTGATGACGCACGACCACGCACTCGATTTCGTGCTGGCCGAGCGCATCCTGCGACGCGGCGACTATGCGTACTTCGGGATGACCGGCTCGCGCACGAAACGCATGCAGTTCGATCACCGGCTCGCGGCGATCGGCATCGACCCGGCCCAGGTCGCGCGGATGCGCTGCCCGATCGGTGTCGAAGGCATCGTCGACAAGGCGCCCGAAGTGATCGCGATCTCGGTGGCCGCGCAGTTGCTGCAGGCCGTCGAGGCGAATGCGGCCGCGCAAGCTTCCCCTACCTACTGACCGACCAAGAACGACGCCATGACCCCGACATTCAAGGACAAGATTGCCCGCGCGCCGAAAGCGGAGCTGCATATCCATATCGAAGGCTCGCTCGAGCCCGAACTGATCTTCGCGCTCGCGCAGCGCAACGGCGTGAAGCTCGCGTACGATTCGATCGATGCGCTGCGCGCCGCGTACGCGTTCACCGACCTGCAGTCGTTCCTCGACATCTACTACGCCGGCGCGAGCGTGCTGCTCACCGAGCAGGATTTCCACGACATGACGGCCGCGTACTGCGAGCGTGCGCTCGCCGACAACGTCGTCCATACCGAGCTGTTCTTCGACCCGCAGACACACACCGAGCGGGGCGTGCCGATCGAGACGGTCGTGGCGGGCATCGAGCGCGCACTCGCCGATGCCGAGCGACGCGGGCTGTCGAGCAAGCTGATCCTGTGCTTCCTGCGCCACCTGTCCGAAGCGGACGCGCTCGCGACGTTCGAATCCGCGTTGCCGCTGTTCGAGCGCTATCGCCATCGGCTGATCGGCGTCGGCCTCGATTCGTCCGAGCTCGGCCATCCGCCGGCGAAGTTCGCTCGCGTGTTCGACAAGGCGCGCGCGCTCGGGCTGAAGCTCGTCGCGCATGCGGGCGAGGAAGGTCCGCCCGCGTACATCTACGAAGCGCTCGACGTGCTGAAGGTCGACCGGATCGACCACGGCGTGCGCAGCATCGAGGACGCAGCACTCGTCGAGCGCCTCGCGAAAACGCGCACGGCACTCACCGTCTGCCCGCTGTCGAACCTGAAGCTGTGCGTGTTCGACGACATGACGAAGCACACGCTGAAGGCACTGCTCGACCGCGGCGTGGCGGTGACGATCAACTCCGACGATCCGGCCTATTTCGGCGGCTACGTCAACGAAAACTACTTCGCGACGGCCGAAGGGCTGCAACTGACGGATGCCGAAGTCCATGCGGTGATCCGCAACGGCTTCGAGGCGTCGTTCATCGAACCGGCGCAGCGCGACGCACTGTACGCGCGCCTCGACGCGTACTGGCAGGCCGCGTGACGGCCCGCATCGAGGCCCGCTAGACAGATGAAACACGGCAACGGCATCCGCTTCGCGTTTCCCCGTTCGGCCTCGCGCCGGGCCGGCCGCCTGCGTGCTCGCGAAGCGACGGCGCGGCGCGTCGTCGCCCGCATGCGCGCTCCGTCGTGGCTTGCCGTACCGTTCGCCGCCGCACCGGTTGCGCGCGCAACGGCCGCGAGGTGCGCGGGCAACCACGCGCTGGCGGCTTCGGCCGCCACGTTCGCCCGCGCCATCGCCGCCGGTCGTGGCGCACGCAGCATGCTGCCGCTCGCGCAGCACCGCGCCGCCCCCGTGCGGTGTCGACCGTTTTCTTCTGTTCGCCTTACCTTGATGCAGGACCCTTCGTCATGACGCAAACCGCTTTCCGTTCCCAACTGCTGACCTTCAACGGCGACCCGGCGCAATCGAGCCAGGCCGCGAACTACGAGACCGACGGGCTCCTGATCGTCGACGACGGCAAGGTCGTCGCGGCCGGCCCGTATGCGCCGCTCGCGGCGACGCTCGCGCGCGATGCGGCGGTCCACGACCTGCGCGACAAGCTGATCGTGCCCGGCTTCATCGACACGCACATCCACTATCCGCAGACGGACATGATCGCGTCGCCGGCGCCGGGCCTGTTGCCGTGGCTCGACAAGTACACGTTTCCGACCGAGCGCCGGTTCGGCGACCCCGAGCATGCGCGCGAAGTCGCCGACTTCTTCGTCGACGAACTGCTCGCGTGCGGCACCACGAGCGCGCTCGTCTACTGCACGGTGCACAAGCAGTCGGCCGATGCACTGTTCGCGGCGAGCGACGCGCGCGACCTGCGGATGATCGCGGGGAAGGTGCTGATGGATCGCAACTGCCCCGAATTCCTGCGCGACACCGCGCAGTCGGGCTACGACGACAGCGCCGAGCTGATCGGCCGCTGGCACGGCAAGGGCCGCCAGATGTACGCGCTCACGCCGCGCTTCGCGCCGACGTCGACCGAGGCGCAGCTCGAGGCGTGCGGCGAACTCGCGCGCCGCCATCCGGACGTGTTCGTGCAAAGCCACGTCGCGGAAAACGTCGACGAGGTGAAATGGGCGGCCGAGCTGTTCCCCGGCCACCGCAGCTATCTCGACATCTACGACCGCTACGGGCTGCTGCGTCCGCGCGCGGTGTACGGCCATTGCATCCACCTCGACGACGAGGATCGCCGCCGGATGGCCGAGACGCGCACCGTCGTCGCGCACTGCCCGACGTCGAACTTCTTCCTCGGCAGCGGCCTGTTCGATTTCGACAAGGCCGGCGAATACGACGTGCCCGTCACGCTCGCGACTGACGTCGGCGGCGGTACGTCGTTCTCGATGCTGCAGACGATGAACGAGGCGCACAAGGTCGCGCGGCTGTCGGGCCACCACCTGAGCGCCACGCGGATGTTCTGGCTCGCGACGGCCGGCGCCGCGCAGGCGCTCGACCTCGCCGACACGGTCGGCACGCTCGCGCCGCGCACCGAGGCCGACTTCGTCGTGCTCGATCCGCAGGCGACGCCGCTGCTCGCGCGCCGCACGAAGCGCGCGGATTCGCTCGAGGAACTGCTGTTCGCGTTCGCGCTGCTCGGCGACGACCGCGCGGTGTACCGTACCTATGCGGCCGGCAAACTCGTGCACGAGCGCGGCGCCGCGCGCGGCCCGGCCGCCGCGTAGCGACCCGCGCCGCGCTCCGGCAGGCACGGCCGCTTCGCCGCTTCGCCGTGTCGTCATGCCGGCAGTCGAATGCGGTGCGGCGCGGCGCACCGCGGCCCGGCCGCTTTCCGACGCGCGATGCGCCGTGCTAGAATTCGCCGCTCATTGGGGAGTAGCCGCTCCGCTCGATGTCCCGCGCCCCCGGCGCGCATCGTGACGGAGGCGTCCGTCAACAGACTTGGCCGTTCGGCCATGGCGGGCGCAGCCACGTTGGCCTGGCGAGACCGATGGTTCACTGCGCGCCGCATCAGGGCCCGGCGCGCGGTGGATCGTCGCTCGCTTGCACAACATCGGCCCGTGGAACCCCATACGTGTCTCAAGCCTTCCTGATCTCCACCGGCGCCGTCGCCCTCGCTGAAATCGGCGACAAGACCCAACTGCTTTCCCTCGTTCTGGCCGCGCGCTATCGCAAGCCGGTGCCGATCATTCTCGGCGTACTCGTCGCGACGCTCGTCAACCACGGTTTCGCCGGTGCGTTCGGCGAATGGCTGGGCGTGCTCGTCACGCCGTCGATCATGCGCTGGGCGCTCGCGTTCTCGTTCATCGCGATGGGCTTGTGGATCCTGGTGCCGGACAAGCTCGACGAGGACGAAGCCCATGCGACCCGCTCGCGGCTCGGCGTGTTCGGCGCGACGCTGGTGGCGTTCTTTCTCGCGGAAATGGGCGACAAGACGCAGATCGCGACCGTCGCGCTGGCCGCGCGCTTCCAGGATTACATCGGCGTCGTGGCCGGCACGACGTTCGGGATGATGCTCGCCAATGTGCCGGCGATCCTGCTCGGCGACCGCTTCGCGCACAGCCTGCCGACGAAGCTCGTGCACGGGATCGCGGCCGTGCTGTTCGTCGTGCTCGGCGCGCTGGCGCTGTTCGGCATCGGAATCTGAAAGGAATCGGGCCGGCGCGGCCGGGCAGCCGCGCCGACGCGGATGCCGCGCTACTTTGCGACGGCCGCGCCCGAGGCCGGCGCCGCCGGCACCGCGCGCTCGTTGGCGGCCGGCGCCGCCGGCCCGCCACGCTTGTCGACCGGCAGCCGGACCGTACGGACCGCACCGTTCGACAACGGGAAATCGGCGAGCGCGCTGCGCGCGAGGAACGGCATCGCGTACAGCAGCGTGCCGTTGTCGCCGGTCGTGCGCGCGGTCACGTTGTAGACCTCCTTGCCCGTCGCGCGCTCGGTGATACGGATGCCGAGCACGTAGTCGAAGACCTGGTACGTTTGCGCGACGTAGCCGGCCGGCATCGGCCCCCAGGGCCCCCACGGGCCCCAGGGGCTCCACGGACCGCCTCGCCAGTACGGCCCCGGCCCCATGAACCACGGGTCATAGTAGACCGGCTGCGGCACCGTCACGAGATCGCTGCCGACCGAATAGGTCAGCCCGACGAGATAGCGTGCCTGCGACTGCGGGACCTGCCGGAACGCATACGCGGACAATTCGTTCGCGACGATCGGCTCGTAGGTCGACTGCTCGATGCTGTTCTTCTGCGCGTCCGTGCGCGTGAACGCATAGGTGCGGGTCGCGTCGCTGCCGCTCCAGTCGGAGAAGGCCGTGACCCGGGTGGTCACGTAGCTGGTGCAGCCGGTCAGCAGCGCGACGCACAGCACCGCCGCCCAGCCCGCACCGCGAAAAATCCATTCGCGTTTCATGTTGATCCTCGTCGATCCGTCACCCGTTCGTCGCACCGCGCGAACGACAACGGGATGTCGATAATACGCGGACTGCCGGAAGCGGTAAAAAGTTCGCCCGACACGCCGCCGCAAGCCTTTGTACAATGACCCGGTTCGCCTGGCCCGCGCGACGGGCCCGTCCCCCACTCCACCGATCTCGACGACCATGTCCGACAACGCCTCCTCCACCGTGATCCGCCGCGCCGACTACACGCCGCCGGCCTTCCTCATCGATTCCGTCGCACTCGAATTCGATCTCGCCCCGGCCCGCACGATCGTCAGGAATACGATGCGCGTGCGCCGCAATCCGGACGCCGCGCCCGCGCCGCACCTGGAGCTGATGGGCGAGGCGCTCGAATTCCTCGGCGCGCGGCTGGATGGCGCGCCGCACGGCGCGGTGCGCGCGCACGAACACGGGCTGACGGTCGAGAACGTGCCCGACGCCTTCGAGCTGACGCTCGAAAGCGCGTGCGCGCCCGACCAGAATACGACGCTGTCCGGCCTCTACGTGTCGAGCGGCAACTTCTTCACGCAGTGCGAAGCCGAGGGCTTTCGCCGCATCACCTACTTCCTCGACCGCCCCGACGTGATGGCGTCGTACACCGTCACGCTGCGCGCCGACAAGGCCGCATACCCGGTGCTGCTGTCGAACGGCAACCTCGTCGATTCGGGCGACCTGCCCGACGGCCGCCACTTCGCGAAGTGGGAAGACCCGTTCCGCAAGCCGAGCTACCTGTTCGCGCTCGTCGCCGGCAAGCTCGTCGCGATCGAGGAGAAGATCACGACCGGCTCCGGCAAGGACAAGCTGCTGCAGGTGTGGGTCGAGCCGGCCGACCTCGACAAGACGCGTCACGCGATGGATTCGCTGATCCACTCGATCCGCTGGGACGAGAAGCGCTTCGGCCTCGAGCTCGATCTCGACCGCTTCATGATCGTCGCGGTCGGCGACTTCAACATGGGCGCGATGGAGAACAAGGGGCTCAACATCTTCAACACGAAGTACGTGCTCGCGAACCCCGAGACCGCCACCGACACCGATTTCGCGAACATCGAGTCGGTGGTCGGCCACGAGTACTTCCACAACTGGACCGGCAACCGCGTGACCTGCCGCGACTGGTTCCAGTTGAGCCTGAAGGAAGGGCTGACGGTGTTCCGCGACCAGGAATTCTCGGCCGACATGGCGGCCGGCGACGACGTCGAATCGGCGGCTCGCGCGGTCAAGCGCATCGAGGACGTGCGCGTGCTGCGCCAGTTGCAGTTCGCCGAGGACGCGGGCCCGATGGCGCACCCGGTGCGCCCGGAGAGCTACGTCGAGATCAACAACTTCTACACGATGACCGTCTACGAGAAGGGCTCGGAAGTCGTGCGGATGTACCAGACGCTGTTCGGCCGCGACGGCTTCCGCAAGGGGATGGATCTCTACTTCAAGCGCCACGACGGCCACGCGGTGACCTGCGACGACTTCCGCCACGCGATGGCCGACGCGAACGGGCGCGACCTCGCGCAGTTCGAGCGCTGGTACAGCCAAGCCGGCACGCCGCGCGTGTCGGTGCGCACCGCGTACGACGCGGCCGCGCGCCGCTATACGGTCACCCTCGCGCAAGGCTACGGCGACGCGTCGCCGGCCGCGCGCGAAACGCAGCAGGGCCCGCTGCTGATCCCGTTCGCGATCGGCCTGATCGGCCGCAACGGGCGCGACCTGCCGCTGCGTCTGGACGGCGAGGCCGCCGCATCGGGCACGACGCGCGTGCTCGAGTTCACCGACACCGAGCAGACCTTCACGTTCGTCGACGTGCCGGAAGCGCCGCTGCCGTCGCTGCTGCGCAACTTCTCCGCGCCGGTGATCGTCGAGTACGACTACAGCGACGACGATCTCGCGTTCCTGCTCGCGCACGACAGCGATCCGTTCAACCGCTGGGAAGCCGGCCAGCGCCTCGCGACACGCGCGCTGCTCACGCTCGCCGCGCGTGCCGCGGCCGACGCGCCGCTCGCGCTCGGCGAGAACTTCGTCGCCGCGTTCCGCCGCGTGCTGACCGACGAAAGCCTGTCGCCGGCGTTCCGCGAACTCGCGCTCACGCTGCCGTCGGAAACCTACCTCGCCGACCAGATGGCCGAGGCCGACCCGGCCGCCGTGCATCGCGCGCGCCAGTTCGTGCGCCGCCAGCTCGCAACCGCGCTGCGCGCCGACTGGCTCGCCGCATACGAGCAGCAGCAGACGCCGGGCGCCTATGAGCCGACGCCGGAAGCGTCGGGCCGCCGCGCGCTGAAGAACCTCGCGCTCGCGTATCTCGCCGAGCTCGACGATCCGGCCGATGCCGTACGCCTCGCCACGGCCCAGTACGACGCGGCGAACAACATGACCGATCGCGCGGCCGCGCTCGGCGCGCTGCTGTCGGCGTCCGCCGCAGGGGCGAACGGGCCGGCCGAGCATGCGCTCGACGACTTCTACCGTCGCTTCGAAAAGGAAGCGCTCGTGATCGACAAGTGGTTCGCGATGCAGGCGGCCCAACGCGGTACGCCCGCGCAGCCGACGCTCGCGAAGGTGCGCAAGCTGCTCGCGCACCCCGCGTTCAACCTGAAGAACCCGAACCGCGCGCGCTCGCTGATCTTCAGCTTCTGCGCGGCGAACCCCGCGCAATTCCACGCGGCCGACGGGTCGGGCTACGCGTTCTGGGCGGAACAGGTGCTCGCGCTCGACGCGATCAACCCGCAGGTCGCGGCGCGCCTCGCGCGCTCGCTCGAACTGTGGCGCCGCTTCACGCCGGCGCTGCGCGACCGGATGCGCGGAGCGCTCGAGCAGGTCGCCGCCGGCGCGAAATCGCGCGACGTGCGCGAGATCGTCGAGAAGGCGCTCGCGTAAGTCACGCGATCGCCCGCTGTCGCGTCCGCGCGATCGAGCCGGTGCCGCCTCACGCGGCGCCGGCTTTTTCATTGCGCGGGCGCGGCTGAAACCGCTCGCGATCGCGGGGTCGGACCGCCCGACCGGCCGCGGCTGCGATGAACGCCCCCGCCCGCCAGCGTCGCCCGATACCGGGCCGATTCGGCGGCCCGCCCATGTAACCGGACGAAAAAAGCCGGCGGCCCCGCAGGCGCGACGGGTAAAATTGCGCCCATTCAAGGATTCTTTCGCCTTTCGGAGTCTGTCATGTCCATTGCCCGCCGCACCACGCTGTCGAAGTTCCTGATCGAACAGCAACGTGAGACCAACAACCTCCCCGCCGACCTGCGCCTGTTGATCGAAGTCGTCGCCCGCGCGTGCAAGGCGATCAGCTACAACGTGTCGAAGGGCGCGCTCGGCGAAGCACTCGGCACCGCCGGCAGTGAGAACGTCCAGGGCGAGGTGCAGAAAAAGCTCGACATCCTGTCGAACGAAATCCTGCTCGACGCGAACGAATGGGGCGGCAACCTCGCCGCGATGGCGTCGGAGGAAATGGAAACGTTCTTCCCGATCCCGGCGAACTACCCGCGCGGCGAATACCTGCTCGTGTTCGACCCGCTCGACGGTTCGTCGAACATCGACGTGAACGTGTCGATCGGCACGATCTTCTCGGTGCTGCGCTGCCCGGACGGCAAGCAGGCGACCGAGGAATCGTTCCTGCAGCCGGGCACGCAGCAGGTCGCGGCCGGCTATGCCGTGTACGGCCCGCAGACGGTGTTCGTGCTGACGACCGGCAACGGCGTGAACTGCTTCACGCTCGACCGCGAAGTCGGCTCGTGGGTGCTCACGCAGAGCAACATGCAGATCCCGGCCGACACGCGCGAATACGCGATCAACGCATCGAACGCCCGCCACTGGTACGACCCGGTCAAGCGTTACGTCGACGAGCTGAACGCCGGCAAGGACGGCCCGCGCGGCGACAACTTCAACATGCGCTGGATCGCGTCGATGGTCGCGGACGTGCACCGGATCCTGAACCGCGGCGGCATCTTCATGTACCCGGCCGACAAGCGCACGCCCGATCGTCCGGGCAAGCTGCGCCTGATGTACGAAGCGAACCCGATGGCGTTCATCGTCGAACAGGCGGGCGGCGCCGCGACGACCGGCACGCAGCGCATCATGGAAGTGCAGCCGACCGGCCTGCACCAGCGCGTGCCCGTATTCCTCGGCTCGAAGAACGAAGTCGAGCGCGTGACCGGCTATCACGACGAAGCAAAATAATTGCACTGCAGCACTGGACGGAGGCGCGAGACATCAGTACAATCGCGCCTTCGCGATGTGGCCCTAACGGGTCGCATCGCGGTGAAGTGAAAGCGGAAAGTCCGCCGGATCGAGGGTTTCGCGAAGCAGTAGCAGCAAGCTGAAAAAATTTCGCAAAACCTATTGCCAAGATCGCGGATTTGACCATATAATTTCATTTCTCTGCTGCCGGTGTAGCTCAGTTGGTAGAGCAGCGCATTCGTAATGCGAAGGTCGTAGGTTCGACTCCTATCTCCGGCACCAAGACATAAAGGTCTGACAAGCATCGCTTGTCAGACCTTTTCTCTTTTCCGGCGCCGAAATCGTGAGGCCGGTCGACGACGCCCTGCCGATCGCGCAGCGCGCGATCCTCGCGGCGGCCGTTATCTGCGCCACCTCGCCGACACCTCCCGCACGACTTCTCCCCACTCGGCGGCGGCCAGCCGATCGTATCGATCACCCATCGCGGTGCGCAGCGGCTCGGCCCGCGGCGGCCATGGCCCCGACGGCCGGCTGTCCGACCTGTACGGCGCAAGCAACAGCATCATCTATCACGTGCCCGGCCGCCGGCACGCCTCGCACACCGACGACATGGCCGCCGCGCTCGATCGCGCTCCATCCACCTACTTCGACCAATGCCAATTAGTAAGGACACCGAATGACGACGGACGCCGAATGCGACGCCCTCTACACCGCCGCGCGGGCCAAACGATGCCCCGGATCGGTGAAGCCGATACGTCGCTCTTGCTCGCCCTTGCTAGCCCGTTTCACACTGGCGATCGAGGCGATCGGCGATGCCGCCACCGTTGCGCGGCTGACAGCCGACGCTGCCGACGGACGGCCCGAGGTGCCCATGCACGCCACGATGCGCCCGATCGACGCATTTTCGGCCGTGCCTCATTCCTGCAGACCGGCTTGGCCGCGCGCCATGCGCGGTGCGCGCACGAATCGAGCCGTACGCAGACAAATCTCCCTGGAAAATCTCCTTAAGGGTGCATAACATTACTTAACGATTCCGACCCGCCTATCGCGTTACATTGCGTGGGCGGTGCGGCGGCCGCAGCCGCTTTCAACCAGCTTGCGGCGCGCGACCGCCCGTGCCCGGTCATTTCGACTCAACCCAAGGAGAGCACCACCATGACTCATGGCTTGATTATGTGGCTCATCATCGGCGCGATCGCCGGCTGGCTTGCCGGCTTGCTCGTGAAGGGCGGCGGCTTCGGGCTGATCGTCGACATCATCGTCGGGATCGTCGGCGCGGTGATCGGCGGCTGGCTTGCCGGACTGCTCGGCATCAGCATCGGCAGCGGCTTCATCGGCTCGGTGATCGTCGCGGTCATCGGCGCGGTGATCCTGCTGTTCGTGATCCGCCTATTCAGGCGAGCGGCCTGACGTTTTCTCTCCACGCGCCTTCGGGCGCGTTTTCGCATCGGGCCGGCGCGCGGCGCGTTCGCCGCGCGCCACCGGCTCCGTCAACGCTTCGCGTGCCGCAAGCCGCCGTCGAGCACGTCGGCCCTCCGCAATCCGCTGCAAGCTTCACGCACACCATCGCACCCGATCCACAGGGTGCGCGGCATCTCCCCTCTCCATTGCGCATCGAGCGCCACCCGCAGCCGCTGGGGTATCGGCTCCGCGTTCGCATACTGCACGCCCTGCGAATCGGCGGCTTTCGGCCCGCCGAGCGCCTCGTGCGCGCCGGCGGACGACGGCGTCGCGAGCCGCGGCGCGCAGCCTGCCGCGAACGGTTTCACAGCGACCACTTCAGTTCTCCATAGAACGTGCGGCCCGGATACGGGTGGAACACGTAGTAGCGGCGGTCCGTCAGGTTGTCGATGCCCGCCGACGCGCTCCAGTGACGATCGAAGCGGTAGCGCGCCTTCAGATCGACGACCGTAAACGAGCTCGTGCCACCGTAGACGTCCGGATTCACGTCGCTGTTGTCGAGCGTGTTGAACTGACGGCCCGAGTAGCGCACGCCGACGCTCGCCAGCCAGTGCTCGTCGAAGCGATACGACGCGAGCAGGTTCGCGCGCATGCGCGGAATCCGCGGAAAGCGCGAACCGACGTAGGCCGGGTTCGCGGCATCGGCGAGAATCTGCGCGTTGCTCGCCGATACGTTCGCGTCGATGTTCAGCCGGCGCAGCCCGACGTTCTCGCCGCTGAACGCGAGTTCGACGCCGCGTACGCGCACGCGGTCGACGTTCGACACGTTGGTGACGGTGGTCGCACCCGCCACCGTCGTCTGGCTGTAGATCGAATCGCGCAGGTCGCTCTGGAACACGCTGGCGCGCACGACGCCGACACCCACGTCGCGTTCGGCCGTGAAATCCCAGTCGATCGCCTTTTCCGGCCGCAGGTTCGGGTTGTTGTTGACGATCGCGTTATTCGAAATCGTGCCCTGGAACAGCTCGCCGACCGTCGGAAACCGCGTGCCGGTCGCGAACGACAGCCGGAAGCGCCAGACATCCGTCGCGTCCCATTGCAGCGCGACTTTCGGCGACAGCGCGTTCGCGCTCCGGTCCGCATAGCCGAGCGTGCCGTTCGCATTGCCGAGCGCGCCGCCATACGCGTCCCAGCGCTCGTAGCGCAGCCCGAGCGTCGCGAGCCAGCCCGGCGCGAAGCGCCACGCGTCCTGCCCGAACAGCGCCTGCGTGCGCGTATCGCCGCGATAGACGCTCGCGAGCGACGTGGTCGGCCCGGCCAGCCAGTCGGCCGTGTTGTACGTGGCGTTGCGCAGGAAGTAGTTGTCGTAGTGATAGCCGAACGTGAACGTATGGCCTTTCACTTCCGGCGCCTCGGCCTTCAGGTCGAGCGTGCGCCAGCCGGTGCCGTCGCCCTCGAACAGCGTACCCGCCCCGCCCTGCACGGTCGAGGCCGCGCGCAGCACGTCGCGCGAGACGTCGTACGCGGACACGACGCCCGACAGCCGCCAGCCGGAATCGAGCCGGCCGTTCAACCCGAGCGCGTACAGCCAGTTCTCCTGGTCGCCGCGCTGCGGCGCGAACGCGTTCGGCGCGACAGTCATGTTCTGGCCGCCGATCGACACGTTGCCGCCGTAGACCGGCTTGCCCGTCGCGTCGCGCAGGAAGGTCTCGCCGTGCTGCCGGTAATGGTTCTCCCAATGCCCGAGCGTCAACGTCGCATCGACGTGATCGGAAAACGCATAGCCCATCCGCACCGTCTCGTTGAGCTGCTCGGTCCGCTCGATCGTCTGCGCGCCGACGATGGTCCGCCGCTTGCCGTTGGGTCCGATGTCGGTCGCCGCGCCCGCCACCGGGACGGCGGCGCCCAGCTTCGGGTTGTAGGCGGAATTGGGGCTCGCATACTGCATCGGCTGGCCGTCGTTTTCCAGCCGGTCGAGCGACAGCGCGAACCAGAACCGGCCGACGCGGTTCGCGATCCGCGCGGTCTGGTGATTGCCGCCGAAGCTGTCCGCGAATCCGTAGCCGTCGTGGTAACGCTGCGTGAAGAACTGCGTCGACAGCGACGCCTCGAGCTGTTCCGGACGGCGCGTGGTGAGCAGCACGGTCGAGCCGATCGAGTTGCCCGGATACAGCGCGGAAAACGGGCCATAGAGCACGTCGACGCGCGCGATGTCGTCGGGCGGAATCAGCGACCAGCGCGGCGGGTACGCATAGCTCGAACCGAGCAGGTTCGACAGCAGCACGCCGTCGGCATAGACGAGCCCGCGCGCGCTCTGCAGTTCATTGAAGTCGCGGCCTGCGAATACGCTATTGCGGTCGCCGATGTAGCGCTTGCGAATCATCAGGTTCGGCGCGTACTTCAGCGCGTCCTCGGTGGTGACGTTGGTGTGCGCATCGATCTGCTCGCGGGTGATCGACGTGACGACGGCCGGCGTATCCGGATCGACGGGTTGCCGCTGCGCGGTCACGCTGACGGCGGACAGCGTCTCGCCGGCCGGCGGGGCCGATGCGGCGACACCGGCGGAGGCCGGCGCGGTGGCGGCAGGACGATCGGCGTGACCGCCGCGGGCGGCCTCGGCACGGACATCGTCGGCTGGAGCCGCGTAAGCGGCCGGCCATGCGAAAGCGGCCGCGCATGCGAGCGCGAGCTGGCCGCGCGACGGCCGCGCGGCAAGGGGAGACGACATGAGTGAGTTCCTGAAAACGTGATCGGACGCCGCCGGACACCGGGGCGCGAATCGCGCACGAACGACGCGACGCGCGGGCCGGGGCCGCGGGCGGCTCGCACGCCACCAGGGCGCGCGGACGACATCAATCAGACCGGAACGTTTTCAGGCGGGGCGCGCGGCTGCGCGAGACGGATGCCCTTGCAGCGCACGTCGGGAACGAGCGGCGCAGCCACCCGATACGCGAACGTGCGCACGAAACCCGGCATCGCGGGCAGGCTCGCGCCCAGCGCGACGTTCGCCGCGAAGCCGGGGCAGTACACGCAATGCGGGACGCCGGCGTGGTCGAACGACGACGTGTCGCGGTCGTCGCCCGCTTGCGCGAGCACGACCTGACGGGCGCCCGCTGCACTGCACAACTCGAGCGTGAGCGTGCCGGAGCCGTTCGACGCAAGACGCGCGTAGCCGACGACGGGCGACAGTACGTTCAGTACCAGCGCCAGCCATACGAGGCCGATCCATCGCGTCGTTCGTCTCATCGCGGTCCAGGAAAAAGTGCGCGCAAGTATAGCAAGCGGCCCGATCGTTGCCGATCGCGCGGTTGCCATACCGGGCATCGCACCGCGCGTCGGAGCGCATGTGCCGTTAATACAACAGAGACAAAATCTAACGATTCGACGCTGGCATAAATCCGAGCGCGAGGTTGATAATCATTGAACCTGCTGGAGAAACGATCATGGACGAAAGACCAACTCGCATGCCACCACCCGAGCAAGTGATGAGCCCGGATCCGGAACCCGTCGGCGTGGAATTCCTCGCCGAGTTGCCCGAGCACGTTCGGGCATTCTTCGACGAGCAGCACAAGCTGTACTCGCCGAAGTGAACGTCAGTTCGGTTCTGTAACCGCCACGTGTCGATCATCGCTATCGTGCGGTTCATCCGTGCGCCTCGCGCGCCATTCGCCTCGCACCCGGGCCGCAACAGCCTGACGGTGCCGGATCGGCTCGCCTGCTGATTCTGCTGTCGCGACGCTACGCCGCGCGACTGTCTTCGTCTATCCTTCTGGTTTTCCACGTCCGGCCCGCCCGGCTCTCCCGATCGTTCCGATGAAGCAAGCCATTCGTGCCAGCCTCGCTGTCGCCGCGCTCGGCGTCGCCCTCTTCTCCCCGCATACCGCCCGTGCAGACGGCGACGACACCGCCCTCACCAACATCGTCGCGCTCGCGTCGCAGCGGCTCGCGCTCGCCGAACCGGTCGCGCGATGGAAATGGGCGAATCACAAGGCCATCGAGGACCAGCCGCGCGAAGCGGCGCTGCTCACCGCGGTCGAAAAACGCGCCGTCCAGGCCGGCGTCGATCCCGCGTTTGCCCGAACCTTCTTCGAGGATCAGATCACGGCGAGCAAGGACGTGCAGAACGCACTGTTCGCGACCTGGCGCACGACGCGGCCGCCGGAAGGCACGCCGCCCGACCTCGCGACCAGCACGCGGCCGGCACTCGACCGGCTGACGCAGAAAATGCTCGCCGGTCTCGCGCAGGTCGCCCCGCTGCGCGAGGCGCCCGATTGCCAGGCGCGGCTCGCGCGCAGCATCGCGAACTGGAAGACGCTCACGCGTTACGATTCGAGGCAGACGCAGGCCCTCGATACCGCGCTGTCACACGTGTGCGCCGCCGGCGGGGCCAGCGCGATCGGCTGACGCAGGCGAGGCGACGGACCCGGGCCGCCGCGCTCAATCGGCCGGCGTGAGCGCCGCGAGCGGAATCATCTGCAAGCCGCGCGCGAGATGCGTCTGCAGCAGGCGATGGGTGAAGGGTTCGAACGCCCCGCCCGCCGTGTCGGCCACGAGCCGCGCGGCCGCATCGAGCGATTCCGCCGAACCGAGATAGCACCAGCCGTCGATCACGTGAAACAGGCGGCGCTCGCCGTTCGCCTCGAACGCGACGGCGCCGTCGAACGGCCAGGGCGCACCGCCCGCGCGAGCGGCGTCGGCTGCGGGGCGCCGGTTGTACGACGGACGCAACCGCGCGATCCATTGCGCTTCGGCAAGCATCGCCCCGAGCTCGTTGCCGGTCTCGCGCCACTCGACGCGCCGCACCTGCTGCGCCAGCCGCATTTCCTTCGACGACCGGCGCTCGCCGGTCAGCAGCGCGCGCAGCCGCTGCCGCACGCGCACGCTGCGGCCGACATACAGCGCTTCGTCGCGCTCGCCGAACAGCGCATACGCGCCGCACCCTGCCGGCGCGGTATCCAGCCACGCCTCGGTCAGGTCGCCGCCCAGACGGAAGTGGCGCGTCGTCCGCGCGATCTGGTCGCGCAGCCGCTCGAGCGGCACGATGTCGTGCAGTTGGCGCCAGAACTGCCAGAGGAGGTCGGCATCGGCCAGCGCCCTGTGGCGCGCGGCCGGCACGAGCCCATGCCGCTCGATCAACGCATCGAGCCCGTGCCGCGATTCGCGCGGAAACAGCGCGCGCGACAGCCTTACAGTACAGAGCACATCGGGATTGAAGGCGAGCCCGGCTCGCTCGAATTCGGCGCGCAGGAAGCCGCGATCGAAGCTCGCGTTGTGCGCGACGAACAGCTTGCCGTCGAGCCGCTCGAACAGCGCCGGCGCGAGCGACGCGAACGTCGGCGCATCGCGCACCATCGCGTCCGAGATGCCCGTCAGTTGCTGGATGAACGGCGGAATCGCCTGCCCCGGATTGACGAGGCTCGACCACGTCGACACGCCGAGCGGCCCGATTTCGACCACGCCGATTTCGGTGATGCGATGGTCGGCGGACGAGCCGCCGGTGGTTTCAAGGTCGACGAAGACTAGCGGCTGTTCGCTGGCGGGATCGGGCGGACGGGAATCGGACATGAAAAGACTGGGAAACGGTGCTTTCGTGAGTATGCACCGGCATGCGTACTCGCGGCCAGCCCGAGCCGGCATGCTCCGTCCCCGGAAAACAAAAAGCCCCCGCGATGCGGGGGCCGGACGTGATCGGCAATGCGAGGCGCGTCAGACCGCCTGGATATTCGCTGCCTGCTTGCCTTTCGGCCCGACTTTGACGTCGAACGAAACACGCTGGTTTTCCTTCAGCGTCTTGAAGCCGTCCATCCGGATTTCGGAAAAGTGCGCAAACAAATCTTCACCGCCATTGTCCGACGTAATAAACCCAAAACCTTTAGCATCGTTAAACCATTTCACGATACCGGTATCCATGTCTGCGTTCCCCACTCGATAAGATCAAAAAAGCTATTTTTATAGCCGTTACCCGAAATCCCGAAACATTGCGCCGGCATCCGCACCGGCACGCCGCCCGAGGACGGAGTGCTGACTTTATAAATTGGACAATCCGGGTGCGTCAAGAAAATTTTTGACGTGTGCTTTATCGAAAAGATGCTAATACCGCTGGAATCGGTACACCATCATCCTTGATTAATTGATTCGCATCAAAAACCTGTCAACATTACCGGGATCGGATCCTCGATAATCATCGGGCGCGAAATTTCTACCGGGGACAAATCGACCCGGTAAAATCCTCGGGTTTTTTCCGGGTTGCGGAAATGCGGAGACATTGCGATCCTGAAGCAACGCCGAAAGGAAGGAGAGGGTCATGTGGCTGGACGGAATCAAGCGCTTCGCGAGCCGGCTCGGGCGCGTACGTCGCAAGTCCCGCGCCCTGGCCGAGTCCGCGCGCGAAGCGCCGTGCGACGCCGAATTCGATATGACGTGGCACGGCGATCACTGGCAGAACCTGCTCGCATCGCCTCTGGATGCCCGTCACTACGTGATGGAAGACTGGACCTACACGCCGCCGCCGATCGAAGCAGAAGAAGCCGCGCCTGCAGGCAAGCGCAAGCGCCGCTCGTACACGCGGTAGCGCACCGCGCAGCGGGGCAAAAAAAAGCGCGACTGGGAAGTCGCGCCGACAAAGGTTTGGAGATCTTTTCCGTCAACGAAAAAGTCTGCTTCGGAAAGCAGAGATCGCAGTATAGCGAGAGAACTACCTTTCATTATCCATGCTCCACACAAACCTCTATTGCCGATGTGTCAATAATCGCGCTATAGAAGCCCCCGCTCGCTGCTGACTGTCTGTCGCGGCCGCGCAACGCCCGTTACGTCGTTCCCATTGCTGCTTCCTTTCGCTGCACCGCCGCAGATCCTTGCGGGACAAGCGTTCGCGCGCACCCGTCGATTTTTGCGGATTCCAAAATACATTATTTCTTAAAGCGCCAGCCGCCCTCGCTCGACGCCCTTCATACACTGAAGGTGGCTTTCTGACGATCGCACGGCCGCGCCGCCGGAGCGACTACGGCGTCAGGCGAACACGGCCAGTCCGCCGCAGGTTCGATCGACATCCTGTTTGGAGACAGATCCATGAAAAAGACCTTGATCGTCGCCGCGTTGTCGGGTGTATTCGTCACCGCAGCCCATGCGCAAAGCAGCGTGACGCTGTACGGCCTGATCGACGCAGGCATCACCTACACGAACAATCAGCATGGCCACAGCGCCTGGCAGGAAACGAGCGGTTCGATCAACGGCAGCCGATGGGGCTTGCGCGGCACCGAGGATCTCGGCGGCGGCCTGAGAGCTATCTTCACGCTGGAAAACGGTTTCGGCATCAACAACGGCACGCTCAAGCAGAACGGCCGCGAATTCGGCCGGCAGGCGTTCGTGGGCCTCGCGCACACCACCTACGGCTCGCTGACGCTGGGCCGTCAATACGACAGCGTGGTCGACTATCTCGGGCCGCTGTCGCTGACCGGTACCCAGTATGGCGGCACCCAGTTCGCCCACCCGTTCGACAACGACAACCTGAACAACTCGTTCCGGATCAACAACTCGGTCAAGTACCAGAGCGCCAACTACGGCGGCCTCAAGTTCGGTGCGTTGTACGGGTTCTCGAATTCGTCGGCGTTCGCGAACAACCGCGCGTATAGCGGCGGCGTGTCGTACAGCTACCTCGGCTTCAATTTCGCCGCGGCCTACCTGCAGTTGAACAGCGACGTCAACGCGCTCGCGCAGGCCGCCTCCGATCCGGGTGCGGTCACCGGCGACTGGACCTTCGCGTCGCGCGTGCAGCGTACCTGGGGCGCCGGCCTGAATTACGGGTTCGGCCCCGCGACGGTCGGCTTCGTGTTCACGCAGACGCGCCTTAGCGGCCTGCGCGCGATCAGCGCCGGCCAATCGGGCGTGACGGGCGGCATCACGGGCCTTGGCGACAGCGGCCGCTTCAGCAACTACGAAGTCAACGGCCGCTACGCGCTGACGCCGGCCCTGTCGCTCGCCGGCTCCTACACGTATACGCAGGGCCGCCTGTCCGGCGACAAGCCGACCTGGCACCAGTTCAACCTGCAAGCCGACTACGCGCTGTCGAAGCGCACCGACGTGTACCTGCAGGGCGAGTTCCAGAAGGTCAACAGCGACGGGCTCGACCTCGGCGCCAACATCAACGGGCTGGGCGCCGCATCGTCGACCAACAAGCAGATCGCGGTCACGGCCGGCTTGCGCCATCGCTTCTGAGCGACCGGCACATCGCCGTACGCGGAAAGACGAAGCGCCCCGACGGGGCGCTTTTGCTTTGCCGCGTCGCGCCGGCCGACGCTCAGGCGTCGCCGCGCGCCGGATACCGGACGTCGAGTATGTCGATCGGCTGAGGGCCGGCCGGCGTCATCAGCGTGACGGTATCGCCGATCTTCGCCTTGATCAGCGCACGCGCGACCGGCGAAATCCAGCTGACGCAGCCGCGGTCGAGATCGACCTCGTCGATGCCGACGATCGTCACCGTGTGGTCCTCGCCGTCCGGCGTCTCGTAATCGACCGTCGCGCCGAAGAATACCTGGTCGACGTTCTCCTGCCGGCTCGCGTCGACGACCTCGGCGAGGTCGAGCCGCTTCGTCAGGAAGCGGATGCGGCGATCGATCTCGCGAAGCCGCCGCTTGCCGTAGATGTAATCGCCGTTCTCCGACCGGTCGCCGTTCGAGGCCGCCCACGACACGAGCCGCACGACCTCGGGACGTTCGACGTCGATCAGGTTCAGCAGCTCGTCCCTCAGCCGCTTGTGGCCGGCCGGCGTGATGTAGTTCTTCGCGCCCGCCGGAATCGCGGGTTGAGCCGGGTCGAGATCGTCGTCGTCACCGTCCGACTCTTTGACAAACGCCTTGTTCATGATGCGGATTCAACGTGAATGACTGATGCTCCAAGGGTACACGAAGGGCGCCCGGCCAAGGCCATCGCACCAAATTCGCGAATAAGGCTTCCCTTTTTATACGACTCTGCTATACTTCCGCTTCTGCGTGCGGCTGTAGCTCAGTTGGATAGAGTACTTGGCTACGAACCAAGGGGTCGTGGGTTCGAATCCTGCCAGCCGCGCCACCTTTTCGAGGGCCTTCCGAACCGAAGGCCCTTTCAGTTCGAAGCAGTAGAAGTGTGTTGTTGCGTGCGGCTGTAGCTCAGTTGGATAGAGTACTTGGCTACGAACCAAGGGGTCGTGGGTTCGAATCCTGCCAGCCGCGCCACTTATTTGGGGGCCTTCCGAACCGAAGGCCCTTTCAGTTCGAAGCAGTAGAAGTGTGTTGTTGCGTGCGGCTGTAGCTCAGTTGGATAGAGTACTTGGCTACGAACCAAGGGGTCGTGGGTTCGAATCCTGCCAGCCGCGCCACCTTAAAAGGGCTTTCCTCCGGGAAAGCCCTTTTTCTTTTTGCGCCCGCCTCCCCTCGTCCGCACCATCGCCTCGCACGCCTTCGGCAAACGTCGCGTGCAGTTTCGCCCGCCTCAACGAAAACGGCGGCCATTGGCCGCCGTCCGTGGATCACCGCACTCCCCCCGCGAAGGGGCGCGTGAATGTCAGTAATCCTGCCGCTCGCGCTCGATGCGCATGCCACCGTCGTGGCGCGCATGCGCCCCGTCGTCGGTCGAGCGCTCTCGCATGATCCGCATCACGTCCGGATTGGTTCTCACGCGCCGCATCACGTTCGCGAGATGCACGCGGTCGCTGACCTGGATCACGAAGCGCAGCACCGTCGATTCGTGGGTCAGATCCTCGTCCATCGCGATATGGACGATGTTCGCGTCGGCCGACGTGATGTCCGCCGCGACGCGCGCGAAGATGCCCTTCGTGTTCTTCACGAGCGCCTTCACCGCGACATCGAACAGGCGGCCCGGCTGCGGCGCCCATTCGACGTCGATCCAGCGGCCCGGATCGCGGCGATGGATGCGCTGCGCGACACGGCAATCCGTCGTATGAATCGCCATGCCCAGACCGATGCCGATGTAACCCATGATCGCGTCGCCCGGGATCGGTCGGCAGCATGCGGACAACTGCACGGACATCCCCTCGGTGCCGGTAATCACGACCGGCGGCGCATGATGCGCGGGATGCCGCTCGGACTTCGGCAGATCGTCGTCCGCGTCGCGGCCGCTCATCAGCACCTCGATGCGCTTGGCCATCACCGCGGCGACGCGGCGGCCGAGGCCGATGTCCGCGAAGATTTCCTGCCGGCTCTTGTTGCCCGTCCACTGCACGAGCTTCTCCCACACTTCCGGCTCGACATCGGCCAGCGCGAGGCCATAGCCCTTCAGGCTCTGGTCGACGAGCCGCTCGCCCAGCTGCACGGACTCGTTCAGGCGCATCGTCTTCAGGTAGTGGCGGATCGCCGAGCGCGCCTTGCCGGTACGCACGAAGCCGAGCCACGCGGGATTCGGCTTCGAATACGGCGCGGTGATCACTTCGACGATGTCGCCGCTCTTCAGCTCGGTGCGCAGCGGCAGCAGCTCGTTGTTGATCTTCACGGCCACGCACTGGTTGCCGAGATCGCTGTGGATCGAATACGCGAAATCGAGCGCCGTCGCACCGCGCGGCAGCGCCATGATCTTCGACTTCGGCGTGAACACGTAGACCGCGTCGGGGAACAGGTCGATCTTCACGTGCTCGAGGAATTCGCTCGAATCGCCCGCTTCGCTCTGGATGTCGAGCAGCGACTTCAGCCACTGGTGCGCGCGCTTCTGCACGTCGCTGAGATCGGCGCTGCCGTTCTTGTACAGCCAGTGCGCGGCGACGCCCGCCTCGGCGATCTCGTGCATCTTGCGCGTGCGCACCTGGAACTCGATCGGCGCGCCGAACGGGCCGACGAGCGTCGTGTGCAGCGACTGATAGCCGTTGATCTTCGGGATCGCGATGTAATCCTTGAACTTGCCGGGCACGGGCTTGTACAGCGCGTGCAGCGCGCCGATGCACGTGTAGCAGTCGAGCGGGCTGTCGACGACGACGCGAAAGCCGTACACGTCGAGCACCTGCGAGAACGACAACTGCTTGTCGCGCATCTTGCGATAGACGCTGTAGATGGTCTTCTCGCGGCCGGTGATCTCGGCGTCGATCTTCGCGTCGGCCATCGCACGCTGCGCGGCCTCGAGGATCTTGCTGATCACTTCGCGGCGATTGCCGCGCGCGGCCTTCACGGCCTTCTCGAGCGTCGCGTAGCGATGCGGGTTGAAGTTCGCGAAGCTCATGTCCTGCAGCTCGCGATACGTGTTGTTCAACCCGAGCCGGTGTGCGATCGGCGCGTAGATGTCGAGCGTTTCGCGCGCGACGCGGCGGCGCTTTTCCATCGGTACCGCGCCGAGCGTGCGCATGTTGTGCAGGCGATCGGCGAGCTTCACGAGAATGACGCGCACGTCGCGCGCCATCGCGAGCAGCATCTTGCGGAAGTTTTCCGCCTGCGCTTCCTCGCGGCTGCGGAATTCCATCTTGTCGAGCTTCGACAGGCCGTCGACCAGTTCGGCGACCTTCGGGCCGAACCGCTCGGCCAGCTCGTTCTTGGTCACGCCCTGGTCTTCCATCACGTCGTGCAGCAACGCGGCCATCACGGCCTGCGCGTCGAGCTTCCAGCCGGCGCAGATTTCCGCGACGGCGACGGGATGGGTGATGTAGGGTTCGCCGCTCTGGCGATATTGACCGAGGTGGGCTTCGTCGCTGAAGTGGAACGCCGCCTTGACCTCTTTGATTTCGTCCGGAGCGAGATACTCGGCAAGCGCGGCCGTCAGTTTCGCGATCGAAACGACGCCGTGCTTGCGCGGCTGCTCCGGGGTGGCGGTCGGCCCGAACAGATGCCGGAAGGATTGTTCGAGGACCGCGTCGATGTACTGGCGCGCAGGCGACTGAGCCGTGGCTTCGGTGGTCGGATCCGCGGAGGCGGACGATGGGGTGGTGCTCATATTCGCCTCCAGGTCGAGTCGTTGCGCGCGTGGACTACATGGCTGGAACGGGCCGGATGCGCGTTACACCGGCACCTTCTTCAGCATCTCGACGCCGACCTGGCCGGCAGCGATTTCGCGCAGCGCGACGACGGTCGGCTTGTCGCGGCTTTCGATTTTCGGCGTATGGCCTTGCGCGAGCTGCCGCGCGCGATAGGTGGCGGCGAGCGCCAGTTCGAAGCGATTCGGGATTTGCTTCAGGCAGTCTTCGACGGTAATGCGAGCCATGTTGGTGATTCCTTCTGAATATAGTCCTTATTCTACCTTATGTCCCTCGTGCCCCGCGTCATTCCGCGTGGGGCAGATGGATGCCGAGCTCGATGAACAGCTCCGTGTGTCGCGCGTACTGCGAAGCAAAACGCAGGCGCGTCGCCGCGACGATGCATTCGAGTTCCGCGAGCGCACGCTCGAAATTCTCGTTGATCACCACGTATTCCGCTTCCGACGCGTGCGCGATCTCGCTGCCGGCCGCCAGCAGGCGTCGCGTGATCACGTTCGGCTCGTCCTGGCCGCGCTTCTTCAGGCGCTCCTCGAGCGCGTCGAGCGACGGCGGCAGGATGAAGATGCCGACCGCGTTGCGGAACTGCTTCTTCACCTGCAACGCGCCTTGCCAGTCGATTTCGAGCAGCACGTCGTGGCCGTTCTGCATCTGCTCCTCGATCCAGACGCGCGACGTGCCGTAGTAGTTGCCGTGCACTTCCGCGCTCTCGAGGAATTCGTGCGCCGCGTGACGCGCGCGGAAATCCTCGACGGTCGTGAAGTGGTAGTGCTGGCCGTCCTGCTCGCCGGGGCGCGGCTTGCGCGTCGTGTACGAGATCGACAGGCAGATGTCGCTGTCCTTCGACAGCAGCGCATTCACGAGCGTCGACTTGCCGGCGCCCGACGGCGCGACGACCATGAACAGGTTACCGGGATAGACGCCGCCGTGCAGCGAATGCGACGCGTGGCCGTCGCGATGGGAATCGGTCATGACAGCCTCCGCCGGGCCGCCCCCTCGGAGGGCAGCAAACATAGTGAGCGTGGGGGTCGTTTCATCTCTTTTACTCCAGGTTTTGCACTTGCTCGCGCATCTGCTCGATCAGCAGCTTCAGCGCCATCGACGCGTCGGCGAGTTCCTTCGCCGCCGCCTTCGAGCCGAGCGTGTTCGCTTCGCGATTCAGTTCCTGCATCATGAAGTCGAGACGCTTGCCGACGCGGCCGCCCTTCTCGATCACGTGACGCGTTTCGTTCAGGTGCGCGGTGAGCCGCGACAGCTCTTCCGCGATGTCGATCCGGATCCCGTACATCGTCACTTCCTGACGGATGCGCTCCGCGGCTTCCTCGCGCGTGACGACCGTCGAGCCGCCTTCGGGCGCCGCGATGCCGAGCGCTTCCTGCAGCCGCTCGACGATCTTCTGCTGATGCTTCGCGATCAGCTCCGGCACGAGCGGCGTGATGCGCGCGACGATCGCCTCCATCTCGGTGACGTTCGACAGCAGCATTGCCGCCAGTTGCGCGCCTTCGCGCGAACGCACGACGACGAGCTCGCCGATCGCTTCCTTCCCGCAGGCGAGCACCGCATCGCGGATCGCCTCGGCCGACACGCCGCTCTCGGCGAGCACGCCGGGCCAGCGCAGGATCTCGCCCGCGCGCAGGCGGCCGACGCCCGGGAACGAATCGAGCACCGCGCGTTCGAGTTCGGCAAGCTGGCCGAGCGCCGACTGGTTCAGCGCGCCCGCGCCGATGCTCTGCTCGCCGCGCTGCAGGTTGATACGCACGTCGACCTTGCCGCGCGACAGCTTGTTCATCAGCATTTCGCGCAGCGCGGATTCGCACGCGCGCACGTCGTCCGGCATCCGGAAATTGAGATCGAGGAAGCGCGAGTTCACGGTGCGCAGTTCGACCGACACGCTGGTGCCGCCGTTGCCGGTGGCCGTCGCGAGTTCGCGCGTCGCGCTCGCGTAGCCCGTCATGCTGTAGATCATGGTTCGTCTCGCCGTCTGGTGCCCTCGCGGGCGGGGGATATGTCGAGGCGCCCGGCGCATCGGAAAGCGCGGGGCGGCAAGCGCGCATTATCCCATTTTTGCGGGACACCCCGCCGGGCGCGCGCGGCGTTCGGCGCTAAAATCGGGGTTTCCTCTCCTTCCGCGATTTCCCCATGACGTCTTCCGTTTCCCGCCCGAGCGGCCGCCGCGCCGACGAACTGCGCAAGGTCGCCCTCACGCGCCACTACACGAAACACGCCGAAGGCTCCGTGCTGGTCGAATTCGGCGACACCAAGGTGCTGTGCACCGCAAGCGTCGCCGAGCGCGTGCCCGAATTCCTGCGCGAGCGCGGGCAAGGCTGGCTGACCGCCGAATACGGGATGCTGCCGCGCGCGACGCACACGCGCAGCGACCGTGAAGCCGCGCGCGGCAAGCAGACGGGCCGCACGCAGGAAATTCAGCGCCTGATCGGCCGCGCGCTGCGCGCGGTGTTCGATCTCGAGGCGCTCGGCCCGCGCACGATCCACATCGACTGCGACGTGATCCAGGCCGACGGCGGTACGCGCACGGCCAGCATCACCGGCGCGTTCGTCGCCGCGCACGACGCCGTGTCGACGCTGATCGCGGCCGGCAAGCTCGCGCGCTCGCCGATCACCGACCACGTCGCCGCGATCTCGGTCGGCGTGTACGAAGGCACGCCGGTGCTCGACCTCGACTACGCGGAAGATTCGCGCTGCGACACCGACATGAACGTCGTGATGACGGGCGCGGGCGGCTTCGTCGAAGTCCAGGGCACGGCCGAAGGCGTGCCGTTCTCGCGCGCCGAGATGAATGCGCTGCTCGACCTCGCGCAAGGCGGGATCGCCGAGCTCGTGCAGTTGCAGAAAGCTGTCCTGGGCACGAACCATGCGTGACGACCGCACCCTCGCGCCGCTGTCGCGCATCGTGCTCGCGTCGAACAACGCCGGCAAGCTGCGCGAATTCACCGCGCTGTTTTCCACGGTCGGCATCGAGATCGTGCCGCAGGGCGACCTGGCCGTGCCCGAGGCGGAAGAGCCGTTCGGCACGTTCATCGAAAATGCGCTGACGAAGGCGCGTCACGCGTCGCGGCTCACCGGGCTGCCGGCGATCGCCGACGATTCCGGCCTGTGCGTGCGCGCGCTGCGCGGCGCACCAGGCGTCTATTCGGCGCGCTACGCGCAGCGCGCGGGCCGCGACAAGGGCGATGCGGCGAACAATGCGTACCTGGTCGAGCAACTGCGCGGCGTCGACGACCGGCGCGCATACTATTGCTGTGTGCTCGCGCTCGTGCGTCACGCGGACGATCCCGAGCCGCTGTTCGCCGAAGGCCGCTGGGCCGGCGAGATCGTCGATACGCCGCGCGGCGGGCACGGATTCGGCTACGACCCGTATTTCTACCTGCCGTCGCTCGGCGCGACGGCAGCCGAACTCGAGCCGGCCGTCAAGAACACGCACAGCCATCGCGCGCTCGCGCTGAAGGCGCTGCTCGCGCGGCTCGCAGAGGAACCCGCATGATCGTCTTCATCACGCATTCGCAGCGGGAGGCCGCATGAGCCAGGCCGCGGAAACCGGCGCACGGGTCGTCGCGACCTTCACGTCGCCCGGCCAGGTACGCCTCACGTCGCTGCCGCCGCTCGCGCTATATGTGCATTTCCCGTGGTGCGTGCGCAAGTGCCCGTACTGCGACTTCAACTCCCACGAATGGAAAGGCGAACGGTTTCCGGAAGCCGAGTATCTCGACGCGTTGCGCGCCGACCTCGAGCAGGCGCTGCCGCTCGTGTGGGGCCGGCAGGTGCATACCGTGTTCATCGGCGGCGGCACGCCGAGCCTGCTGTCGGCGGCCGGCCTCGACCGGATGCTGTCCGACGTGCGCGCGCTGCTGCCGCTCGACGCCGATGCCGAGATCACGCTGGAAGCGAATCCGGGCACGTTCGAAGCCGCGAAGTTCGCGCAGTTCCGCGCAAGCGGCGTGAACCGCCTGTCGGTCGGCATCCAGAGCTTCAACGAGGCGCACCTGAAGGCGCTCGGCCGGATTCACGACACCGCGCAGGCACGCGCGGCCGTCGAGATCGCCGCGAAGAACTTCGACAACTTCAACCTCGACCTGATGTTCGCGCTGCCGAACCAGACGCTCGACGAATGCCGCGCCGACATCGAGACGGCGCTGTCGTTCGCGCCGCCGCACCTGTCGCTGTATCACCTGACGCTCGAGCCGAATACGCTGTTCGCGAAATTCCCGCCCGTCGTGCCCGACGACGACGCGTCGGCCGACATGCAGGAATGGATCCATGCGCGCACGGCCGAAGCCGGCTACGGGCGCTACGAAGTATCCGCGTACGCGAAGCCGAATCATCAGTGCAAGCACAACCTGAACTACTGGCGCTTCGGCGACTATCTCGGGATCGGCGCGGGTGCCCACACGAAACTGTCGTTCCCGAACCGGATCCTGCGGCAGGCGCGCTACAAGCATCCGGCGACCTTCATCGAACAGGCGAAGGCCGGCACGGCCGTGCAGGAAGAGCGTGAGGTCGGCGCGCGCGACCTGCCGTTCGAGTTCATGCTGAACACGCTGCGGCTCGTCGACGGTTTCCCCGTGCACAGCTTCGCGGAACGCACGGGCCTGCCGATGAGTACGATCGAGCCGGCATTGAAGGAAGCGGAACGGCGCGGACTGATCACGCGCGATTTCACGCAAATCGCGCCCACGCCGCTCGGCCAGCGTTTCCTCAACGACCTGCAGGAATTGTTCCTGCGCGACGACTGAACGAATGAACGAGGCGGCATTTCGGTTACAATGCCGCCTCGTGTGGAAGCGTGGCCGAGCGGTTTAAGGCACTGGTCTTGAAAACCAGCGACGGGAAACTGTCCGTGAGTTCGAATCTCACCGCTTCCGCCAGGAAATTCGCCGAACCCCGTCCATTCGCAGAATGACGGGGTTTTTTGTTTGTCCGCCCGCGTGCGCCCCGCACGAGCCGACACGTCGCGCCGGATGCCGTTACAATCCCGCGCTCCGATTCGCGAAACGGGAACTCCACGTCATGAAGCCCTTCCTCGTCTCGTCGCTCGCCCCGCTGCTGGTTGCCGTCAGCACGCATGCGGCGGCCGACACCGCCTCCGGCGACGCGCAAGCATCGTGTGCGATCGCGTACGTGACCGGCGTCGGCGGTTCGCCGCGCGGCCTGAGCGAATACCTCGCGAGCCCGTCGCCATACAACTACCTGAAGGACAACGAGCTTCAATGCAAGGTGGGTGACGACGGACGCACGTCGAACTGCACCGGCGTGACCTATCTGCGCAACGAACAGGTCAGCGTATACGACGATTCCGATCCGGCGACGCTGACCGTCGTCGCGCGCGTGGAACTCGATCACGGCCAGAAGTATCCGGTGATCGTCGTCGTGCAGCGCAAGGACGCGCGCTGCAAGTAATGAAGTCGCGACGCGACACGTTCATCAGTCGAGACGGACGCGCATGCGCGCCGGGCAGCGGCAGGCGGAGCAGCAGGACGACCGACACCACGGCGCCCAACGCAAACGCAATCGCGCTCAGGAATCGGCACCGGATCGGCATGGTACGCGCGCCCGGGCGCATGCCGCCGCGCATAGCCGCACGCCTCCCCACCCCGCTCGCCATCACCTAGAATTCGTTCAACACGGCGACAAACGCCGCCGCGTATTCGATGCCGCACGCGCCACCCGTGCGCGCGGCACACGGAGATCGCCATGACCGACCTGTCGAGCGCGACGGACCACGTCGATTACGAAGGCTTCGAGATCCATGTCGTGCCGGCCGCGATGCCCGGCAGCGACACGCGCTATACCTACACCGGCTACGTGTGCCATCCGGGCGTGAATCCCGCGTTGCCCGGCCATGCGGTGCCGTTCCACGCGGACGGCGAGGAGAGCTTCACGAGCATCGACGAGGCGACCCGTGAAGCCGTGCACATCGGCAAGAGCATCATCGACGGCACGCACCCCGACCTGTCGGTACTGTCGCTCGTGACGCACGGCTTCTGACGCGGCCGCAAAGCATCGCCGGCGATGGCGCGGAAGGCCGGTCGAGGTCGCCGCATCGGCTGGCCGCGCGGCCGGATGATCGCAGCGTGCCGCGGCTTTCAACCTTGCAACATGCGCGTCCATCGCTGACGCTGTCATATGTCGCGTCACCTCGCGACGCACCGCGCGCGATGCACGTCGCTCGACGCAGCGCCCGGCCGTCATCATCAGCGATCGCAGCAACCGATCCCGCGCGCTATGCGTTTCCCCCCATATCGTCTCGCGTCGGTACGCCTATCATTTTTCTATCGTCCCTCCCGGCCATCCCGTCATGCGCCCCCTTCTCCGTCCGCGCGTCGTCCGGCTGCGTGTCGCTGCGCTAGCCGTCGTCGCCCTGCTCGCCGCGTGCACGATCACGCCGCCTTCGTCGCTACGCTCGGTCCTGACGATTCCGTCGGTCATACGCAGCGGCACGCTCGACCAGTATCGCGTCGAGGTCGCGCATCGCGTCGCCGAGCGCAATCCGTCCGGAATGCTGCACGGCACGCCGCAGGCCATGCTGCGCTCGCTCGTCGTCGTGGCCTTCACCGTCGATGGCAGCGGCCGCGTGATCAACGCGTCCGTCTATCGCAGCAACGGCGACAGCGAGGCGGAAGCGCTCGCGCTCGCGTCGCTGCGCCGCTCGGCGCCGCTGCCGGCGCCGCCGTCACGGCTGCTCGACGGCAACGGCCGGCTCGAATTGATGGAAGGCTGGCTCTTCAACGACGACGGCCACTTCCAGCTGCAAAGCACCGCGTCCGCGCAGGCGCAGTCGATCGACTGACGCGCCGCCGCGGCCCGATTGCCGGTGCACGGCGCTGCTGGCTATAATTTTCCGCACTCGCGCGGCCATCACGCCGCGCGTGCGTTCGCGCGCCGCACCCGGCAAGCGAGCCGACCACGCCGGCACCGGGCGGCGGCGACGTACCCGTCTCCATCGTCGACCGGCGCGTGACGTCCGCGCCACGGCGCGCGTCCACGCCGCCATCGCGTCATCCGCATCGATCATTTGCCCGGCAGCGCCCGGCAGGCCGTCGCCCGCCGAACGCACGCTCAGCCGGCTGCCCCAACGACAAAACGGAGACATCCATGTCCGCATCCCCCCCGGCCGTTGCACACGCAACCGGTTCGGCCGGCGCCGTCAGCCACCGGCGCATCGTGTTCGCGAGCTTCATCGGCACCGCGATCGAGTTCTACGATTTCTACGTGTACGCAACGGCCGCCGCGCTCGTCATCGGCCCCGTGTTCTTTCCGCACGGCTCCGCAACGGCGCAGGCGCTGTCCGCATTCGTCACGTTCGGCATCGCGTTCATCGCGCGCCCGATCGGCTCGTTCCTGTTCGGACACTTCGGCGACCGTATCGGCCGCAAGTCGACGCTCGTCGCCTCGCTGCTCGTGATGGGCGTATCCACCACCGCAATCGGCTTCGTGCCCGGCTACGACGCGATCGGCACGCTCGCGCCGGTGCTGCTGTGCGTGCTGCGTTTCGGCCAGGGGATCGGTCTCGGCGGCGAATGGGGCGGCGCGGCGCTGCTCGCGACCGAGCATGCGCCGCAGGGCAAGCGCGGCTGGTTCGGGATGTTCCCGCAACTGGGGCCGTCGGTCGGGTTCCTGATGTCGAACGGGCTGTTCTTCGCGCTCGCGCTGTCGCTGTCCGACGAGCAGTTCCGCAGTTGGGGCTGGCGCATCCCGTTCCTCGTCAGCGCGGTGCTCGTCGCGCTCGGCCTGTACGTGCGGCTCAAGATCACCGAAACGCCCGCGTTCCAGGCGGCGCTCGACCGCAACGAGCGCGTGCGCGTGCCGGTCGCGACGCTCGTCACGCAGCACTGGCAGCCCACGCTGCTCGGCGCGCTCGCGATGGTCGTCTGCTACACGCTGTTCTATATCTCGACGGTGTTCTCGCTGTCGTACGGCGTGTCGGCGCTGCATATTCCGCGCCAGAGCTTCCTCGGCCTGCTGTGTTTCGCGGTCGTCTTCATGGGGCTCGCGACGCCGCTGTCCGCATGGGCGTCGGACCGCTTCGGCCGCAAGCCGGTGCTGGTCGCCGGCGCGCTCGCCGCGCTGCTGTCGGGGTTCGCGATGGCGCCGCTGCTCGGCAGCGGCTCGATGCCGCTCGTCGCGCTGTTCCTGACGATCGAACTGTTCCTGATGGGCGTGACGTTCGCGCCGATGGGCGCGCTGCTGCCGGAGTTGTTCCCGACCAACGTCCGCTATACGGGCGCGGGCGTCGCGTACAACCTCGGCGGGATCCTCGGCGCGTCGATCGCACCGTATATCGCGCAACTGCTGGCTGCGCGCGGCGGGCTGTCGTGGGTCGGCGGCTACGTGTCGGTCGCGGCGGCGATCAGCCTGATCGGCGTATTGCTGATGCGCGAAACGCGCGACGCGTCGCTCGTCTGACCCTCCGGGGCGACCCGGGTTGTACGGCGGCAGGCGCGCTCTATACTCGATCCTGGGCGCGTCGTCGCGCGCCCGGATATCCCGCCCCGACAGGAGCCGCCGCCATGAATATCCGTCTCGCCAATGCCGATCTCGTCGTGATCCTCGCGCTCGCGCTGGGTGGCGCGCTGCTGCTCGCGCTACGGTTCCGGCCGAAGACCTGGCGCGGCCTCGTGTTCGAGGCGCTGCTGGCGAATCTGGCGGCCATCGCCGCCGTCGTCACGGTCGAGATGTTGCTGGCCTGACCACGGCCGCCGCGCCGCGTCAGGCGGACAGCCGCGCGCGCAACGCGCCGTAGGCCGGGCAGACCGTATCGATCGCGTCCAGCGCTTCGTCGACGGTCGGCATCGCGCCCGGCTCGCCGATCGACAGCGCATGCGGCGCGCCGCCGATCCCGCAATGGTGGCGCGACGTCGCGACGAAAATCATCACGGTCGGCCGCTGCAACGCGTGCGCCATGTGCACGAACCCCGTATCGACCCCCACCACGAGCGCGGCCCGGCCCAGCGCCGCGCCCAGTTCACGCACCGTCATCGCCGGCAACACGATCGCGCCCGGCGCACGAGCGGCGATATCCCGCGCATCGTCGTGCTCGGCCGCCGATCCCCACGGCAGCAACACGCGCACGCCGCGCGCCATCATCTCCGTGGCAAGGGCGGCCCAGTGTTCGGCCGGCCACTTCTTGTCGGGGTTGGACGTCGCATGGAACAGCAGCATGAACGGCCCGCCGTCGGTCACGGCCGCCGGCAGGCTCGCGTCCTGCGGCGCGACGATGCCGTACGCGGCAGCCCCTTCGGGCACGTAGCCGAGCGCTTCGCCGGCACTCACGCGCATCCCGTGCCATGCGTCGCAGTCCGGCCGCGGACCGAAACGGTGCGAATACGCGAAGCGCGCGCCCGTTTCGCCAAGATCCTGCGTCTGGTAGCCGACACGGCGCGCGGCGCGCGCCAGCGACGAAATGATCGCGCTCTTGTAGACGCCGTGCAGATCGATGACCGCATCGTAGCGGTGCGCACGCAACGCACCGATCGATGCCGAGATCGCCTTCAGGTCGCCGACATTGCGCATTTTCTTGAAGCGGCGCAGCGGCGCGCACAGGACGGCGCTCACGCCCGGATGCCAGCGTACGACCTCCGCGCACGATTCGTCGACGGCCCAGTCGACCGTCACGCCGGGGAAGGCGCGATGCAGGTCGGCGACGACAGGCAGCGTCTGGACGACGTCGCCGAGCGACGTCACTTTCACGATGAGGATGCGTTTCACGATTGGCGGGGTTCTCGACGGGTTATCTCGGCATGCTAACGACGGTTGCTATGTACAGACATTACGCGAGCATTACATTTGCAACAAATTGCATCTCTTTTGTGGATTTTTGTCATTCCCTACCGGCTTCCGAGGTCCCGCTGGCATCCGGTTCTTTTTATAATTCCCTCTTTGCCCTCCGGCCCGAGCCAATGCCGCGCCCCGCCCTTCCCGCGCTGTTTCCCGCCCTCACCCGCCGCTCGCTGCGAATCTGGCGCCAATATGGTGTCTTCTGGCTCGGGGCGATCGTCGTCGGGCTCGCGGCCGTCCTGTACGCCCGGTTGATCGACTGGGGCTACGAGTCTTTCCGCGCGATGCGCGATCACGCCGTGTGGCTGCCGCTGCTGCTGACGCCGGCGATCGCCGCGCTGTCGGCATGGATCACGCGCCGCTTCTTCCGCGGCGCCGAGGGCAGCGGCATCCCGCAGGTGATCGCGACACTGCATGCGCGGCCGAGCGCGTTCGGCGCCCGCTTGCTGACGCTGCGCATCCTGTTCGGCAAGGTACTGATCTCGTTCCTCGGCATCCTCGGCGGCTTCACGATCGGCCGCGAAGGGCCGACCGTGCAGGTCGGCGCGGCGCTGATGTTCAACCTGCGGCGCTTCTACCCGCGCTCGAACGCGCAGATCGAACGCCAGCTCGTATTGGCCGGCGCGGCAGCCGGGCTGTCGGCCGCGTTCAATACGCCGCTCGCCGGCATTGTGTTCGCGATCGAGGAACTGACCCGCAGCTTCTCCGCGCGCGCCAGCGGCGTACTGATCACCGCGATCATCCTCGCCGGCGTCGTGGCGCTCGGGCTGAACGGCAACTACACGTATTTCGGCACGATCAACGCCGGCCTCCATTTCCCGAAACTGCTGGCGGTGGCGGTGCTGGTCACCGCGATCGTGACGGGCATCGCGGGCGGCCTGTTCTGCTGGCTGCTGCTCAACACGGGGCGCTGGCTGCCCGCGCAACTGCTGGGCCTGTATCGCGAGCGGCCGATCAGGTTCGCCGCGCTGTGCGGCTTCCTGATCGCCGTCGTGGGGCTCGTATCCGGCGGCACGACGTTCGGTAGCGGCTACGCCGAGGCGCGCGGCCTCCTCGACGGCAGTCAGCATCTGTCGGTGTTCTATCCGTTCCTGAAGATGGTGTCGATGGTCGCGTCGTACCTGCCGGGCATCCCGGGCGGGATCTTCGCGCCGTCGCTGTCGATCGGTGCCGGCTTCGGCAATCTGCTGCACGCCGTGTTCAGCAACATGAGCCTGCCGATGCTGATCGCACTCGCGATGGTCGGCTATCTGGCGGCCGTCACGCAGTCGCCGATCACGTCGTTCGTGATCGTGATGGAAATGATCAACGGGCATGCGCTCGTGATTTCGCTGATGGCGACCGCGCTGGTATCGAGCCGGGTCTCGCGCTTTTTCGCGCCGCCGCTCTACGAAACACTTGCGCAGCGCTATCTCGCGCCTCCCGTCGCGGCCGCTGCGGCGACGGCAGCCACCGCGAGCAACGTTGCCGAACCCCAGGATGAAAACGCGGCCCCCGCCGACCCGCTCGATACGCTGCGCGACGAAGGCGGCGACGAGCCGGCCGCCGCGGCGGCGGCCGACCGCGCCGCGCCGACACCGGCGTCGGACGATACCGGGCCGCCGGCTGCGACCGGCGCAGACGCCCCGGCCCAACCCGGCCCGCGCGACACTCAATAGATCACGACGGGCGCCGGCCGGTAGTAGGCCGGCCGCGCCGGCACGACGATGCACCCGGCCAGCGTGATCGCGACGAGCGCGATGGCGATTGCGGTTCTTTTCATCGCACGCCTGCCTCAAGCCCAGTGGCCACGCGTCCAGAACCAGTTCGGCCCGCGCTGATCCCAGTGGCCCGGCACCCAGTGCATGCCGACGCGTTCGGTTTCCCAGTGACCGCCGATCCACACGTAGCGGCCATGATCCCAGCGCCAGTGCCCGCGCTCCCACACGTAGCCCACGCGCGTGGCCGGTACGACCTCGTAGCGCACGGGCGGCGGCGCATTCGGCGCGACGACGACGACTTCCTCGGTACGCACGGCGACCGGCTCGGCGATGACCATGCGCCCCTGCGGCGCGATCACGGGCGTGCCGACGAGAATTTCGTCCGCATGCGCGGCAAACGGCGCGACGACGGCTGACAGGCCCGCGGCGAACAGCGCGAGCGAAACGAGACGACGTGAAACGGTAGAGACAGCCATCACAACCTCCTGGTTGAACAAGTTACGCGAGCGTATTCGTTCAATGCGCGACGGGGGATGACGGCCGACAGGCGCCGTGTTACGGCGTGCCCGAAAGTGCAACAGGGCGTAAGACGCGCACGGCGGCGGGCGCCGCCGTGCGGAGGGACACGCGCAAGCGTCAGGCTTGCGGAATCTCGATCTTCACTTCGAGGACTTCGAGATCGTCCTGGCGCTCGAGGCTCACGCGGATGTCATCGTCGGAAATATGGACGTACTTCGAGATGACCGCGACGAGCTCTTTCTGCAGCGCCGGCAGGTAATCGGCCGGCGGCCGGCCGCCGACCCGCTCGTGCGCGATGATGAGCTGCAGGCGCTCCTTCGCGACCGATGCGGACTTCTTCTTCTCGCCGAGGAGAAACGAAAGGATGGACATGGGCGGCCTCCGTTACTTGCTGCCGAAGAGGCGCTGCAGCAGGCCCGGCTTCTGGTAATCGGTGAAGCGCAGCGGCTTGTCCTCGCCGAGAAAGCGGGCGACGACGTCCTTGTACGCTTCGGCGACGTCGGTACCGTCGATATGCACGGCCGGCAGACCCTGGTTCGATGCGTGCAGCACGGCTTCCGACTCGGGCACCACGCCGATCAGCTTGATGCGCAGGATCTCGCTGATGTCCTCGAGCGACAGCATCTCGCCTTCGCTCACGCGCTTCGGGCTGTAACGCGTGATCAGCAGGTGTTCCTTGATCGGCTCCTTGCCTTCGGTCGCGCGCTTCGTCTTCGACGACAGGATGCCGAGAATGCGATCCGAATCGCGCACCGACGACACTTCCGGGTTCGTGACGATCAGCGCTTCGTCCGCGAAGTACATCGCGTGCAGCGCACCGGCTTCGATACCGGCCGGCGAATCGCAGACGATGTATTCGAAGTCCATCGCGACGAGATCGTTCAGCACCTTCTCGACGCCGTCGCGCGTCAGCGCATCCTTGTCGCGCGTCTGCGACGCCGGCAGGATGAACAGGTTCTCGCACTTCTTGTCCTTGATCAGCGCCTGGTTCAGGTTCGCTTCGCCCTGGATCACGTTCACGAGGTCATACACGACGCGACGCTCGCAGCCCATGATGAGATCGAGGTTGCGCAGGCCGACGTCGAAGTCGATCACGGCCGTCTTGTGGCCGCGCAGCGCGAGACCCGACGCGAAGCTCGCGCTCGTCGTCGTCTTGCCCACGCCGCCCTTGCCCGAGGTCACCACGATGATTTTTGCCATTTACCCAATACCCTGTGTTCGTCAATGAGAGCCGATCGATCCGGAGCGCACCGCGTGGATTACGTCAGGCGCAGCGGTTCGATCATCAGTTTTTCCTCTTCGAGCCGGATCTGCACCGATTTGCCCAGTACGTCGGCGGGCAGCGGGTTCTCGGTGGTTCGATAGATACCCGCGATCGAAATCAGTTCCGGTTCGAGACACGTGCAGAAAATGCGCGCGTCGTGATTGCCGTGCACGCCGGCGAGTGCACGGCCGCGCAACGGCGCGTAGATATGAATATTGCCTTCCGCGATGATCTCCGCGCCGTGACTGACCGGCGCGAGCACCACGAGGTCCCCTTTCGCGTAAATCTGCTGCCCCGAACGCAACGGCCGGTCGATCACCAGCGTCTGCGCACCGGCTTGCCCGAGCGCCGGCGCGGGTTCCGGCGACTGTTCGGGCGCCGCTTCGGCTTCCCCAGCGGCGGCGGTGTCGACGGCTGGCACGGCCGCCGGTTCCGCTTCGTCGGCAGGTTTCGCGGCCGGCGCGCGGCGATCGCGCGCCTCCAGCAACGGCAGGCCGGCTTCCCCCGCCCAGCCCTGCGTGGCCAGCGCGACGACGCCCACCGGACGCATCCGCACGTCGTTCAGCATCTGGCGGATGTCCGCGAGCGCGACGCGTTCGCCGTCAGCCAGGCGGCGGACGTCGATCGCGACGACATCGTCGGCAAAAAACTCGGGAGTCGCTTCGAAGCGCTTGACCAGTTCGGCACGCAACGCATCGAGATCGGTCGTCTTCACGGTGAACAGCAACGTATCGACCGATCCGCTGCGCAGCTCGAAGAATGGCGATTTTTTAAGCGACATGGACACTCTGCAAAAATTTTTTGCGTATTTTACAGGCGTCCACGCGTGCGGCCATTATTTTTGGGACTCGGGGTTGCGGCGGCCCGGGCGGACGCGCAACCGGCAGGCGGGCAGGCCAGCGGCCGATCGCGCTGTCATCGCGCCGCCCGGCTGGCGTGTCGGGACAGCGTCAGTGCTTTACCTGCGACACGAACAGCGATTTCATCGCGCCGGGCATCCGCGCGATCGGCGCATGTTCGCCGGTGTTGCCGAAACCCGCACGCTCGTAGAAACGGATCGCGTTGCGGTTCGCATCGGCGATCCACGCGTAGACGTCGGTGGCGCCGCGCTCGGCGAGCCATGCAGTGGCCGTCTCCAGCAGCAGCACGCCACCGCGCAGGTGACGCACCGCATGCGCGACCCACAGTTCGCTGACGAACGCGCGCCGATCGGGCGTGTTGTCGAAATACGCGCCGATCATGCCGGCCGGATGGCCTTCGGTGTACAGCAGGAAAGTCGTCGACTCGTCGGACACGGCGCGCTGCGCGGCGATCGCCGACGCTGCGTCCGTTTCGACGGTCAGCAATTCGGCCTCCGGCGCTTCGCCGGGCGCGTAGGGCTCACGCAGCGATGCAGCGCGGAGTTCGCGATACACGCCGCCCTGATCGGCAGCGATACGACGAACGGTCAAGGTCGAACTCATGCAGGCACAGCCCCCTTCGGACAGCAAGCTAGTAGCTTCAACCGAAAGCGGGGCATGAGTCAAATCGTAATTTTCAAACGGCGGCGCGGATCGAAAGGCGGCGGAGGTCATCGGCGACGACCCGCACCGATCGGTGTGCACGTGCAGCATCGGCGCATCGGCGCAGATTGTTGGACGGTAAATGTGCTGTCGTGATCCAGCGCTTCGCCTCGTTCTCCTTGCGATGCGCGGCCCCCCGGTTTCGAGCCGCGTTGCATTGCCTTGCCGCGGCCGTAATGCGACGTAATACAAGCAAACGAAACACGCGCTGCAGCAATACTTCGCTGGCCTTTTTATTGCGATGCAACATTTGTTGCCGCCGCATCACATCGGCATGCGCGCATCACGCGCCGGGCCATTCATCTGACGAACGCGCCAACCCACGGACAGATTCGCCCCTACCTGCATGTTTCAATCGGCGCGCCTGGGCGCTTCGATACGCGCGTGGTGCATGCTCCGGCGTTTGGAGCGTCACGCCTAGCGCGGGGGTTTGGCAAGCGCGCACGCCGGTCGTATAACAGGCAGATCCGGGCGACGATCCGGGGGCCGCCGCGCGCGTCGCGGACCACGAGGATTCGAAGATCTTGCATGCGGTCGCCTGCGGGCCGGCCGGCTGGAGGGAGACAATGGCAACGACCGACGGATCGGCTTCGGGCTGGTCGGATGGCAAGCGTTACCTGTGGCTGCTCGGCGCGCTGACGATCACGCTGCCGATCCTCGCCGCGCAGCTCGCGCTGTCGACGGGCTTCCATGTGTTCTGGTGGTTCGGTCCGCTGTTCGCGTTCGGCGTGATCCCGATTCTCGACACGCTCATCGGCGACGATCGCGACAATCCACCCGAAGCCGTCGTGCCGCATCTCGAACGCGAACGCTATTACCGGTACATCGTCTATCTCGCGACTTTCGTCGAATACGTGGCGTTCTTCATGTGCGTGTGGATCGTCGGCACGCACGCGCTCGCTTGGTACGACTATGTCGGCTTCGCGCTGTCGCTCGGCGCCGCGACGGGCATCTCGATCAATACCGCGCACGAGCTCGGGCACAAGACCGACCGCTTCGAACGCTGGCTCGCGAAGATCACGCTCGCACCGGTCGCGTACGGCCACTTCTACGTCGAGCACAACCGCGGCCATCACGTGCGCGTCGCGACCGCCGAGGACCCGGCCAGCGCGCGCTATGGCGAATCGTTCTGGGCGTTCCTGCCGCGCACGGTGACGGGCAGCATCCGCTCGGCATGGCGACTCGAAAAAACCCGCCTCGAGCGCCTCGGGCGTTCGCCTTGGACGTGGCGCAACGAAGTGCTGCACGCGTGGGCGATGACCGCGGTCGTATGGGGCATCGCGATCGCGATGGCCGGCAAGATCGTGATCCCGTTCCTCGTGATCCAGGCCGTCTACGGCGCTTCGCTGCTCGAAGTGGTGAACTACGTCGAGCACTACGGGCTCGGCCGCCGCAAGCTGCCGAGCGGCCGCTACGAACGCTGCACGCCGCAGCATTCGTGGAACAGCAATCACGTCGTCACGAACCTGTTCCTGTACCAGTTGCAGCGACACGCCGACCATCACGCGAATCCGACGCGCTCGTACCAGGCGCTGCGCCACTTCGACGATGCGCCGCAATTGCCGGCCGGCTACGCGACGATGATCCTGCTCGCGTACGTGCCGCCGCTCTGGTATCGCGTGATGAACCCGCGCGTTCGCGCGCACTATCGCGGCGACATGGCGCAATCGAACATCAAGCCGTCGATCCGAGACAAGGTGCTGGCGCAGTATCCGGCTGGGGCGTGACGGTTCGGCGAGGACGGTGTGGAAACCGGCGGGCACCGCTTGAAACGGTCGATGCGCCGGTAGCCCGCCCGCTGTCACTGCATCGGCAATCGGCACATTGCACCGGCGACCCAAAACGAAAAGCCCCTTGATCCTTCCGGATCAAGGGGCTTCGTATTTTGGCGGAGAGGGTGGGATTCGAACCCACGGTACGGGGAAACCGTACGCCTGATTTCGAGTCAGGTACATTCGACCACTCTGCCACCTCTCCTTCCCTACTGCATTTCGCGGCTGGTCGTTTCCGCGAGAAAAAGATTATAAGACGATCTCTTCGTGGCCGACAAGCCCTTTTTGCAAATTTTTTGCGAAGGCGCCGAACGGCCGCGTTACGACGCCTGCGCCGGCGCGTCGATACGCTCCATGCCGCCCATGTACGGACGCAGCACTTCCGGCACCGTGACGGAGCCGTCCGCGTTCTGGTAGTTCTCCAGCACCGCGACGAGCGTCCGGCCGACCGCCAGACCCGAACCGTTCAGCGTGTGCACGAGTTCGGGCTTGCCCTGTGCGTTGCGGAACCGCGCCTGCATCCGGCGCGCCTGGAACGCCTCGGTGTTCGAGCAGCTCGAGATTTCGCGATAGGTGTTCTGCGCGGGCAGCCACACCTCGAGGTCGAACGTCTTCGCGGCCGAGAAGCCCATGTCGCCCGTGCAAAGCGTGATCACGCGGTACGGCAGGCCGAGCTTCTGCAGGATCGCTTCCGCGTGGCCGACCATCTCGTCGAGCGCCGCATACGACGTTTCGGGCGCGACGACCTGCACCATCTCGACCTTGTCGAACTGGTGCTGACGGATCATCCCGCGCGTGTCGCGGCCGTACGACCCGGCTTCCGAGCGGAAGCACGGGGAATGCGCGGTGAGCTTGATCGGCAGCGCGGATGCGTCGACGATCGATTCGCGCACGGTGTTCGTCAGCGAAATCTCGGACGTGGAGATCAGGTATTGCGTGACCTTGTTCTCCTCGCCGCCCTTCTCGACGCGGAACATGTCGTCCGCGAACTTCGGCAGTTGGCCCGTGCCGTACAGGATCTCCGGGTTCACGATGTACGGCGTGTACGTTTCGGTATAGCCGTGCTGCTGCGTGTGCGTGTCGATCATGAACTGCGCGAGTGCGCGATGCAGGCGCGCGATCGGGCCGCGCAGCATCGTGAAGCGCGCGCCGGCGAGCTTCGCGCCCGTCTCGAAATCGAGGCCGAGCGGCGTGCCGACGTCGACGTGATCCTTCACCGCGAAGTCGAACTGGCGCGGCGTGCCCCAGCGGCGCACCTCGACGTTGTCGGCTTCGTCCTTGCCGACCGGCACGCTTTCGTGCGCGACGTTCGGCATGCCCAGCATCAGCTCGGACAGGCGCGCCTGGATGTCGCCGAGCCTGGCTTCCGACGCCTTCATTGCGTCGCCGATCCCGCCGACCTCGGCCATCACGGCCGACGTGTCCTCGCCCTTCCCCTTCATCGCGCCGATCTGCTTCGACAGGCTGTTGCGGCGCGCCTGGAGCTCTTCGGTGTGGGTCTGGATCGCACGGCGTTCCGCTTCGAGTGCGGAGAACGCGGCGACGTCGAGGGTGTAGCCGCGATCGGCGAGGCGCTTGGCGACGCCGTCGAGGTCTTTGCGCAGCAACTGGATGTCGAGCATGGGAGGACTTGGAAAATCGTTGTGTAAGACGGGAATTCTAACGCACCCCGCGGCCGCCACGGCGTTGGCCGGACGGACAATGCCGCAAACGGCCGGCCATGGCAGTATCGCATTGCCGGGCCGCCGCATCGGCGGACGGCGAATTGCCGCGCGCGTCGTCATGACGGATCGCAACATGTCCGCCCCGGCGGGCGGCAACCGTATCAGGCGGAGCGCCGGCTCCGCGTCACAGCACGCGAAGGAATCCGATGACCATCGAACTCGACAAGGACGTGCGCGACCGCGCGATCACGTCGCTGCAACGTTATTTCACGGAAAACATGGACGAGCCGATCGGCAACATCCAGGCCGGCGCGCTGCTCCATTTCTTCATTCAGGAGATCGCACCGGCGATCTACAACCTCGCGATCGCCGACGCGCAGGAACGCCTGCATGCGCGGGTCGCCGAACTCGATATCGAATGCCACGAAGAGCCGTTCGAATACTGGAAGAAACAGCAGCCGGGCCGCAAGCGCTGATGCGTCCACGGCTGCGCGGATCGAACCGGCCCGCGCGGCGCCATCAGTCCGATCAGTCCTTCTTGCCGGCCTCGCGATCGAGCTCGCGCAGCCACGCGAGCTTCTCGGCGATCTTCGATTCGAGCCCGCGCGGCACCGGCTGGTACCAGCGCGGCTCGCGCATTCCGTCCGGCAGATACGTCTCGCCGGCCGCGTACGCGTTCGGCTCGTCGTGCGCGTAACGATAGGCGTGGCCGTAGCCGAGTTCCTTCATCAGCTTGGTCGGCGCGTTGCGCAGATGCACGGGCACCTCGCGCGACTTGTCCTGCTTCACGAACGCCATCGCCTGGTTGAACGCGTTGTACCCGGCGTTGCTCTTCGCCGCGCACGCGAGATAGATGACGGCCTGCCCGAGCGCGAGTTCACCTTCCGGCGAGCCGAGCCGCTCGTAGGTTTCGGCCGCGTCGTTCGCCACCTGCAACGCGCGCGGATCGGCCAGACCGATGTCTTCCCACGCCATCCGGACGATGCGCCGCGCGAGATACTTCGGATCCGCGCCGCCGTCGATCATCCGGCAGAACCAGTACAGCGCGCCGTCCGGGCTCGAGCCGCGCACCGACTTGTGCAGCGCCGAAATCTGGTCGTAGAAGTTGTCGCCGCCCTTGTCGAAGCGGCGCGCATTCAGCGTCATCGCGCTGCCGACGAAATCGGCATCGATCGTCGCGACGCCGGCCGACGTCGCCGCCGTCTGCGCCTGTTCGAGCAGGTTCAGGAAGCGGCGCGCGTCGCCGTCCGCATAGCCGATCAACGTATCGACCGCCTTGTCGTCGAACGCGAGGCCGTCGAGCGCGATTTCCTGCGCGCGCTTGAGCAACTGGCGCATCTCGTCGTCGTTCAGCGATTTCAGCACGTACACCTGCGCCCGCGACAGCAACGCCGAATTGACCTCGAAACTCGGGTTTTCGGTCGTCGCGCCGATGAAGGTCACGAGGCCCGATTCGACGAACGGCAGCAGCGCATCCTGCTGCCCCTTGTTGAAACGGTGGATCTCGTCGACGAACAGGATCGTGTGGCGGCCGGTGCGGTTCAGCGTGTCCTTCGCCTGCTCCATCGACTCGCGGATGTCCTTCACGCCGCCGAGCACCGCGGACAGCGCGATGAATTCGCAGTCGAACGCGAGCGCGGTGAGCCGCGCGAGCGTCGTCTTGCCGACGCCGGGCGGCCCCCACAGGATCATCGAATGCGGCTTGCCGGATTCGAACGCGAGCCGCAGCGGCTTGCCTTCGCCCAGCAAATGCGTCTGGCCGATCACCTCGGCGAGCGTTTTCGGCCGCAGCGCCTCGGCGAGCGGGCGGCGCGGCTCGACTTGAAACAGGTCGGACATGAACCCTCGCTCCACATCAAACGGTAGCGGCCGAACCGGCCGCCGGACCCGACATTATGACAGCCGAGCGAGCGCGCCGCCGGGGCTGGTACACGCGTCTGGTGCCCGCGCCGGTACTCGCGTCTGTAGCACGCGCCCGTTACACGCGTCCGTTACACGCGTCCGTTACACGCGTCCGTTGCACGCGTCCGTTGCACGCGTCCGTTGCACGCGTCTGTTGCACGCGCCCGTTACACGCGTCTGTTGCACGCGCCCCCAAACAACACGGGCCTGCCGTTGACGGCAGGCCCGTGTCGGGAAAACGGCGCAACGAACGTCAGCCGTTGATCACGTCCGCACCCTTCGGCACCACGAACTTGAACGTATCGCCCTTCAGCGACGGGTTCGTCTGGATGTTCGTGAAGGTCAAGAGCGTGACGTTGCCGAACACGTCGTGCAACTCCATCGCGGCGAGCGTGCCGTTGCGGAAGCCGATGCCGATCCGCTGGAACTGCGTGTCCTGCGCCTTCGGCAGCATCTCAAGCCACTCGATGCCGCCCTTCTCGCCCGCATCGCGCAGCGTGTAGCTCTTGTCGAGATCGTTGCTGCCGAACAGGATCGCGGCCGGGCTCGCGCCCAGCGCGCCGTTCAGCTTGCGCTCGGTGACCTGGTTCAGGTCGCGGTCGTACACGTAGAGCTTGTCGCCGTCGGCCTGCAGCACCTGCTGGTACGGCTTCTGATACGTCCAGATGAACTTGCCCGGCCGCGCGAACACGAACGTGCCGCTCGAATTGTCGGTGGGCTTCGGCGCGGCCTGCGCGGCGCTCGCGCCCTTGGCGGGCGCCTTGACGATCTGCTGCGTGAAATCGCCCTTCGCCGAACGCACCTGCGACACGAAGGCCTTCAGTTGCTCGGTGCCGCCCGCGAACGCGTGCGTCGCCGCGAGCATCAGCGATGCGCCGGCGAGCGCCGCGCCGAGCCAGCGCCGCGTCGAACGAAGGGAAGGGACGAACGAAAGTTGCTGCATATTGCGGTTTTCTCCCTGGGTGGCCGGCGCTGCGGGCGCCGCGGACTCATTCCGCGTCGCGCGCCGGCACAAGAATTTCGCGGTTGCCGCTCGACGACATCGCCGACACGAGCCCCGATTGCTCCATCTGCTCGAGCAGCCGCGCTGCGCGGTTGTAGCCGATCCGCAGATGACGCTGCACGAGCGAGATCGACGCGCGGCGGTTCTTGATGACGATCTCGACCGCCTGGTCGTACAGCGGATCAGACTCGCCGCCGCCTTCGCCGGTTCCCGCACCGGCCGAGCCCTCGTCGCCGTCGGCGGTGCCGCCCTCGAGCAGGCCCTCGACGTAATTCGGCTCGCCCTGCTCCTTGAGCTTCTCGACGACGCGATGCACTTCGTCGTCGGCGACGAACGCGCCGTGCACGCGCACCGGCAACCCGCTACCCGGCGGCAGATAGAGCATGTCGCCCATGCCGAGCAGCGATTCGGCGCCCATCTGGTCGAGGATCGTGCGCGAGTCGATCTTCGACGACACCTGGAACGCGATCCGCGTCGGCACGTTCGCCTTGATCAGGCCCGTGATCACGTCGACCGACGGGCGCTGCGTCGCGAGAATCAGGTGGATGCCGGCCGCACGCGCCTTCTGCGCGATCCGCGCGATCAGTTCCTCGACCTTCTTGCCGACGACCATCATCAGGTCGGCCAGCTCGTCGATCACGACGACGATGTTCGGCAGGCGGCCGAGCGGCTCGGGATCGTCCGGCGTCAGGCTGAACGGGTTCGGAATCTTCTCCTCGCGCTTGGCCGCATCGTCGATCTTGTTGTTGTAGCCCGCGAGGTTGCGCACGCCGAGCTTGCTCATCAGCTTGTAGCGGCGCTCCATCTCCGCGACCGTCCAGTTCAGCGCATGGCCGGCCTGGCGCATGTCGGTGACGACCGGGCACAGCAGGTGCGGAATGCCTTCGTAGACGCTCATTTCGAGCATCTTCGGATCGATCAGGATCAGGCGCACCTGCTCGGCGGTGGCCTTGTACAACAGCGACAGGATCATCGCGTTGATCCCGACCGACTTGCCCGAGCCGGTCGTGCCGGCCACGAGCAAGTGCGGCATCTTCGCGAGATCCGCGCACACCGGCTTGCCGCCGATGTCCTTGCCGAGGCTCAGCGTCAGCGCCGACGGCGCGGCCGCATACACCTCGGAGCCGATGATCTCGGACAGATGCACCGTCTGGCGGCGCTGGTTCGGCAGCTCGAGCGCCATGTAGTTCTTGCCGGGAATCGTCTCGACCACGCGGATCGACACGAGCGACAGCGAACGCGCGAGATCCTTCGCGAGGTTGACGATCTGGCTGCCCTTCACGCCGGTGGCCGGCTCGATTTCGTAGCGCGTGACGACCGGGCCCGGATACGCGGCGACGACGCTCGCCTCGACGCCGAAGTCCTTCAGCTTCTTCTCGATCAGGCGCGACGTGAATTCGAGCGTATCGGCGGAAATCGCTTCCTGCGTCTTCGGCGCCGGGTCGAGCAGCGACACCGGCGGCAGCGTCGAATCGCCGGGCAGGTCGGTAAAGAGCGGCACCTGGCGCTCGCGCTCGACGCGCTCGGACTTCGCCGGCGTGACGACCGGCGGCACGATCGTCACCGGCTCGTGATCCTCGATGCGCACGCGCTCCTCTTCGACCTTGCCTTCGCGGCGCACCGCCGCGGCCTCGCCGAGCTTGCGGTCGCGCTCGGCCTCGCGGCGCAGCTTCGCGACGTTGACGGCGGACAGGATCGCGCCGCCGACGCGCTCGGCGACCGACAGCCATGAGAAGCGGAAATACAGCGACAGGCCGATCGCGAGCGCGATCAGCAGCAGCAGCGTGCCGCCCGTGAAGCCGAACGCATGCGACATCGCGCCCGCGACGGCCTCGCCGACGACGCCGCCCGGCGCGCGCGGCAACTGCACCTTCAGCGACCACATGCGCAACGCCTCGATGCCGTCGCAGGCGAGCACGACCAGCACGAACGCAAAGATTTCGGTGAGCCAGCCGATCGGCCGCTCCGGTTCGTCGGGAATCGCCTCGTGACGCGTGATGCGGCGGTAGTTGACGGCGATGCGCCGCCCGAGCGGCACGATCAGCCAGTAGGCCGACAGGCCGAACAGCAGCAGGATGATGTCGGCCGTCCACGCGCCGACGCGGCCGGCCCAGTTCGAGATGTGATCGACCTGGGCGGCATGCGTCCAGCTCGGATCGCGCCGGCTGTAGCTCAGCAGGGCCATCACCAGAAAGGCGCAGAGCGCGACCTGGAGAATCCAGCGGATCTCCGTGAGGAGCTTCGACATCCGGTGCGGCAACGCCTGTGCCTGGGCGGAATAAGGAGCTTTTGCCATGAATCCGTATAAAGAGGACGGGCCGTGCGCCCGCCTGTCGTTCGATCGCGCTTATTGTAAACGCTGCATCGCGCCGCCAAGTGTAAATGACGGTTACATGACGGAAACGGGGCGCCCAACCGGCGCGGCCGGCGGCTGCCAGCCGGCCGGATGCCCGCCCCTGCGACAACGCGCCGCCACATGGCAAACCGCCGCCCGCCCCGCCGCCCCGGTACGGACGACAGGCCGCCAAACGCTATCGCCACGATTGAAACTCTCGTTCGGCAGCGCAGCAACGGGGCCTTTATAATGCGCGTCTGATACCCATCTATGACGGCATCCCGGTCAACCCGGATCGTACGGCGAGCCCTACCCCGCCCGCCGCGGCCGCCTTTTACGGATTCGCATATGTCCACGCCCAAACACGCCAAAGTCCTGATTCTCGGTTCCGGCCCCGCCGGCTACACGGCCGCCGTCTACGCAGCACGCGCCAATCTGTCCCCGGTGCTGATCACCGGCATCGCGCAGGGCGGCCAGCTGATGACCACGACCGATGTCGAAAACTGGCCGGCGGACGCGAAGGGCGTGCAAGGCCCGGAACTGATGGCGCGCTTCCAGGAGCACGCGGAGCGCTTCAACACCGAAATCGTCTTCGACCACATCCACACCGCGAAGCTGCACGAAAAGCCGATCCGCCTGATCGGCGACTCGGGCGAATACACGTGCGACTCGCTGATCATCGCGACCGGCGCATCCGCGCAGTATCTCGGCCTGCCGTCCGAGGAAGCGTTCATGGGCAAGGGCGTGTCCGCCTGCGCGACCTGCGACGGCTTCTTCTACCGCAACCAGGAAGTCGCGGTGATCGGCGGCGGCAATACGGCCGTCGAGGAAGCGCTGTACCTGACCGGCATCGCGAAGAAGGTCACCGTGATCCACCGCCGCGACAAGTTCCGCGCGGAGCCGATCCTGATCGACCGCCTGCTGGAGAAGCAGAAGGAAGGCGTCGTCGACATCAAGTGGGATCACGTGCTCGACGAAGTGACCGGCGAGGAGTCGGGCGTCACGGGCCTGCGCATCAAGAACGTGAAGACCGGCGCGACGGAAGACCTGCACGTGCAGGGCGTGTTCGTCGCGATCGGCCACAAGCCGAACACCGACCTGTTCCAGGGCCAGCTCGAAATGAAGGACGGCTACATCCTGACGAAGAGCGGCCTGCAAGGCAACGCGACGTCGACGAGCGTGCCGGGCGTGTTCGCGGCAGGCGACGTGCAGGACAACGTGTATCGCCAGGCGATCACCAGCGCGGGCACGGGCTGCATGGCCGCGCTCGACGCGCAGCGCTACCTCGAGAGCCTGCACGACAAGAAGTAAGCCGGGAGCCTCGCCGCGGCGGGCGCTACAATGGCGTCCGCTGCCGCGAAGCGGGCTCGACCGGAAAGCCGCTGCCGCCGCGCAGCGGCTTTTTTTCTGCCCGCGCGCCCGAACGCGCCTGCCCCGTTACCGAATCATGGCGAAGAACCAGCCCCACCCGAGCGATCCCGCGAAGCGGAAGATCGCCGCCCGCCCCGTGACCCCGGCGCCCGAGGCGCCGCCGCCCGCCCTCGACGCGGCCGCGTTGCGCGGCCAGGGCCTCGCGGGCCTCGGCGCGTTGCGCAAGTCGCTGCAAGGCGAAGCCGATCGTCGCGAACGCGCGCGCATCGAAACCGAGAAGGCCGAGCGCAAGGCGGAAGCCGACGCGAATCTGTTCCGCAACGAGATCGGCGCGATCCGGCCGCTGAACGCGCCGCCGCGCGCGTCGTCGGGCCGCACGCCGCCCGACCCGGTGCCGAAGCAGACGCAGCGCGACGAGCAAGCCGTGCTGAACGCGACGCTGTCCGACGAGTTCGATCCCGAGACGCTGCTCGACAGCGACGACTCGCTGTATTACCACCGCCCCGGCATCAGCCGCGACGTCGTGCGCAGGCTGAGGAGCGGTGCGTGGATCGTGCAGGCACAGATCGATCTGCACGGCATGCGGCGCGACGAGGCGCGCGACGCGCTCGCCGAATTCATCCGCGAAGCCGGCAAGAAAGGGCTGCGCTGCCTGCGCGTGATCCACGGCAAGGGGCTCGGCTCGATCGGCAAGGAACCCGTGCTGAAGGGCAAGGTGCGCGCCTGGCTCGTGCAGAAGGAGGAAGTGATCGCATTCTGCGAGGCGCGCGGCCACGACGGCGGCGCGGGCGCGGTGCTCGTGCTGCTGCAGCCGCATGCGACGCCGGCCGACCGGGGGCCGCGTGCCGCATCCTAGGCTGACGCTCGCGATCGCAGTACTGGAGGCGATCGCCACGCTCGCATTCGCGATTTCGGGGTTCATCGAGGCACGCAAGAACCGCCTCGACTCGGTCGGCACGTTCGTCGTCGCGCTCGCGACCGCCTTCGGCGGCGGCACGCTGCGCGACATCCTGCTCGAGCGCCGGCCGTTCTACTGGGTCGTGCACGACGACTACGTGATCGCGATCTTCGTGCTCGCGCTGTTCGCGCCGTTCGTGCTGCGGATGCTGTCGCGGCTGTCGGCCGAACGGCTGCTGCTGATTGCCGACGCGATCGGGCTCGGCATCTTCAGCATCTCGGGCACGTCGATCGCACTCGACGCCGAAATGCCGCGCTTCATCGCGGTGATGATGGGCGTGATTACCGGCGTGGTCGGCGGGATCGTCCGCGACGTGCTGTGCAACGACATCCCGCTGATCCTGCGCGATTCGCGGCCGTACGCGACCTGCGCGTTCGTCGGCTGCTGGTTCTACCTGCTGCTCGTGTGGCTGCAGTTCGACTCGGTGTACAGCGTGCTGCTCGCGACCGGCTTCATCCTCGCCGCGCGGCTCGCGACGTTCAAGTTCGACGTGCGGTTGCCGCATTGAATCCGGGCATTGTTTGAGGCACGAGGGGCCGTCGAAACCGGCTTCTCGTCGCCGCACGCCGGTGATCCGAAAACGCCCGATCGATCGGACACAGTTTTTTACAATTCCCTTTCGCAATCGACAACCCCGTGCTACGTTTCGCCCGACAAACGCGAACGGGTGCGGCATGACTATTTTTTACGCGGTAGTTGAAGGCGATCCGCTGGATAGCGGCGGCTACGTACTCGATGGCGGTAAGTGCGGAACGATCGTCGATGACGACGGCAAACGCCGGAAAATCACGTTCGTCGGACAACGCGCGTGGTGCAGCACATGCGAGAGCGTCGGGACAATTGAGGCGGCCCCTGGCGCGCCGAGCAAAAAGCGACTGCGCGACTTCACTTCCGCGGGACGAGTTCAAGCCCTGAGCAACGATTGGGTCAGATGTGGCTGTGAGCGCCCTCCCCGCATCATTTCCCGATACGGCCGTCGATGGAAAATAGACGCTTCGGATTGCAACATTGGCATCGAATCCGTGCTCGTCGCAACAGATACGGTCACGCCAACGGCCCAGCTCGTCTACACCGATCGCTTCATTCTTCGGGACACCGCGGGTACCCCGCTGAGCGACGTCGCTTACGCATTGCAGCGAGACACCGGGGCGTTTGAATACGGACGAACGGACGCGCACGGACAAACGCACTTGCTCGCGTCCACTTCCTGTGCCGAAAACATCACGATCTATCTCGCGGAATAGTCATGCCCGAACGCGTCCACATTTCTCCTGAAGGCAATCGATACAAACGGATCGCGGCACGTAAGACCACGCCGACAAACGACCCGTCGCCGAAACCCGTCACCGTCCGATTCAAGACATTCTGGAAAACGGTCCGCAGATGGACCGACGCCGACGTCGGCGAATACCAGCGCGCAATTCCGCAACTGGCACAACAGCTGCAGAAGGAAACGTACTGGGACCGCAACGGCAGTACGCGTGAGAATCGATTTACATGCGAGGACTTCGCGCTACGGTTACTCGTCCAGTTCGCGGCCCTGCGCGGGTTGCCGCTCAAGTTGACCACCGGTGTGCGCAGTTATCGAAACATGGAAATCTACGGCGAATCGGAACACCAGCGATACGATTCGACGATGTACGGTTTCGCCGAGATGGTCGCGCTGACTTTCGGCGCACCGGACACACAACGCACCGGTTCGAATACCGTACGACTTACGACGGCCGAGTCGCTCCGCGCGGGAGACATGCTCGTACAGGCCAATGATCGCGCAGGCATCGGGCATCACGTTCAGTTGGTCACGCGCACCTCGCCCTCGTCCGTTTCGATCATGCAGGGCAATTCGAGCGGTGTGATCGTCCGTCCATTCACGACGATCATGAGGATATTCGGCCACAATCGTGCAGATCCGCAAAGCGCCAGTTATGCAGGTATGAGCGTCGAAAACGGGTACTACACCCCCGGCGAGGAAGGGTGGGACTACAGAAACGAGACCACAGGCGCCGAAGTGAAGGACTTTCTAAAGCAATTCCAGCTGTATCGCTGGAATTTCGCTGCATTCAATCAGTAATGCCGAGGCAAGGATGCGTGCGTTCTTTTCGGTAATCGCAGATAGCGACCTGTTCGGTACACTCGCGACCGTTTGTCTGGTCGTCGCCGTGGCCGGCCTGTTCTCCACCGTCCGCCGCTCGAGATTTTATTTTCCGGCCGTCTTCGCGTGCCTTCTGTTCATGCCGCTCATGCATGCGATCGGTTCGTATCTCTTGTCATTGCCGAGTCCGTGATTGCCTCCATACAGCGTGCTGCTCGCGACCGGCTTCATCCTCGCCGCGCGGCTCGCGACGTTCAAGTTCGACGTGCGGTTGCCGCATTGACGCGGCACCGGCATGCACAGACGAAAGGGGCCGTTTCGAAACGGCCCCTTCTTCATTCAGCGCATCCAGTGCCTCACGCAATCCGTTCTTCCGACGCCGGATCGAACAGCACGGCCTTCGACACGTCGAACAGCAGCGACTGCGTCTGCCCCGGCTGCGGGTTCGCGGCCGGATGCACGCGGCTCACGATCCGCTTGCCGTTCACCTGCGCGAACACGTGCGTGTCCGGCCCGGTCGGCTCGGTCACGTCGACGCGCACGTCGATCGGCTGCAGCTTCGACGCCTCGCCGTGATGTGCGTTGCGTGCGTCGGTGATGCGCTCCGGGCGCAACCCGAGAATCACCTCGCGGCCCACGTGCGACTTCAGCTTCGCCGCGTCGAACGGCAGGTTCAGCGCGCTGCGCGCGAGGCCCGTGTCGATCTCGAGCGCGATGCCGCTGCCCTGCTCGACCAGACGGCCGTTGATGAAGTTCATCGGCGGCGCGCCGATGAAGCCCGCGACGAACAGGTTCGACGGCGAATCGTAGATATCCTGCGGCGCACCGAACTGCTGGACCACGCCGTCCTTCATCACCGCGATCCGGTCGCCGAGCGTCATCGCCTCGATCTGGTCGTGCGTCACGTAGACGATCGTCGTGCCGAGGCGCTGGTGCAGCAGCTTGATTTCCGCGCGCATCTCGATACGCAGCTTCGCGTCGAGGTTCGACAGCGGTTCGTCGAACAGGAACAGCGACGGATCGCGTGCAAGCGCGCGGCCCATCGCGACGCGCTGGCGCTGACCGCCCGACAGCTGGCCCGGCTTGCGGTCGAGCAGATGCTGGATCTGCAGCATCGCCGACACGCGGTCGACGATCTGCTGCTGCTCGTTCTTCGGCACCTTGCGGATGTTCAGCCCGAACGAGATGTTCTCGCGCACCGTCATCGACGGATACAGCGCGTACGACTGGAACACCATCGCGATGTCGCGATCCTTCGGCGACAGATCGTTGACGACCTTGCCGTCGATGCAGATCTCGCCGCTCGTGACCGTCTCGAGCCCGGCGATCATGTTGAGCAGCGTCGATTTCCCGCAGCCCGAGCCGCCGACCAGGATCAGGAACTGTCCGTCCTCGATCTCGATGTCGACACCCTTCAGGACCGGCACCCCGTTCGGGTAGGTCTTGTACACGTCACGGATGGAAAGGCTTGCCATGCTGTGAATCCTCTGTCTCGTCTCGCGCGGCGCACGCCGGCGCCGCGTCGGGTTCGTTTCGATGCGCCGCGCGGGGTGCGCGGCCGGTTCGTCGTATCGGAAAAGCCGCGCTTACCCCTTCACCGCGCCTGCCGTCAGCCCGCGCACGAAGTAGCGGCCGGCGACGATGTAGACGAGCAGCGTCGGCAGCGCGGCGATGATCGCGCCGGCCATGTCGACGTTGTATTCCTTCACGCCCGTCGACGTGTTGACGAGGTTGTTCAGCGCGACCGTGATCGGCATCGAATCGACGCCGGAGAACACGATCCCGAACAGGAAGTCGTTCCAGATCTGCGTGAATTGCCAGATCAGGCACACCATGAAGATCGGCAGCGACACCGGCAGCAGGATCTTCGTGAAGATCGTGAAGAAGCCGGCGCCGTCGATGCGCGCGGCCTTCACGAGTTCGGCCGGCACGCTCACGTAGAAGTTGCGGAAGAACATCGTCGTGAACGCGATCCCGTACACGACGTGCACGAACACGAGGCCCGGAATCGTGTTCGCGAGGCCGAGCATCCCCTGCAGGCGCGCCATCGGCAGCAGGATCACCTGGAACGGAATGAAGCAGCCGACCAGCATCATCGTGAACAGCGCGTCCGCACCGCGAAAGCGCCAGTGGGTGAGCACGTAGCCGTTGAACGCGCCGATCAGCGACGAGATCAGCACGGCCGGGATCACCATCTGCAGCGAGTTCAGGAAGAACGGCTTCATCCCGTCGCAGCGCACGCCGGTACACGCCCCGCTCCATGCCTTCACCCACGGGTCGACGGTCCACGTGGTGGGCGGCGTCAGCAGGTTGCCGGTGCGCAGCTGGTCGAGGTCCTTGAACGACGTCGACAGCATCACGTAGATCGGAAACAGGAAATACAGCGCGAACAGGATCAGTGCCGCATAGATCACTGCCCGGCTGATCGTCATCTTAGGCTGCATTGCGGGTGCTCCTCGATTCCATATACATCAGCGGCACCAGCACCGCGACCACGGTCGCGAGCATCATCACCGAGGACGCCGCGCCGAGCCCGAGCTGGCCGCGGTTGAACGAAAACGTGTACATGAACATGGCCGGCAGCGACGACGACGTGCCCGGGCCGCCCGCCGTCAGCGCGACGACGAGGTCGAAGGTCTTGATCGTGATGTGGCAGAGGATCAGCAGCACCGAGAAGAACACCGGGCGCATGCTCGGGATCACGATCTTGCGGTAGATGGTCGGCAGCGTCGCGCCGTCGACCTGCGCGGCCTTGAAGATCTCGCCGTCGACGCCGCGCAGCCCCGCGAGGAACAGCGCCATCACGAAGCCGGTCGACTGCCACACGGCCGCGATCACCACGCAGAAGATCGCCTTGTCCGGATCGTCGAGCCAGCCGAACGAGAAGCTCGTCCAGCCCCAGTCGTGCATCACCTTCTCGAGGCCGAGGCCGGGGTTCAGGATCCACTGCCACGCGGTGCCCGTGACGATGAACGACAGCGCCATCGGGTACAGGAAGATCGCGCGCAGCGCGCCTTCGTTGCGGATCCGCTGGTCGAGCAGGATCGCGAGGAACAGCCCGAGCGCGACGCAGATCGCGATGAACGGGATCCCGAACCAGCCGAGGTTCGCGGCGGAGGTCCACCACACGTCGTTCTGGAACAGGTCCGTGTAACGGCCGAAGCCGTCGAATTCGTAGTTGGGCAACAGCCGCGAGTTGGTCAGCGACAGATAGCCGGTAATCAGGATGAAGCCGTAGATGAACACGACGGCGATCGCGACGCTCGGCGCGAGCACGAGCTTCGGGATCCAGCGATCGGCGAAGGCCGACATCGGCGACGTACGCCGTGCGGCGGCAGCGCCGGATCCGTTTCCGCTAAGAGGGGCAGCCACTTGATTCGACTCCTGGAACGAGGGCGACGCAGGCCTGGCCGGCGCCGGGTACGGCACGGGCTCGCGGGCGAGCCCGTTTGCTGCACATGCAAAAACGCCCGGCCGATGAAGCGTGTCCGGCCGGGCGCCTGGCGCGCGTTACTTGACCTTCGCGGCCTTCGCGAGCGCGGCGACCGCGCTCTTCGAATCCTGCTGCGAGTTCATGAACTTCGTCACGACGTCCGTGATCGCGCCGGCGGTCGCGTCGCCTTGCGCCATGCCGTGCGCGAGCGACGGCACGAAGCCGCCCGACTTGATCGCGGTCTGCTCGTCGGCATACGACTTCTTCGCGCAGTCGTCGAACTTGTCCATCTTCACGCCGAGACGCACCGGCACCGAGCCCTTCAGCAGGCTGAACTGCTCCTGGAAGTCCGGCGTCATGATCGTCTTCGCGAGCGCGAGCTGGCCCGGCGTCGCGTTCTTCTCGCCCTTCTGCTGGAAGAACACGAACGAATCGACGTTGAACGTGTACGCGTTCGCCGTGCCCGGCACCGGTGCGCAGATGTAGTCCTTGCCCGACTTCTTGCCCGCGTTCTCGAACTCGCCCTTCGCCCAGTCGCCCATGAACTGCATGCCGGCCTTGCCGTTGATGACCATCGCGGTCGCGAGGTTCCAGTCGCGGCCGTTACGGCCGGTATCGAAGTAGCCCTGGATCTTGCGCACCGTGTCGAATACCGACACCATCTGCGGCGACGTCAGCGTCGCCTGGTCGAGGTCGACCAGCGCCTTCTTGTAGAACGCCGGGCCCTGCGACAGCACGACGTCCTCCCACAGCGTCAGGTCCTGCCACGGCTGGCCGCCCATCGCGATCGGCTGGATGCCCGCGGCCTTCAGCTTGTCGGCCACCGCGAAGAATTCAGGCCAGGTGGTCGGCACCTTCGCGCCGACCTTGTCGAGCGCGGCCTTGTTGATGTACAGCCAGTTGACGCGGTGCACCGAGAACGGCGCGGCGACGGTATGGCCCTTGTACTTGATGATCTTGTCGATTTCCGGCGGCAGGTTCTGCTTCCAGTCGCCGGCAGCCGAATCGATGTTGACGAGCACGCCCTGGTCGGCCCAGTCCTGGATCAGCGGGCCCTTGATCTGCGCGGCCGACGGAGAATCGCCGCTGATCACCTTGGTCTTCAGCGCGGTCATCGCAGCGGCGCCGGCGCCGCCCGCGACCGCGAAGTCCTTCCACACGTAGCCCTGCTTCTGCAGGTCGTCCTTCAGCACGCCGACGGCCTTCGACTCGCCGCCCGAGGTCCACCAGTGCAGCACGGTTACGTTCTCGGCTGCCTGCGCCGCCACGGCGCCAGCCATCAGGCCTGCGGCGCAGAGCGCGCCCATGATCGAGCGAACTTTCATTACTTATCTCCTCCAGACTGAATCAACTCGTGAGGTTCCCTGACCAGGAACCGGCTTCTTGATAACGACGGGGAAATCGAGCCGCGGGACGCATGCAGCGTACGGGGCCGATGACCGGCCGGGCTCTTACAGAAAGCGTGAATCGAGATTCAACGGCGTGTCTCCTCTTTGTGTTTCTGGCCCGCCGCGATGATGCGACGCGAGCCCGGGGCCGACGGCGCGCCGACGATGCGCACCGCCAATGTCCGATAACATTCGGCACAAGGCGCTCCCGAAGGCGAAGCTCGCGCAGTTCATCGACCGCACTTCTTTTTTTCTTCGCCCAGGTGCTACCCCTTGCGGCGGATTGTAGTTAAACTACAATTCAGTGTCAAAAATATTTTTATCGCACTACGGATCGCTTCCGGGCACCCCAACACGGCGGAGACACATGCATACCGATTCCAGCTTTACCTTCGTACTTTTCGGCGGCACCGGCGATTTGTCGATGCGCAAGATCCTGCCCGCGCTGTTCGAAGCGCACCGCGCGAACATGCTGGCGGCGAGCGGCCGGATCGTCGCCGTGGCGCGACACGAATCGGATCGGGCAGCCTATCTCGAATGGGTCGACACGCACGTGAAGCCGCATGCGGCGAAGGCGGCCGGCAACGCGTTCGACGCCGCCGCGTGGAAGTCCTTCCTCGATCGCATCGACTACGTGCACCTCGATCTCGGCCGCGCGGAAGACTACGGCGTGCTGCGCGACGCGGTGGCGTCGCTGCCCGGCATCCGCGTGTTCTATCTCGCGACGGGCCCGTCGCTGTTCGTGCCGATCTGCAAGGCGCTCGCGTCGGTCGGCCTGAATGAAGACTCGCGCATCGTGCTCGAGAAGCCGCTCGGCTACGACCTGAAATCGTCGAACGCGATCAACGACGCGGTCGGCGAGATCTTCGCGGAAGGCCAGATCTACCGGATCGACCACTACCTCGGCAAGGAGCCGGTACAGAACCTGCTCGCGCTGCGCTTCGGCAATGCGCTGTTCGAGCCGCTGTGGCGCCGCGAATGGGTCGAGAGCATCCAGATCACGATCGCCGAGGAGCTCGGCGTCGAGGCGCGCGGCGACTTCTACGACAATACGGGCGCGCTGCGCGACATGGTGCAGAACCACTTGCTGCAGTTGCTGTCGATCGTCGCGATGGAGCCGCCGCACTCGATGGATTCCGACTCGGTGCGCGACGAGAAGCTGCGCGTGCTGCGCGCGCTGAAGCCGATCGATCCGCGCGACATCGGCAAGGTTGCCGTGCGCGGCCAGTATCATGCGGGCGTGATCAAGGGCGCGCAGGTGCCGGCCTACGCGACCGAGCCGGGCGTGAAGCCCGACAGCCAGACCGAGACCTTCGTCGCGCTGAAGGTCGAGATCGAGAACTGGCGCTGGGCCGGCGTGCCGTTCTTCCTGCGCACCGGCAAGCGGCTGGCCGACCGCGTCGCGGAGATCGTCGTCAACTTCCGCCCGGTGCCGCATTCGGCGCTCGGGCCGACCGCGCTGCGCCCCGGTTCGAACCGCCTCGTGATCCGGCTGCAGCCGAACGAGACGATCCGCCTGTATTGCCTCGCGAAGCAGCCGGGCGAAGGGATGAACCTCGCCAGCGTGCACCTCGACCTCGCGTTCGACCAGTTCTTCAAGGAAGGGCAGATGGAGGCATACCAGCGCCTGCTGCTCGACGTGATCAACGGCCGGCTCGCGCTGTTCGTGCGTCGCGACGAACAGGAAGCGGCATGGCAGTGGGTCGAGCCGATCCTGAACGAATGGGCGCGCACGCTGAAGCCGCCGAAGCCGTACGCGGCGGGCACGTGGGGGCCGGCCGCGTCGAGCGCGATGCTCGCGCAGCACGACACCTGCTGGCTCGAAGAAGAAAACTGATGCAAACCGTTGCCGCGTACGCCACCGTACGCGGCAACGTGCCCCACGATTCGTACGATTTGAACAGACAAAGCAGTCCGGAGGAGATGTGATCGAGATCCACGCTTTCGACACCCAGGAAGCGCAAAGCGAAGCGCTCGCGCGCGCCGTCGGCGATGCGCTGCGCGCGGCGCTCGCCGGCCGCGCGCGCCCGTTGCTCGCGGTGTCCGGCGGTACCAGCCCGCGCCCGTTCCTGCACACGCTGTCGCATGCGGCGCTCGACTGGGCCGGCGTCGACGTCACGCTGGTCGACGACCGCTGGGTGCCGGACGACGACGCGGCCAGCAACGCGCAACTCGTGCGCGACACGCTGCTGCAGCACGCGGCGGCCCCTGCCCGCTTCCTGCCGCTCGTCGACACGCGCAGCACGCTCGACGCGCACGTCGCCGCGCTGAACGCAAACGCCGACTATCGCGTGCCGAGCGTCGCGGTGCTCGGCATGGGCGAGGACGGCCACACCGCGTCGATCTTCGCCGACGCACCCGAATGGGACCACGCGATCACGACGCCGGAACGCTTCGTCGCCGTGCATCCGGGCGCGGCGCCGCATGCACGCGTGAGCTATTCGCTCGATGCGCTCAAGCGCGTCGACCGGCTGTTCCTGCTGATCGCGGGCGAGCGCAAACGCGACGTGCTCGACGCCGCGGCCGCGTCGCTGCAGAAGAACGCGATTTCCCAACTGGCCAACGACAAGGGGACCCAGCTCGATGTCTACTGGTGTGCAAAGTAAGGCGGTCGTCGCGGGTCAGCATGCCGACGGCCCGCGCCTGCTCGCAGACGTCGGCGGCACCAACGCGCGCTTCGCGCTGGAAACCGGCCCCGGCGAGATCACGCAGATCCGCGTGTATCCCGGCGCCGACTATCCGACGATCACCGATGCGATCCGCAAATACCTGAAGGACGTGAAGATCAGCCGCGTGAACCACGCGGCGATCGCGATCGCGAACCCGGTCGACGGCGACCAGGTCACGATGACGAACCACGACTGGAGCTTCTCGATCGAGGCGACGCGCCGCGCGCTCGGCTTCGACACGCTGCTGGTCGTCAACGATTTCACCGCGCTCGCGATGGCGCTGCCGGGCCTGACCGATGCGCAACGCGTGCAGGTGGGCGGCGGCGCGCGGCGCCAGAACAGCGTGATCGGCCTGCTCGGGCCCGGCACCGGGCTCGGCGTGTCGGGGCTGATCCCGGCGGACGACCGCTGGATCGCGCTCGGCAGCGAGGGCGGCCACGCGTCGTTCGCGCCGCAGGACGAACGCGAGGATCTGGTGCTGCAGTACGCGCGCAAGAAGTTTCCGCACGTGTCGTTCGAGCGCGTGTGCGCGGGCCCCGGCATGGAGATCATCTATCGCGCACTCGCCGCGCGCGACAAGAAGCGCGTCGCGGCATCCGTCGACACGGTCGAGATCGTCGAGCGCGCGCATGCGGGCGATGCGCTCGCGCTCGAGACGGTCGAATGCTTCTGCGGGATTCTCGGCGCGTTCGCGGGCAGCGTCGCGCTCACGCTCGGCGCGCTCGGCGGCGTGTACATCGGCGGCGGCGTCGCGCTGAAGCTGGGCGAACTGTTCACGCGCTCGTCGTTCCGCGCGCGCTTCGAGGCGAAGGGCCGCTTCACGCACTACCTCAAGAACATCCCGACGTACCTGATCACCGCCGAATATCCGGCGTTCCTCGGTGTGTCGGCGATTCTCGCGGAACAGTTGTCGAACCGTTCCGGCGGCGCGTCGTCGGCGGTGTTCGAGCGAATCCGCCAGATGCGCGACGCGCTGACGCCGGCCGAGCGCCGCGTGGCCGATCTCGCGCTGAACCATCCGCGCTCGATCATCAACGATCCGATCGTCGACATCGCGCGCAAGGCCGACGTGAGCCAGCCGACCGTGATCCGCTTCTGCCGCTCGCTCGGCTGCCAGGGGCTGTCGGATTTCAAGCTGAAGCTCGCGACCGGCCTCACCGGCACGATCCCGATGAGCCACAGCCAGGTGCACCTCGGCGATACGGCCACCGACTTCGGCGCGAAGGTGCTCGACAACACGGTGTCCGCGATCCTGCAACTGCGCGAGCACCTGAATTTCGAGCACGTCGAGAACGCGATCGAGATCCTGAACGGCGCGCGGCGCATCGAGTTCTACGGGCTCGGCAACTCGAACATCGTCGCGCAGGACGCGCACTACAAATTCTTCCGCTTCGGGATTCCGACGATCGCGTACGGCGACCTGTACATGCAGGCCGCATCGGCCGCGCTGCTCGGCAAGGGCGACGTGATCGTCGCGGTGTCGAAGTCGGGACGCGCGCCCGAGCTGCTGCGCGTGCTCGACGTCGCGATGCAGGCCGGCGCGAAGGTGATCGCGATCACGTCGAGCAACACGCCGCTCGCGAAGCGCGCGACCGTCGCGCTCGAGACCGACCACATCGAGATGCGCGAGTCGCAACTGTCGATGATCTCGCGAATTCTTCATCTGCTGATGATCGACATCCTCGCGGTGGGCGTCGCGATCCGTCGCGCATCGACCAACGGCGAGCTGCCGGAGGCGGTCGCGCAGGCGCGGGCACGCGCCACCGACGACGAAACGGCCGACGTGCTCGACTGGTTGAGTCATGGGGCTTCGCCGGCGGCGAAGGACGTCGCGCGGGATTGAGGCAGCGGTAAAAAAACGCCTCGGTGAACGACACCCCGAACGCTGGATTCAGGCCCGGCGTTCGGGGTGTTTTGCATTGGGGAGCCGCTTGGCGTTGGTGTGCCGCAGTGGGCGAATCGACGAATTAACACTGTGCAACAAGGCCACGTCTTTGCAATTTGAGCTGCATCGCCAATGGTGACAAGGCTGCCGTGCCCGTAACGTCGGTACGCGAATTACTGAAGGAGAGCGCTTTGATCGAAAATCGAAGTATGGTCGGAAGCATCTTTTGCACCGTGCACGATTCTCAACGCAAGTCACGGGTCCGAACGTATCTCGATTAACCATCAACACCGCCATGTCCGACCCCAACGCCCCCGCATCCGGCAGCATCCCTTATTCGATAGGCATGGCGAGCGCCATCCGCATCCCAATACCCGGCACGCAGGGCCTGCCTGTGCATAGAATTGCGGCCGCGAGGCGCCATGCCCAAGCGAGGCTCGACCTCCACGCTTTTTTTCCAGGACGTATCGGGGCGCAAGCATCTCCGTCTGGATTACGGATACAACGTCCAGACGAAGACGGTCGATTATCATTGGAATCAACGAGGCACGTACGAAACGTTCGGTATCAGCGACCGTACGCCAATCAAGCAATTAGGAGCGGTCGCGTATCGTTCGGCCAAATATTTTCGCCATGCTGGACGTGTGCTTGCGATTTTCGGCGTTGCGCTTGACATCGCATCCGTTGTCGTAGCGAGTCGACCCATTCGTCGTGCATCCGAGGTCACTGCTGGATGGGCGCTCGCGTGGATCGGCTGCAAGACTGTAGGACCTGTGGGGGCGTCGATCGGCTCCCTGGGAACACCGCTTGGCACGGCAATCGGCGGTTTGGCTGGCTGCGTGATTGGCGGATACGCCGGATATCAGGCGGGCGCCACACTAGGCGGCACCATTTATGACTGGGGTGATGCTGTCTTCACGCCATTACCTCACGCAAAAACGCAATGAGCGCCCCCACGATTCTCGTCTGCGAGACGCCAACCCTTTCGCAGTGGCAACTCGGTCCATTGCCGCCGCCAGCCGCCGACGTCATCCTGATTGGCTGGCACGTCGAACCGCGCGCCGTCGACGCCGGTGTACCGCCCGGCGTCGCTGACGTACTCGCCCGCGCACTCACCTCCGTCGCGACCCTGACCTTTCCTGTCGTACCGCCCGCTAAACAAGCGATCGCACTGTCATCGAGCGACGATACGTCGCAGCCGTTGCATATTGCCGGCCTCGCGGCCCATGCACGCGCCGCGGTACATCGCGGGACTGCACGCACCGTGCTCGTTTCGACACATGCCGTCGACACAGCGAAGCTCCTGTTCGACGCACCCGGCTATGCGTGGGACAGTCAGGCACAAGTCGTGCTGATCTCGGAGCATCACGCGCCCGCCCCGATCGTTTCACGAGACACCCTGCAGGCGCTTGCCGGCGACAACTGGATACGGCACGCCGCAACCGAACAAAAAACACCGCGCGCGCATCACCTGGTCGGTGTCATGCGCCCCGGGGTCGATGGTGATATCGCCGGTATTCTGTCGCTCACTTCCGCGTTCACGCGCTCGCTGACCCGCGCTTTGCAAACCACCGCGCATCGCGCGGGCTTCGCATGGCAATCGCTATCTGAACAAGCATTCACGAATGCGCTGTAGTCGCTCTTCGCTGCTCTCGCGCATTCGGACCAGGACATCGCAAGAATCGCGTTCGCGCGCGACCGTCACGCTCGAAACCGATCACATCGGGATGCGCGAGTCGCAGCTGTCGATGATCTCGCGGATCCTGCATCTGCTGATGATCGACATCCTCGCGGTGGGCGTCGCGATCCGTCGCGCATCGACCAACGGCGAGCTGCCGGAGGCGGTAGCGCAGGCGCGCGCGGGCAAGCGACGACGAGACGGCCGACGTGCTCGACTGGCTGAGCCACGGCGCGCCGCCGGCGGCGAAGGACGTCGCGCGGGATTGACGCTTCGGCGAAACGCCGTCGATCCACGGCACCCCGAACGCTGGATTCAAGCCCGGCGTTCGGGGTGTTTCGCATGAGCGGCACCGGCGCGAACAACGGCGGCTCGGCAGGTATCGACGATGCCTTCTGCCTATGCCTACGCGAGACGTCCTACGTTCGTACATGCGCCCATTTTCGAACAAGTCCAATTGTCAGCAGTTGCCCAGGCTCGGTAACTTCCTTCACTCCGCGTGATGCCGCCATCCCGGTCCGACGCGAGAAATGACGCGTTTCTCACGGAACCCCGGTTGGCATCGACAGCATCACGTTCATCCAGTTTGCGGAGAGAGGTATGCCTTGAGCCAGTTTACATGGAACGAGTTCGAGGATTTTGTGAGAAGGGAGGCCGATGTTAGTCCCAAAAAAATTCTCACAAAAGGTCATGCCGTCGAGGGTGATTTGGATATCACTGGTGACGATGCGATCGAGTTTATGGAGAGCTTCTTCGATAAATTTCCGGTGCAGGTCGAAGATTTTGAGTTCAATCGCTACTTCTCAGGAGAGGGCTTTAGCTTGGTTGAAGTGGCGCGGATGGTTTTCTCCAGAAAACGCCGAGAAAAATATGACAAAGCACCACTGACTCTAGGCATGCTCTATCAGGCTATTTTGGATGGAGAGTGGAACAATCAGCGCTTGGAAAGTCTGCCGCGCTGATTGCACCTCGACAAACAGACCAGTTTATTTTTTAGGCGATGTTTCCGCGACGAAAGAAATAAATCGATCAATCGACAGAAATTTCACACCCAATACATCACAACTACCACTCGAATTCAGCAGATTTCCCACCAACACGAGCGGGATTATTGCCCCCTAAAACAAGCTCGACTATGAATTATTATATTCCTCGACGTCCCTCAACCTGGGAAAATCGACCGGATCCGTCGGAGCAGATCTATGGAAATTCGCAAAAGAGTATTACGGCCTGACCGGGACAACGATTCTAGTCGGAGCAGGAGGAATCCCAATCAAAAAATCGTTGCTTGGAAATCCAGTGACAGGAAATTCAATCAAGCACACAAATATCATCAGATCATCAGCGACATTGGAGTTAGGTTTTTCCCGAAGTTATTATTGCGGCACGGTTCGATTGCAAACTGTGATTGATGCAGCCCTCACAGGAAAGTGCGCGTATGATGCAAGACACGGAAACCAAACATCAAGCACCACCCTCGAAAGAAAAAATCATTGAAACCGTAATCGACATTTTTGTAAGGGAAATTGCATTCATCGACCGCGGCGAAGTGTCAAAAAACACGAACATACTTGACGATTTTAAAATATATCATGATGACATCTCCTTATTCTTGTTATCGGTGTTTCGCCACTTCAACATGCCAATAATAAACAACCCAGACTGTCCACCCACAATAGAAGGAATTTCGAATTTTGTGTTCGACTACCTTTCTTCCGACAAAAAGCGCGAAGAGCCCCCAGTCAAAAGGGATTCTGGCGGAGGCTTTTAAAATCGATGCGAGCACATTGAGAAACCTGCTCTCCTTCGCCAACTTTGGCAACGCAAAGGCGGCGGGACGGGGCAGGAGTGACTATCGACGCATCGAACCCTGCCTGGAAACCCGCGGTTCAAGCCCATGACAGAGAAAAGTGTCGACTGGAAATTAGATGCGGTATTGGGGTTACCGCGAATTGTCATGGATATCTCGTGAACAAGCTACCGTACGCGACACACTGAGAAGCACCTAGCGACGCGGCTGCGTTCACGCATCCGAACACCTGCCCGCCCACCTATCCCGCCAAGCGAATCAAGCTCCCGCCTTCACCGGCCGTCCGTGCCAGCGCAGCACCAGATAACGCCCGACGAAACACAACACGCCGGTAACGCCGATCGTCACGCCCATCGCGAACGGCGTGCCGTCCGCGAGCGCGCCGATCGCGACGCTCGCGAGCGCACCGAGCGCCAGCTGCATCGCGCCGAACACTGCCGCCGACGCGCCCGCGTTGTGCGGATAGCGGTGCATCAGGTCGGTCGTGCAGTTCGCGGACAGGATCCCGACCACGCCGACGACGAAGAACAGGCACACGACGATCGACCACAGCCCCCCCAACCCCGTCAGCGCGACGAACGCGACCGCGAGCGACGCGATGCAGCTCACGAGCGACGCGGCCGAGATGATGCGCAGCGAGCCGATGCGGCCGACGAGCCGCGTGTTAGCGAAGTTGCCGATCATGATCCCGACGACGTTCAGGCCGAACAGCAGCCCGTAGTGCTGCGGCGACACGTGGAAATACTCGATGTACACGAACGGCGTCGCGGTGATGTACGAGAACATCGACGCGAACGCCATCCCGCCGCACAGCATGTGCCCCCATGCGACGGGATCGGACAGGATGCGCCCGTACGACGCGAACGACGCGAGCACGGCCGCGCTCTTGCGCCGCTCCTTCGGCCAGGTTTCGGGCACGCGCAGATACGCGGTCGTCGCGCAGATCGCGCCGAACACGGCCAGCACGACGAACACGCCGCGCCAGCCGGAGAAACGCAGGATCTGGCCGCCGATCAGCGGCGCGAGCAGCGGCCCGACCGCGGTGACGATCGCGACCATCGACAGCACCTTCGCCGCATCGCTCGGCTCGTGCGCGTCGCGCGCGATCGCACGCGCGAGCACCGACGCGGCGCCGGCGCCGAGCGCCTGCAGGAAACGCACGACGATCAGCATGTCGATCGAACCCGACACGAAGCAGCCGATGCTCGCGAGCGTGAACAGCGCAATGCCGCCGAGCAACACGGGGCGGCGGCCCCACGTATCGGACAGCGGGCCGTACAGCAGCATGCCGATCGAGAAGCCGGCCATGAAGCTCGTCAGCGTGCGCTGCGCGGCGCCGGCGCTGACGGAGAAGCTGTCGGCGATCGACGGCAGGCTCGGCAGGTACATGTCGGTGGCGATCGGCCCGCAGGCCGCGAGCGCGCCGAGCAACAGGATCAGCCGGGCATCGGGCCGGCGCCGGACGACGTGAGACATGGGTATCCGGAATGGGAGCCCGCGCGCATCGGGGCGCGCGTGGCGGTGAAGACGGGAAACCGCGCCGCAAGCGACGCGTTCAGGCTCATGATTGTACGCGCAACTTTTTGCGTGCCTTGGGCCGCGTGCGGCGGCACGCCGCGAAACACCCATGCTCGTCATGCGCGGAACGAACGCGCGGGCCGATTCGATTAAGCTTGCTGCTGCTTGCCACTCTCGTCTGACCATTCGACGTACGACCCACCCGATGACCGCTTTCCTACTGATCTGGAGCCCCAAGAAATGGCCGTGGCCCGAGCTGCCCGACGTCGCCGCGCGCGTGAAGGCCGGCGAGGCCGTGCATGACGTGTGGGGCTGCGGCTTCGCGCGCGGCATCCTGCCGGGCGACCGCGTGTTCCTGCACCGCGTCGCGAAGGAACCCAAGGGTGTGTTCGGCTCCGGCTACGTGACGCGCGCGCCGTACGAGGTGCCCGATCCGTCGACGAAGCGCGGCTACCGGCTGTGCATCGACTTCGTGTACGACTGGCTGGTCGATGCGCATCAGGACGTCGTGATCGCGCGCGACGCGCTACGCGTCCATCCGTATTCGGTCCAGACCTGGGATGCGCAGAGCTCCGGCACGTCGATCAAGCCGATGGTCGAAGGCCCGCTCGAAAAGCGCTGGGCCGAGCTGACCGGCAAGCGCAAGCCGCCGCGATAAGCGGAAACCGGGTCGCATCACGCGCGCCTTTCCGGCCGGCCGATGCCGCGCGCCGAAAGGCCGCAGACCGGCCGGCGGGCTTGCCGCGCGTGTCTCCGGTACAATCGGACGATCGTTCCGCCCAGGCGCCGCGGCCCGTGCACCGGCCCCCGCGCCCTTCTCTCGCAGGTTTCGCTCATGTCCAACAATCAGCTTCTCTTCGAACGCGCCCAGAAGACCATTCCGGGCGGCGTCAACTCGCCGGTGCGCGCGTTCCGGTCGGTCGGCGGCACGCCGCGCTTCGTCGCGCGCGCACAAGGCCCGTATTTCTGGGATGCCGACGGCAAGCAGTACATCGACTACATCGGCTCGTGGGGCCCGATGATCGTCGGCCACGTCCATCCGGAAGTGCTGTCGGCCGTGCAGAACGTGCTCGCCGACGGCTTCTCGTTCGGCGCGCCGACCGAAGCGGAAATCGAGATCGCCGAGGAAATCTGCAAGCTCGTGCCGTCGATCGAGCAGGTGCGGATGGTGTCGAGCGGCACCGAGGCCACGATGAGCGCGCTGCGTCTCGCGCGCGGCTTCACGGGCCGCAGCCGCATCGTCAAGTTCGAGGGCTGCTACCACGGCCACGCGGACAGCCTGCTCGTCAAGGCCGGCTCGGGCCTGCTGACGTTCGGCAACCCGACCTCGGCCGGCGTGCCCGCCGACATCGCGAAGCACACGACCGTCCTCGAATACAACAACGTCGCCGCGCTCGAGGAAGCGTTCGGCGCATTCGGCGACGAGATCGCCGCGGTGATCGTCGAGCCGGTCGCCGGCAACATGAATCTCGTACGCGGCACGCCCGAATTCCTGGGCGCGCTGCGCGCGCTGTGCACGAAGCACGGCGCCGTGCTGATCTTCGACGAGGTGATGTGCGGGTTCCGCGTCGCGCTCGGCGGCGCGCAGGCGTACTACGGCATCGCGGCCGACCTCACCTGCCTCGGCAAGGTGATCGGCGGCGGGATGCCGGCCGCCGCGTTCGGCGGCCGCCGCGACATCATGGCCCACCTCGCGCCGCTCGGCGGCGTGTACCAGGCCGGCACGCTGTCGGGCAACCCGATCGCGGTCGCCGCGGGCCTGAAGACGCTGCAACTGATCCAGGCGCCGGGTTTCTACGACGCGCTCACCGCGCAGACGAAGCGGCTCGCCGACGGCCTCGCGGCGCAAGCGCGCGCGGCCGGCGTACCGTTCGCGGCCGATTCGATCGGCGCGATGTTCGGCCTGTACTTCGCCGAGCGCGTGCCGGGCAGCTTCGCGGAAGTCACGAAGAGCGACATCGCGCGCTTCAACCGCTTCTTCCACCTGATGCTCGACGAGGGCGTGTACTTCGCGCCGTCCGCGTACGAAGCCGGCTTCGTGTCGAGCACGCACGACGATGCGGTGATCGACGCGACGCTCGCGGCCGCGCGCCGCGCGTTCGCGGCACTCGCCGCCTGACCCGGGGCCGCGCGCATGTTCTCGGATACCGATTTCGCCCACATGCAGCGCGCGCTCGGGCTCGCCGCGCACGGCATGTACACGACCGCGCCGAATCCGCGCGTCGGCTGCGTGATCGTCAAGGACGGCGACGTGATCGGCGAAGGCTTCACGCAACCGGCCGGCCAGGATCACGCGGAAGTGCAGGCGCTGAAGGATGCGCGTTCGCGCGGCTACGACGTCGCGGGCTCGACCGTCTACGTGACGCTCGAACCGTGCAGCCATTTCGGCCGCACGCCGCCGTGCGCGAACGCGCTGATCGACGCGCGCGTCGCGAAAGTCGTCGCCGCGATGGAAGACCCGAACCCGCAGGTGTCGGGGCGCGGCCTCGGGATGCTGCGCGACGCGGGTATCGACGTGCGCTGCGGGCTGCTCGCGCACGAGGCCGGCGAGCTGAACATCGGCTTCGTGTCGCGGATGACGCGCGGCCGCCCGTGGGTGCGGATGAAGACCGCCGCGTCGCTCGACGGCCGCACCGCGCTGCCGTCCGGCGAAAGCCAGTGGATCACCGGCGAGGCCGCGCGCCTCGACGGGCACGCGTGGCGCGCACGCGCGTGCGCGATCCTCACCGGCATCGGCACGGTGCGCGAGGACAATCCGTTGCTGACCGTGCGCGGCATCGACACGCCGCGTCAGCCGCAACGCATCCTGGTGGACAGCCGCCTCGACCTGCCGCTCGACGCGCGGCTGCTCGAAGGCGCGCCGCTGCTGATTTTCTGCGGCCGGCTCGACGCCGCCGGCGAAGTCCGCGCGAACGTGCTGAGGTCGCGCGGCGCGGAAATCGTGCCGCTCGCGAATGCGCACGGCAAGGTCGACCTGCCCGCGATGCTGGCCGCGCTCGGCGCGCGCGGCGTGAACGAACTGCACGTGGAGGCCGGCCACAAGCTGAACGGTTCGCTGCTGCGCGAGCGGTGCGTCGACGAATTGCTGGTCTATCTGGCGCCGAGCCTGCTGGGCGCCGACGCGGCCGGCATGTTCGATCTCGCCGCGCCGGCCAGCCTCGATGCGCGCACCCGGCTGTCGTTCCACGGGTTCGAGCGGATCGGCGACGACTTGCGGATCCTCGCGCGGCTCACGCCGCCCGACGCCTCTCACTGAACGGGATCGTCACGATGTTTACCGGAATTGTCGCGGCCGTCGGCCGCATCGAATCGATCGCCGCGCTCGGCACGTCGGCCGAAGCCGGCGTGCGCCTGACCGTGCAGGCCGGCGGGCTCGACCTGGCGGATGTCGCGCTCGGCGACAGCATCGCGATCCAGGGTGCGTGCATGACGGTGATCGAGAAGACCGACACCACGTTCGACGTCGACGTGTCGCGCGAAAGCCTGAACCGGACGGTCGGTCTCGCGCAGCCCGGCGAAGTGAACCTGGAGAAGGCGCTGCGCGCGCACGACCGCCTCGGCGGGCATATCGTGTCGGGCCATGTAGACGGCCTCGGCGCCGTCACGCGCTTCGCGCCGGTCGGCGAGTCGCACGAACTGCGAATCGTCGCGCCGCGCGAGCTCGGCCGCTATCTCGCGTACAAGGGCTCGATCACGGTGAACGGCGTGAGCCTGACCGTCAATACGGTCGACGATCGCGCGGACGGCTGCGAATTCTCGATCAACCTGATTCCGCATACGGTCGAAGTCACGACGCTGCGTCACGTGAAGGCCGGCGACAAGGTCAACCTCGAAGTCGACATGATCGCGCGGTATGTGGAGCGGATGCTGTCGGCGTCGCAGGGCGTCCAGCAGGACTGATCGGGCAGTTCGGTCCCATATATGTAACGACGGCTGACGGTTCGGCCCGGCATTGTCCGGGCGTCGCCGCAGCCCCATCGCTTCACCGAGCGTTGCTCCCGCCCTACTTCGTGCTGGGCCGCCCCGTCGGCCATCCCAAGCGACAGCATCGCGATCGCGTTCGCTCGTTGGCCGTCCGGCAAGCCGACACCTGGCCGAACGGCCAACGACGCGCACGGGTCATGCCGCCGCGCTAAGATGCGTCGACAGCGGTTCCCATGCCGCCACGTACGACGCGCCGCGTAGCGGCCGCCATTCTTCCCATTGGAGTCGTCCCCATGTCCATCTCGATGTACCAGGCTTCGCTGCCCGTCCTGATCCGCGGTCTCACCAACCTGCAGCACATCCTCGGCAAGGCGCAGGCGCATGCGGCCGAGAAGCAGATCGATCCGTCGGTGTTCATCGGCGCACGCCTTTATCCGGACATGCTGCCGCTCGTCCGCCAGGTCTACATCGCGACCGACACGGCCAAGGGCTGCGCCGCGCGGCTCGCCGGCGCCGAGATCCCGAGCTACCCGGATGTCGAGCAGACCTTCGACGAACTCCACGCGCGCATCCAGAAGACGATCGACTATCTGAAAAGCTTCGACGCCGCGCAGATCGACGGCAGCGAGGCGCGCCAGATCGTGCTGAAGATGCGCGTCGGCCCGATCGAGTTCACCGGCCAGTCGTACCTGCTGAATTTCGTGCTGCCCAATTTCTTCTTCCACGTGACGACCGCGTACGACATCCTGCGCCACAGCGGCGTCGAACTCGGCAAGCTGGACTACCTCGGCGGCCGCAACGACCACGCGTGACGCGCGGCCGGGCCACGCCCGGCCCACAACCGTCCGCACCCGCGCACAGGCCGGCCGCAGCGCTTTCCGGAGCACTCGCCGGCCCCGCGCCGCCCGCGCCAGCCGAAACGCCGTCCGGCTGGCGTAAAATACGCACTTTCCTCTTTCTCGCCCCCTTATGACGCTCGCCTCCACGCTCGACATCATCGCCGAGCTGAAAGCCGGCCGGATGGTGATCCTGGTCGACGAAGAAGACCGCGAAAACGAGGGCGACCTCGTGATCGCCGCCGAATTCGTCACGCCGGAAGCGATCAACTTCATGGCCAAGTACGGCCGCGGCCTGATTTGTCTGACGTTGACGCAGGAACGCTGCAAGCAGTTGCACCTGCCGCTGATGACCTACCGCAACGGCACGCAGTACGGCACCGCGTTCACGGTCAGCATCGAAGCGGCCGAAGGCGTGACGACCGGCATCTCGGCCGCCGACCGCGCGCACACGATCGCCACGGCGGTCGCGCACGACGTGCGCCCCGAGCACATCGTGCAGCCGGGCCACGTGTTCCCGATCATGGCGCAACCGGGCGGCGTGCTCGTGCGCGCGGGCCACACCGAAGCCGGCTGCGACTTCACGGCGCTCGCGGGCCTCACGCCGGCCGCGGTGATCTGCGAGGTGATCAAGGACGACGGCACGATGGCGCGCCTGCCCGACCTGATCGAATTCGCGAAGGAACACAACCTGAAGATCGGCACGATCGCCGATCTGATCCAGTACCGCAGCCGCACCGAGTCGATCATCGAGCGGATCGCCGAGCGCACGATGCAGACCGCGCACGGCACGTTCCGCGCGGTGCTGTACCGCGACCAGCCGAGCGGCTCGCCGCACATCGCGCTGGTGCGCGGCACGCCGTCGCCCGACGTCGACACGCCGGCGCGCGTGCACGAGCCGCTGTCGGTGCTCGATCTGCTCGAGACGGGCGTGTCGACCCACTCGTGGACGCTCGACGCGGCGATGCGCGAGATCGCCGCACGCGACCTCGGCGTGATCGTGCTGCTCAACTGCGGCGACACGAAGGAACACCTGATCGACGTCTTCAAGGCGTTCGACGAGGAAGAAAAGGCCGCTGCGCTCAAGCGCCGGCCGGTCGATTTCAAGACGTTCGGCATCGGCGCGCAGATCCTGCGCGATGTCGGCGTCGGCAAGATGCAGGTGCTGTCGAATCCGCGCAAGCTGGGCAGCATGTCCGGCTACGGCCTCGAAGTCACGGGCTTCATCCCGATGCCCGGCGGCGAAGCCACGTCCTGCCCGGCGTCCCACGCGTAACCCGCCACGGCGCTTTCGCCCTATAACCGTTCATCCACACCACGGACCAGATCATGGAAATCGGACAATACCAACCGAATCTCGAAGGCGACGGCCTGCGTATCGGCATCGTGCAATCGCGCTTCAACGAACCCGTGTGCAACGGCCTCGCCGACGCGTGCGTCGAAGAACTGGAGCGCCTCGGCGTCACCGGTGAAGACGTGCTGCTCGTGTCGGTGCCCGGCGCGCTGGAAATCCCGCTCGCGCTGCAGAAGCTCGCCGAAAGTGGCCAGTTCGACGCGCTGATCGCGCTCGGCGCGGTGATCCGCGGCGAGACCTACCACTTCGAACTCGTGTCGAACGAGAGCGGCGCGGGCATCACCCGCATCGGTCTCGATTTCAACCTGCCGATCGCGAACGCGGTCCTGACGACCGAAACCGACGAGCAGGCCGTCGCGCGCATGACCGAGAAAGGTCGTGACGCCGCACGCGTCGCCGTCGAGATGGCCAACCTGACGATGGCCCTCGACCAGCTCGGCGACGACGAGGACGAAGAGGAAGACGAAGACGACGAAGAGGAGCGCGCATGAAGAAGAGCGCCCGCCGACAATCGCGCGAGCTGGCGACGCAGGGCCTGTACCAGTGGCTGCTGTCGAACGCGCCCTCCGGCGAGATCGACGCGCAACTGCGCGGCGCGCTCGGTTACGACAAGGCTGACAAGGAACTGCTCGAAGCGATCCTGCACGGCGTGATCCGCGAGCATGCGACGCTCGTCGAAGCGCTGGCGCCGTCGCTGGACCGTCCGATCGATCAGCTGTCGCCGGTCGAACGCGCGGTGCTGCTGATCGCGACGTTCGAGCTCACGCACCACGTCGAAACGCCGTACCGCGTGATCATCAACGAAGCCGTCGAACTCGCGAAGACGTTCGGCGGCTCCGACGGCTACAAGTACGTGAACGGCGTGCTCGACAAGCTGGCCGCGAAGCTGCGCCCCGCCGAAACGCAGGCGCGTCGCAACGGCTGATACCCGTTCGCTGGTCCACGGGCGCGCAAGCGCCCGTTTTTCATTCTTTTCTCCCCGCCCTGCCCGCCGATGAATACCACCGCCGATTCGCTCGTCACGCTCGCCGCACGCGTCGACGCGATCCAGCCCTTCTACGTGATGGAACTGATGAAGGAGGCACAGCGGCTCGAGTCCTTGGGGCGCGATGTTATCCACATGGGCATCGGCGAACCGGATTTCACCGCGCCGGAGCCGGTTGTCGAGGCCGCCGCGGCTGCGCTGCGCCGTGGCGTCACGCAGTACACGAGCGCGCTCGGCATTACGCCGCTGCGCGAGGCGATCGCCGCGCACTATGCACGTGCATACGGCCTCACGATTGGCCCGGAGCGGATCGTCGTGACGGCCGGCGCATCGGCCGCGCTGCTGCTCGCGTGCCTCGCGCTGGTCGGTCGCGACGACGAAGTGCTGATGCCCGACCCGTCATACCCGTGCAACCGGCACTTCGTCGCGGCGGCCGAAGGTCGCCCGGTGCTCGTGCCGAGCGGCCCGGACGCGCGCTTCCAGCTCACCGAAAACGACGTCCGCACGCACTGGAACGCGCGCACGCGCGGCGTGCTGCTCGCGTCGCCGTCGAACCCGACCGGCACGTCGCTCGAGCCGGACGAACTCAAGCGAATCGTCGACGCGGTACGCGCGCGCGGCGGCTTCACGATCGTCGACGAGATCTACCAGGGGCTCAGCTACGACGCCGCGCCCGTGTCGGCGCTGTCGTTCGGCGACGACGTGATCACCGTGAACAGCTTCTCGAAGTATTTCAGCATGACGGGCTGGCGGCTCGGGTGGCTCGTCGTGCCGCCCGCGCTCGTCGGCACGTTCGAGAAGCTGTCGCAGAACCTGTTCATCTGCCCGTCCGCACTCGCGCAGCATGCGGCGCTCGCCTGCTTCGAACCCGCGACGCTCGACATCTACGAAACACGCCGGCTCGAATTCAAGCGCCGCCGCGATTTCATCGCACCGGCGCTCGAGCGGCTCGGCTTCACGGTGCCGGTGATGCCCGACGGCGCGTTCTACGTGTATGCGCATTGCGGCGGCGTCGCGCACCCGGCGGCCGGCGACAGCGCCGCGCTCACGCAGGCGATGCTGCACGACGCGGGCGTGGTGCTGGTGCCGGGCATGGACTTCGGTGTCCATGCGCCGCACGACTATATCCGCCTGTCCTATGCGACGGCCTACTCGCGGCTCGAAGAGGCCGTCGACCGGCTCGCGACGCTGTTCGGTCGACACTGACGCCGCGGCCGGCGCAGCGGCCGCTTCACCGTACCGCAAAACGAAAAGGCACCCGGGTGCCTTTTTCATGTCCTGCCGGCCGCAGCCGCACGGCGGGCGTGACGCGTTACGCGCCGAGCTCCGAATGATCGCCGCGCGACTGCTTCGCGGTATCGACGCTCGCGTCGTCCTGCGAAGCCGCTTCCTTCGGCGCCGCCTTGACCGACGTCGTGCCGTCGAGCGTCGCATGTACGCGCTTCGCGCCGCCTGCCGCGGCCGTCACGGCAGCGGCGGTGACGATCGGCTTCGCGGGCTGCGCAGGCGCCTGCGGCGCATTGATCGGCACGTTGCGGCCACGCGCGACGTCGCGCAGGCGGGCGCGCTCGGCCATCACCTTCGAGCCGTAGCCATTGTCGTCGGGGTTCGTCGAGCCGTTGTACAGACGCAGGCCGTTCGCGAGCGAGCCGCCGCGCGCGATGCAGTCCTTCAGCACCAGCGCGCCGACCTGCAGGTTCGCGAGCGGCTGCAGCGCGGTGTCGGTACCGCCGAAGTACTCGAATTTGTCGGAGTGGACCTTCGACATGACCTGCATCAGGCCCTTCGCGCCGACGCCGCTTTCGGCGTACGGGTTGAAGCCGGATTCGATCGCCATCACGGACAGCAGCAGCAGCGGATCGAGGCCGACGTCGCGGCCGGTCTGGAACGCCGCCTTGACGAGCTGACCGAGCGGCTCCTGCGCGACGCGGTAACGGCGCGACAGGTAGGTGGCGACGAGCGCCTGTTCGCGGTTCGACGCGAGCGCGCGATCGTCGCGCGCATCGGCCGCCACCCGCTGAATCGGAATCAGCTTGGCCAGCGCGACCGGCGACGGGCCGGTGCGGGCCGGATCGGACGCATCGCCCTGGGCGCCCTGCGCGGCAGCTTCCGGTGCGACATCGAGGCCGACCGCAAGCGTATCCGTTTCGGGATTGTCTTCCTGCTGCGGCTGCGCACCGGCAGGCGCGAAGTTCGGCAGCGGATGGCCGGACAGCAGACGGGCCGGGCCGGCCTGCACGGCCGCGGATACGACCGGCATCAGCTTCGCGGCGAGCGTGCCGCGGACGGTTGGCAGCAGCCACAGTGCAAGCGCAACCGCGACAGCGAAACAGCCGACAACGCTGAATAGATGGTGACTGACACGCGTCCCGCGACGCAGCAAGTTGCGCACGATTTGCGCATGCTGCTCAGTGGGACGCCACGATAACCAAGCGTTCATTCAGATCATCTCCCATGAACATGACTCGTGCGGCTCGCTCAGCTCGAAGGCGAGACAGAAAACGCGCCGCGGAATCACGACGCCGCACGCCTTGGTTGGGACGCGCAAGCATCGGGGAAACGGTATAAGTACCGTTCGAGGCCACGGTGTAAGAAGGCCGGCGCCTTCGCACACACTGGGCGAGACGGGCATACGCGGTGGCACCCACGCAAAAAACCAGCGTCTGGTGGCGCTGGCTGGGACTACGACAAAGGCCGTCGAAGACGCCGTGCAGGATTCGGCGGACGGTGACGCGCTGCGTCAAAGATCGGTGATTGGCGGCTCGAAGCCTTTTACCCTGCAACCAATGTGAGCGGATTCTAGCAGGGTTTTATAGATCGTCAACACTATAAAAACTCAAAATGATAACAAAAAGTAATTTAAAACCACTCTTCAGAACGCAAGCCCCGTGCCGTAGGGGGTTTGCGCGCGGTCGACTTTTTTCCGCGCCGGGCGTCCGGGCGGCTGCCCGGGTAAAATCGTCGGTCGATTCGGGGTCGCAGCCGGCCGCCGCGCCCTCTCATCGCTGCCCGTCCCTGCGGGTGGCCCGGACCTTCTTCATGAAATACAAAGACTTACGCGATTTCATTCAGCGCCTCGAGGCGCTCGGCGAACTGCGGCGCGTCACGCAGCCCGTGTCGCCCGTGCTCGAAATGACCGAGCTGTGCGACCGCGTGCTGCGCGCCGGCGGCCCGGCGCTGCTGTTCAACGCGCCGCCCGGCAATGCGTTCCCGGTGCTCGGCAACCTGTTCGGCACGCCGCGCCGCGTCGCGCTCGGGATGGGCGTCGATGCGGGCGACGATGCCGCGCTCGCTTCGTTGCGCGATCTCGGACGCCTGCTGTCCGCGCTGAAGGAACCCGATCCGCCGAAGAGCCTGAAGGACGCCGGCAAACTGCTGTCGCTCGCGAAGGCGGTGTGGGACATGGCGCCGAAGTCGGTGTCGTCGCCGCCGTGCCAGGAGATCGTCTGGGAAGGCGCCGACGTCGACCTGAACAAGCTGCCGATCCAGACCTGCTGGCCTGGCGATGCGGGGCCCCTCGTCACGTGGGGCCTGACGGTCACGCGCGGGCCGAACAAGGCGCGCCAGAACCTCGGCATCTACCGCCAGCAGCTGATCGGCCGCAACAAGCTGATCATGCGCTGGCTCGCGCATCGCGGCGGCGCGCTCGACTTCCGCGAGTTCGCGCTGCGCAATCCCGGCAAGCCGTATCCGGTCGCGGTCGTGCTCGGCGCCGATCCGGCCACGACGCTCGGCGCGGTGACGCCCGTGCCCGATTCGCTGTCCGAGTATCAGTTCGCCGGCCTGCTGCGCGGCAGCCGCACGGAGCTCGCGAAGTGCCTGACGCCGGGCGTCGACACGCTGCAGGTGCCGGCGCGCGCGGAGATCGTGCTCGAAGGCTTCATTCATCCGCAGGAAGGCGCCCCTGCCCCCGCTCCGGCCGGCGCACCGCCGCGGCCGGCCGGTAATGCGGCGGCCGCGTACGAGCACGCGCTCGAAGGGCCGTACGGCGACCACACCGGCTATTACAACGAGCAGGAGTGGTTTCCGGTGTTCACCGTCGAGCGCATCACGATGCGTCGCGACGCGATCTACCACTCGACCTACACGGGCAAGCCGCCCGACGAGCCCGCGGTGCTCGGCGTCGCGCTCAACGAGGTGTTCGTGCCGCTGCTGCAGAAGCAGTTCACGGAAATCACCGACTTCTACCTGCCCCCCGAAGGCTGCAGCTACCGGATGGCCATCGTCCAGATGAAGAAGAGCTACGCGGGCCACGCGAAACGCGTGATGTTCGGCGTGTGGAGCTTCCTGCGGCAGTTCATGTATACGAAGTTCATCGTGGTCGTCGACGAGGACGTGAACATCCGCGACTGGAAGGAAGTGATCTGGGCGATCACGACGCGCGTCGACCCCGTACGCGACACGGTGATGGTGGACAGCACGCCGATCGACTATCTGGACTTCGCGTCGCCGGTGGCCGGACTCGGCTCGAAGATGGGGCTCGACGCGACCAACAAGTGGCCCGGCGAAACCAGCCGCGAATGGGGCCGCCCGATCGAGATGGATGCGGCCGTGAAGGCCCGCGTCGACCGGCTGTGGCAGGAGATCGGCCTCTGACGCCACGCGGCCGGCGCCCGCCGGCCCGCGCATCGCAATCGTCGCACGCACCCAGAAGATGAGCTTTCCACCCGCCTCCATGCTGTCCGACGGATTCTTTCTGTCGCTGTCGCTGTGTCTCGATATCGGCCTCGTCAACGTCGCGATGCTGTCGCTGACGCTGTCGCACGGCTTCCGGCCGGGCTTCTGGCTCGGCGTCGGATCGTGCGTCGGCGATCTCGTCTACGCGGCGCTCGCGCTCGCGGGAATGGCCGTACTGCTGCAGTTCGAACCCGTGCGCTGGATCGTATGGATCGGCGGCGGCGCGGTGCTGCTGTTCCTCACGTGGAAGATGGCGCGCGAAGCGCTCGCGCCCGCCAAGGCGGCCGACGACGATGCGGACGCCCCACTTCCACCGCAGGCGAGCGCGCGGCGCAGTTTCATGCGCGGGATGCTGCTCGCGATGTCGTCGCCGAGCGCGATCCTGTGGTTCGCGGCGGTCGGCGGCGCGCTGATCGCGAAAGCCGGTGCGACCACTCCCGCCACCGCGTCGGTGTTCCTGACGGGCTTTTTCCTCGGCGGCCTCGCGTGGACGCTCTTCATGTGCACGCTCGCGAGCCAGGGCCGCAAGCGCGCGGGCGCCGGGCTGATGCGGGCCTGCCATGTCGCGTCGGCGCTGCTGTTCGCGTACTTTTCGTACAGCGTGATCGTCGGCGGCTATCGCGACCTGATCGTGCACGCGGCGTAATCGCGGCCGCCCCGCGCGCAGCCACGCACGTAACGGCGGCCCCAATGAAAAACGGCGCAGCGCCCCTCGCGGGACGTTGCGCCGTTTTGCCATGCGCGGTCAGGCCGCGCGGGGCGAATCAGCGACGCCAGTAGCCGTGATGGCCCCAGCCGCCATAACCGTGGCGCCAGTACGGGCGACCATAGTAGCCGCCGACGACCACGGCGGGCGGCGGCGCATAGTAGGCCGGCGCCGGCGCGTAGTAGACGGGCGGAGGCGGCGGCGCGTAATACACGGGCGGCGGCGGTGCATAGACGGGATAAGCGGGCGCGACCGGGACACCGATGCCGACCCCGATCGACACGTGAGCCTGCGCGGCGCTTGCGGCACCCAGGCCCAGCGCGGCGGCGGCGATGAACGGAATGAGCTTTTTCACTTCGATTCTCCTGCTGGAGCGGTATTTTAGGCGCTCCCTGTCGGCAACGGCGGGCATGCACGTCGCATGGAAGCAATGTAGCGAAAACCCGCCCCGCGCGTATCGGGCATTTGTTGCAAATTGCAATCGCACGCGGCCGGAGCCGCCGTGCGGCGCGATACCCGGCGCGGGCGGCGCCCCTTGCAGGTCGCGCGATTCCGTCCGAGGAGACGGGTCGCCACACAACGACCGGTCAGTCTTACCGGATCCGTCCTGGGCACGGGGCGCGCGTACGTAATGAACGATTACAAATTAAAGACGAGATGCCAACATTTCAAGCGGGATACGGGCACGCGGTGTTTCGGGGTCGGATTCCACGATCCTGATGCGGTCGTCATTCCGAGCGTCGGCCGGCCCGAATCGCGCCGCCTGTCGGTCATCCATACGTGCGGCGGCTCCGTAACCGGCCTTCCACGGAACCGGCATCATTCCTGCGATACTGGCGGCTGCCTCGTTTTTGCTTACCGCCGCTGCCATGCCGCTTCCCGACACACCCCGCCTCGGCTTCATCGGCGCCGGCCGCCTCGCGCGCTGTATCGCGCAACGCTTCGCGCAGGCCGGCTTCCCGGTCGTCGCGATCGCGAGCCGCACGCCTGCGTCGGCCGCCGGCCTCGCCGCGCGCATCGACGGCTGCCGCGCGGTCGACACGCCGCAGCAGGTGATCGACGCCGCCGACCTCATCTTCGTGACGACACCCGACGATCATCTCGCGTCGAGCGCCGCGGCGCTGCGCTTCGACCCATCGCGCGCCGCCGGCCAGGCGGTCGTCCATTGCAGCGGCGCGTCGGCGGTCACGCTGCTCGATCCGGCGAAGCAGCAAGGCGCGGCCACCGGCGGCTTTCATCCGCTCTATCTGTTCGGCGGCACCGACGCCGACCTCGCGCGCATCGACGGCTGCTCGGTCACGATCGAAGCGGAAGGTGCGCTGCACGCGACGCTGCTGCGACTTGCCGCCGCACTCGGCTGCCATCCGCTGTCGATCCCGGCCGGCGGCCGGATGCTGTATCACGCGGCCGCGCACTACGCGGCGAGCTTCGCGCTGTGCGGGCTGTCGGAAGCGGTCGAGCTGTGGCGCGGCCTCGGTTTCGACGAGGACGCCGCGCTGCGCGCGCTGTTGCCGATGCTCGCCGGCACGATCGAGACCGCGCGCGACAAGGGGCTCGCGAATGCGCTGGCCGGCCCGGTATCGCGCGGCGACACGGGCATCGTCGAGCGCCAGCTCGCGCTGCTCGAGGCGCGCGGCGGCGATCACGCGGCGCTGTATGCGCTGCTCACGCGCCGCGCGATCGCACTCGCGGCGAAGCGCGCGACGCCGCCGGCGTCGCTGCCGGCGCTGGCCGAAGCCGTCGAAACGTCGCTCGCGCGCGTGGCCGCGCACCCCTCCCCGCCGCGAGACGAGGCGTGATAAGGTGTCGGCCGATGCGCCGCCAACCGGCGTTGGCGGCCGCACGCTACTGACTGTAATAAAAAGGATGCCAACGATGTTCGGCGAGATCGCCCGTTTTCTGCTCAATACCGTCTTCACGCTATTCGGCGCCGCGCTGATTCTGCGCGTCTGGATGCAGGCCGTCCGCGTGCCGCCGTACAACCCCGTCACGCAAGCCGTGCTGCAGGCGACCAACTGGCTCGTGCTGCCGCTGCGCCGCGTGATCGCGGGCGTACGCGGCATCGACTGGGCCAGCGTCGTCGCCGCGCTGCTCACCGCGCTCGTCTACGTCGTGCTGATGATCGTCATGGCCGGCTTCGATCCGGCCGCCGTGATCGCGACGCTCGTCGTGGTCGCGCTGCTCACCGTCGTGAAGTGGGCGCTCAACCTCGTGATCTGGATGACGATCCTGATGGCGCTGCTGTCGTGGCTCAACCCGCGCTCGCCGGCGATGCCGATCCTCTACCAGCTCACGGCGCCGTTCCTGAATCCGCTGCGCCGCGTGATCCCGAACCTCGGCGGCATCGACCTGTCGCCGATCCTGCTGTTCGTGATCGTGCAGGTGCTGCTGATGATCGTCACGCGCGCCGCCGTGTCGCTGACGATGTTCGGCATCTGATCCGGCGCGACGGGCCTACGCCGCCGGCCCCTGCGCCGGCGGTGCGCCGAGCGTGTCGATCACGCCGAACCGCGCGGGCATCATCGCGTAGCACGCGCGCACTTTCTCGCGCGACAGCCGCTCGAGCAGCCGCTGCGCCTCGTCCTCGGTGACGACGAATTCGACCTCGATCGCGAGCGAACCCTGCAGTTCGAAGAAGCGATCCTCGTGCAGCACGCGATGCTGGCCGAAACCGGCCATCGCGCGAAACGCGGACCCGCCCGCGACACCCATCCGGTTCGCCTCTTCCAATAGCCACTCCCACAGCGGCTTCCAGTGCAGCCGATGCTGCTCGTGCACGTAGAAGCGCAACAAGACCCTGTCCATCGCTCCCTCCGATGGCGGCCCGCTCAGGCCGCCGCGAGCCACGCGCGCGCGGTCCACATGCCGAGCGCCGTCAGCGCGAACGATCCAGTCAAGTGTAGGGCAGCCACCGCCAACGCCCATCCGAATTCGCCCTCGAGCGCGTGCGTCATCACTTCGACCGAATAGGTCGAGAACGTCGTGAGGCCACCGAGAAAACCGGTGATCACGAACAGCCGCCACTCGGGCGGCAACCCGACGCGGACCGTGAACACGACGGCGGCCACGCCGATCACGTAGCCGCCGATCAGGTTCGACGCGAGCGTGCCGAGCGGCACCGCGGGAAAACAGGCGTTGAGCGCGAGGCTCAGGAACCAGCGCAGCAACGCGCCGAGGCCGGCGCCGACGAAGATCGCGACGATCGAATAGAACAAGGGCACCCCTCAGTGACGGCGCCGCGCGGCGCACGCGGCCTACGCTGAACTGTATGCGTAATCGCGCCACACCGGCAATGCCGACGAACCGGGCCGACAGGCATCGGATCGCGTCGCGAGCGCATGATGCCTTTCACGATTTCCACCCGCGCGCCGCGGCGAACATTTACCAGGCAATTTCATCCGACATGACAAATCGATTCTGAATCGGCCGATTATTTATCAGATTTTTAAAAACCGATAAAACCGTTCGATCCGGCTCGGACCAACCCCGTGAAATTCCCGTCCTACGTGGGCTCCACGTACTTTCCCTTATCAGACATTCCCGTATCCGGCCGATATTCGATGCAATTACCGCCGTCGATTTCGTAAAATCGTTTCGCCACCCCACTCCATCGACATGGAGACTCGAAAAATGAACGATATCCGCCTGTCGTCCATGTTGATTCCGGCGCTGTGCGCGTCGCTGCTCGCGTCCGGCGGTGCGCTCGCCGACGGCAACGGGCCGCCATCCTACGTCGAAGGCCACCGCGCACCGAACGGATTTGCCCGGCCGCCGTTCCACACGAAGTCGCGCGCGAGCACGGCCGCGATCGCCGGCCTCACGCCGGCACTCACGCGGCATGCATACGGATTCGACACGATCGCGAACCAGGGCGACGGGATGGTCGTCGCGATCGTCGACGCGTACGACCACCCGAAGATCGAATCCGATCTCGGCGTGTTCAGCAATGCGTTCTCGCTGCCGGCCTGCACGTCGTCGAACGGCTGTTTCACCAAGGTGTACGCACGCGGTGGGCGGCCCAGGACCGATTCAGGCTGGGCGCTCGAAATCTCGCTCGACGTCGAATGGGTCCACGCGATCGCGCCGAAGGCGAAGATCCTGCTCGTCGAAGCCGCGTCGGCCAGCTTCAACGACCTGCTGGCCGCGGTCGACGTCGCGGTCAAGCGCGGCGCGTCGGTCGTGTCGATGAGTTTCGGCGGCAATGAATTCAGCAGCGAGACCGGCTTCGACAGCCATTTCAACGCACCCGGCGTCACGTTCGTCGCGTCATCCGGCGACAGCGGCACCGGCACCGAATACCCGGCCGCGTCGCCTTATGTAGTGTCCGTCGGCGGCACGACGCTGTCGTCCGATACGGCCGGCAACTACATCGGCGAGGCGGCATGGAGCGGCAGCGGCGGCGGCGTGAGCGGCATCGAAGCCGAGCCGGCCGGCCAGACCGCATGGCCGGTTCCGGTGGCCGGCAAGCGCGGCGTGCCCGACGTCAGCTACGACGCGAATCCGTCCAGCGGTTTCGCGGTGTACGACTCGGTCGCCTATCAGGGGCAGGCCGGCTGGTTCCAGGTCGGCGGCACGAGCGCCGGTGCGCCGCAATGGGCGGCGCTCGTCGCGATCGCGAATTCGCTGCGCGCGGCGGCCGGCAAGAAAGCGTTGAGCGGCACCTACGACACGCTCTATACCGTCGGCAAAACCGCGTACGGCAGCGACTTTCACGACGTGACGACCGGGTCCAACGGCAATTGCGGCAGCATCTGCAACGCGGCGGGCGGCTACGACTACGTGACGGGCCTCGGTTCACCGATCGCGCCGGCGCTCGTGCAGGCGCTCGTCGCGCGGCCGTAGTCGCGCGGCCGCCATCACGCGGCTTCGGCGCCGGTCGGCGCGAAGCGCGGGGCTCAGCCGCCGCGCCATGCGCGGTCGAGCACGTTCAGCGTCGCCAGCGCACCGCCCTTCAGCCCGATCACGTCCGCCCGGCGCGCATGCGCCTCGCGCGCGTTGATGCGGATCACGTCGGCGCCGAGCCGTTCGCTCAGCAGACGCACGGTCGGGATCGCGGTGCCCGCGCCGATCTCGACCACGGCCACGCGCCCGGCCTGCGCGATCCAGTCTTCCAGCGCGCGCTCCTGCGCGTCGTAGCGCGCGCCGAGCCAGCCGGTGTCGCCGAACATCAGGATGTTCGGCCGCGCGAGACCGCCGCAGTGCGGGCAGCACGGCATGTCGCCAACCAGGCGGCACGTCGCTTCGTCGACTTCCGGCACGAACGGCGCCGCGTCCCACGTCGCGTCCGTGCACGGGCGCAGGCATTGCATCGCATGAATCGAGCCGTGGATCTCGACGATGCGTGCCGGCTCGAAGCCGGCTTTCTGGAACTGGCCGTCGACGTTGCTCGTCAGCACGAAGCCGCCGTTCGGCATCGCGTCGATCCAGCGGCGCAGGATCGCGAAGCCCGCGTGCGGCGTCGTCGCGCGATAGAGCGCGAGACGATGCCCGTAGAATCCCCATGCGAGCGGCGCACGCGCACGAAATGCGTGCGGCGACGCGATCTCGTGGAATTCGAAACGCTCGTGGCGCAGCGCCGGATACGCGCGCCAGAAGCCGTCCGTGCCGCGAAAATCGGGCAGCCCGGAATCGACGCCGATGCCGGCGCCGGCCGTGACGAGCAAGGCGTCGGCACGCGCGAGCGCGTCGACGGCGGACGCGACGAGATCGGCGGGAAGCGGCGCGATGGAATCGGCGGGATCAGCGGGATCGGAAGGCGGCATGATGGAGAAGCGGTGGCGTCGAACGTTGCGCGAGTGGCGTCGCGATCATACGCCGGTTCGGGCGTCGCGCCGCATCGGCAACGCAACTGCGTGGCGCGGCGCGCGTGCGGCTTCCGACAGTGCGAATACCGACCGTCCGCACCGCCGATACCGCGACGCGGCGCCCATGCTTGCTTAGTGACCCGAATCGTCCTGCCCAGCCGGAATCTCGTCGACCGCGAAATAGACCGGCTTGCCGAGTTGCCGAGCAAGCGCCACGTCCGCATCCGCCCCGCGCGACGCACCGTCGGTGCGCAGCACCGCATCGCAGCGTCGCAGCAGCCGGTGCGCGGCCGGATACAGGAAGGTTTCGCCGATCGCGTCGCCGAGTTGCGTCGACCCGGCCGCGGCGGCGAGCGGCAGCGACACCCATTCGCCGATCATCGGCACGTGCCCGCGGCGATACACGGCGAGCGCCGCCGCTTCCAGCCGGCGCAGGTTCGCGGCGATGCGCGCGGGGTCTCCGTCCGTGCCGCTGCGATAGGGGCCGGCGACCAGCACGAGCCGCGGCGTCATGCGGCGCGCACGCCCGCGGTTTCCCGCAGCGCGACGTACTGCAGCAGCATGATCGTCTTCGCGTCGACGATCTCGCCGCGCTCGATCGCATCCAGCGCAGCCTGCAGCGGCATCTCGACGACCTCCAGATCCTCGCCCTCTTCCGCGACGCCGCCGCCCGCGCCCGTGCGCAGCGACGCATCGTATTCGCCGACGAAGAAATGCAGCTTCTCCGTCACGGAACCCGGGCTCATGAACGCCTCGAACACCTTGCGCACGCCGCGCACGCGATAGCCGGTCTCTTCCTCGGCCTCCGCGCGGATGCGCGCTTCGGGCGTTTCGTCGTCGAGCAGCCCGGCGGCCGCTTCGAGCAGCATGCCATCGTGCCCGCTCACGAACGCCGGCATCCGGAACTGCCGCGTCAGCAGCACGTCGCCCGTCTCGGCATGACGCAGCAGGATCGTCGCGCCGTTGCCGCGATCATAGGTCTCGCGGCTCAGGCGCTGCCACGTCCCGGCGCGGCGCAGGAAATCGAACGTCACCTTCCTCAGCACATACCAGTCATCGGACAGCACCGTCGTATCGACGATGCGGACCCGCTCCCGCGTTGCAGCCATCGCAGCCTCCGGTTCGACAAAGGACGGCGCCCATGGTAACGTGCATATTCGTGCAATTTCAAGAATTTTCGTGCAAACACGATGCTGACGACGCAACGCAAGAAAGCGATCCTCGACGCGCTCGCGCGCGACGGTCAGGTGCTGGCCGCCGAGCTGAGCGTGCAATTCGGCGTGTCCGAAGACACGGTGCGCCGCGACCTGCGCGAACTCGCGGCTGAAGGGCGGTTGCAGCGCGTGCATGGCGGCGCGCTGCCGGCGTCGCCGGCCGTCGCGCCGTTCGCGCAGCGCGAGGCGCTCGAAACCGCGGAGAAGCGGCGCATCGCACGGCGAGCCGCGCAGATGATCGCGCCCGGGCAGGTGGCGATCGTCGACGGCGGCACGACCTCCGCGCTGCTCGTCAGCCAGTTGCCGGCCGACCTGCGCGCGACGATCGTCACACACAGCCCGAGCGTCGCGGTGGCGCTGGCCGCGCATTCGTCGATCGACGTGATCCTGATCGGCGGGCGGCTCTACAAGCACTCGATCGTCGCGGTCGGCGCGGCGGCGATGGAAGGCATCGCGCGCATTCACGCGGACCTGTACTTCATGGGCGTCACGGGCGTCCATCCGGCCGCGGGCCTGAGCACCGGTGATTTCGAGGAGGCGGCGATCAAGCGCGCGCTGTCCGAACGCGCGGCCGAGACGGTCGTGCTCGCGTCGCAGTCGAAACTGCGCGCGGCGTCGCAGTTCGTGATCGGCGAGCTCACGCTGGCGCAGACCATCGTCGTCGAAAAGGAAACCGACGCCGCGCTGACGAAGCCGATCGAGGCCGCGGGCGTGACCGTGGTGCGTGCGTAGCGCGCGTCGGCCCGGCGGCGTCGAATCAGTGCGGAGAGGGGGATGGTGCAGGCTTCGCGCCAATGTCAGCGTGCTGACAGGCACCGCTTGCTAACATGGGCGATCGCTCGATCGCCACGTGCCACCCGCCCGATGCCCTCACCCTTCGCCACGACTCCCACGGCACCGCCCGCGGGCGACGCACCGCCGCCGGGCGTCCTTGCCCTGTTCATCGCATTCGCGCAGATCGGCCTGACCAGCTTCGGCGGCGGGCTCAGCGGGCGGATGATGCGCGATTTCGTGCACGAGCGGCGCTGGCTCGACGAAGAGGCGTTCCTCAATGGTCTCGCGCTGTCGCAAGCGTTGCCGGGCGTCAACGTGAAGAACCTCGCGATCTGGATCGGCTACCGGCTCGCCGGATGGCGCGGCGCGGTGGCCGGCTTCACCGGCATCATCGCGCCGCCGGCCGTGCTGATCGTGCTGTTCGGCGTCGCGTTCTCGACCCTCACGCGGTTCCCGCTCACGCATGTCGCGCTCGCCGGCGCGGCGGCCGCGGCGATCGGGCTGTCGATCTCGATGGCGATCACCGCCGTGCGCCGACTGCCGCGCCGCGTGCTGCCGTTCGCGGTGACGACGCTCACGTTCGTGTCGGTCGCGGTGCTGCACTGGCCGCTCGTGTGGACCGTGCTGATCGGCGGCACGCTGAGCGTCGCGCTCGAATACCGTCGCGCGGCCGCTGCGCCGGTCGGAAGTGACGCACGATGAACGCGTCCGCACGTTACGCAGCACTGTTCGGCGTGTTCGCGCCGCTGTCGATCGCGACGATCGGCGGTGGGCAGGCGGTCATCGCCGATATCCAGCGGCAAGTCGTCGATGTGCATCACTGGATGAGCGCCGCGCAATTCGTGAACGACTTCGCGATCGCACGGATGGCGCCGGGCCCCGGCTCGCTGCTGGCGACGCTGATCGGCTGGCAGGTGGCCGGCTTCTGGGGCGCGGTGATCGCGACGCTCGCGCTGTTCGGCCCGACCGCATTCCTGATCTACGGCGTCGCGCATCTATGGCGGCGACATCGGGGCGCGCGCTGGCAAATCGCGCTCGAAACCGGCCTGCGCCCGGTCGCGGCCGGCATGATCCTCGCGTCGGCGTGGGTGCTGGTGCAGGCGCTTGACGGCGGCTGGGCCGCCCGCGCGATCGCGGCGGCGTCGACGCTGTGCGTGATCTACACGCGTGTTCATGCGTTGCTGCTGATCGCGATCGGCGCGCTGCTGCTCGTCGGCGTGCATGTGCTCGGCGGCGTGTGACGCGGCGCTATCGCCTTTACGTAGCGACATCACCCCGGGCGCCGATCCGTCCTGACGCCTGAACGGCGCGAAACACCGGCGCGCTCGGACAGCAGCCGCAGTGGACGGGGAATGCCCGCGGTACGCGATCGACGCGCTGTAGGTGTCAGCGGCCCGCTATCGGCGCCGATTCCGATACCGCGCGCAGTACTTCGTGCGCGTGGGTATGCAACTCGAACCCGATACCCGGCGCCTGCGGCACGCGTGCGTATCCCGCATCGACGATTTCGCCATCGGCGAGTCCGCTGAACGGATGGAACGCGAACGGGCTGACTTCCGCGCCACCGAGCCCGAGCGCCGCGACGACGTGCAGCGAGAACAGATGCCCCCCGTGCGGCCAGAACGCATCGCGCCGCCAGCCGCGCGACACGAAGTGATCGACGATCTGCAGATAGCCCGGCAGCCCGTAGCTGTGCACGGGATCGAACACCAGCACGTCGCGGTCGTTGCGCAAGCCGCCATAGCGGTCGAGCAGCTTCGCTTCCGCGAGCGAGAACAGCGCTTCGCCGGCCGCGATCGGGGATGCGTATCGCGTGGCGACGTCTGCTTGAAGCGGCAGATCGAGCGGGTCGCAGATATCCTCAAACCACCAAAGGTCGAAGGGCGCGAGCATCTCGGCCGCCTCGTGGGCGGTCGTCGCGTCGTACGTGTTCATCGCGTCGACCGCGAGATGCGAAGGGCCTGCCAACTGCGCGGCAGCGGCGTCGATGCGGCGCCGGTCCTTATCGAAATCCACCCCGCCGATCTTGATCTTCGCGTGCGTGTAGCCGAGATCGACGATCCGGCGCATCTCGTCCGACAGGCGCGCGAGGTCGTCGTGCGGATAGCGGTAGCCGCCGCCCGCGTACACGCGCACGCGTGGTGCTGCCGTGCGTTGGAGACGATCGGCGAGAAATCGATGCAGCGGCAGCTCGGCGATCTTCGCGGCGGCGTCCCAGATCGCCATGTCGAGCGTGCCAACCGCGACGCAGCGTTCACCGTGCCCGCCCGGCTTCTCGCCGGCCATCATCGCGCGCCATGCGCGGAACGGGTCGAGGCTCGTGCCAGCTTCGTCGGCGAGCGTATCGGCAGCAGCCAGCAGACGCGGCGCGAACCGTTCGCGGATCAGGCCGCTCTGCGCGAAGCGGCCGATCGACGCGTAGCCATAGCCCGTCACCGGGCGGCCGTCGCGCACGACGTCAGTGACGACCGCGACGATGCTCGTCGACAGGCCGCCGGACGGGATCGCCGGATCGGCATAGCGGGAAACGGGAATCGCGCGTTCATGGATCGCGGTGATGCGCATGGTCGGGGCTCCGGAGAGGCGTCCGGCGCAGGCGCAAGCTTCACGCGCAGCAGCGGAAACGGTGGACGGGATCGCTGCATCTTAGGGGTTTGCGCGTTAGCGTGCAGGACCGGCGGCGAGCGTTATCGCGTCGTCATCGACAACCGCGCGTCGCCGTCATCACGCGTTGCAGCCGGATAGCAGAACACCGAGCGTATAACCACGCTCGGCGCGCTGTTTTCGAACCTGGGCCACCTTGATCGAGGCGGAATTCCCGTTCGCCACTCCTGCCTTCGTGCACCGGGACAAGATAAGGCGACGAGAATAGCCCGCGCCGGGAGAATCGACCGGCCCGCTCAGACAAACTCAGGCGAATACGAAGTACTTGCGCACCGTCTCGACCACTTCCCACGTCCCCTTCATGCCGGGTTCGATCACGAACACGTCGCCGGCTTTCAGGTGCACCGGCTCCTCGCCTTCCGGCGTGATGATGCAGTAGCCATCGAGGAAGTGGCAGTACTCCCATTTTTCGTAATTCACCTCGAACTTGCCCGGCGTGCAGATCCAGGTACCCATGATCTTGCTGCCGTCCTTCGAGACGTACGCGTTGAGGTTCACGGTGTGCGGATCGCCGCCAATGCGCTTCCACTTGGTCGCGTCAACGACAGGCGTCGGGCAGGTTTTGCGCAGAACGGTGATGAAATCGGACATGTCGGCTCCAGACTGACGATCGTATGAAAGACCTGTCACGTTAGTTCGAAAGCTTTACCCGGGCTTGTATGCTTCCGACGCCGACTCGTTTATTTTCGACATTGGGCACGAGGATGCCGACCTTGCATCGGCTCCAGCAGCTCAGTGACGCGTTAGACTACTCCCAGATCAGCTATTGCAGCGCGGATCGAAACGGCCGGACGATCAACTGGCTATGATTGCAGATACTCTCGATGGATTGGATAGCAACGAGCGGGAACTCGTCGTGAATTTCGTTCAGCAGTTCACTGATATGCTCAAATCAAAGCATCCGACCAAGAGCAAGCGGCGCAAGTAACGACCAATGTCTGGTAGATGGACCACTCCTCGGACCAAAGCAACTCAAATTCTTAGCATCTTTCTTCGGTTCGATGCTCAGCGAACAAACTCGAACATGCCCAATTCACCTCGAAAGATTACCCGTGATCATGTCCTCAGAGCAGCACGGATATGGAAGAAGAACCATGGACATGGAGGATTTCGAGACAGCGTGCGATACGACGTCGTCATCAATCGCGAACGCTTTCCGCCCAAGGCAATCGCTGCCATTGCGAATAGGCTTGCCGGAAACGGTGATTTGCTTCCATCCGAATTCGCCGGTGCCAGAGATGGCAAGTGGCACCGATTACTCGAAGATCTGGATTTTGAGATCGTCCCGAAAGAAAAAGGTAGTCCCGTCGATGAACAAGACGGCTCGCCCACGAAGCTCGAAGCAGATTGGACCAAAAGCGAATTGAGAGGCTCGGTGGCCGCATACCTCGACATGGCCCGTTGTTTCCGAGACGCTCGTCCGGTTGTGAAACGACAGGTCTATCGAAATCTCGCCGCGCAAATTGGCCGATCCGAAAAATCTTGCGAATACAGGATGCGGAACATCTCCTACGTTCTGGAGCTCATGGGACGCGATTGGATACCGGGTCTCCCACCGGCAACAAATGTTGGGGTAAGGGTTGCCGGACAGATAGAAGCCATCATCGGCGAGTTGGAAGGTCGACAGGAATTGCCTCGGGCTGCCGAAGCCGTAACCATCGCCGAGATTCGCAAGACTCTAGAGGAACGGCCCGATGGCAATAAAGCCCCAGGCACAACAACGTCAACGACCACCAGCTTCGTGCGCGACCTCAAGGTCAAAGCATGGGTGCTTAAGCGAGCGAAGGACAATTGTGAGGCTTGCGACCAACCCGCGCCATTTTCCGGGGCAAATGGTCCGTTTCTCGAAGTTCATCACCTCCGCAAGCTCGCGGATGGCGGGTCGGATACGGTGACGAATACGGTCGCCGTTTGCCCGAACTGCCATCGGCGACTGCACTTTTCCAAAGACGCTCGCGCATACCGAGAAACGCTCTATGGAAAGGTGACTGAGCTGGTACGTGAGTAGCAGCGTCAGAGTTCAGACGGGCGACCGCTGTATATGAGGCTTGCATCCACCTGGTCCGCCTCGAACCCTGGAACGTCTTCGAGAAGCCACAGCAGTTTCTCCGTGAAAGCTGCTCGCGAGAGGTCGCCGCCGAAATCGTCACACACCGCCGCAGCCAGCTCGCAAAGCTGCTCATTGGTCAACGTCGGGAAATCGTTGTGGTGTCGGGTTTCGTCCATGCTGGGACTATCCCGGCAATCCGACGATCAGGACAACGCCACAGCTATACAACCCGCTCAACTGGCTCGATCATTGCGAGCTCGGCACCCGGCTTCCACTCTGGAGCAAGGGCAAGCAAGGCCTCACGTGCCCCCTTGCACTGGTAAACGGGATAGTCCCCGCGGAGCCTTAGAAGATTGAAATATGCGAAAAGCCTGAACACACCCTTACCCGGCCTCGTATAGACCCCGTAGCGAAGCCCGTCGGTCACTACCAGTCGGTGACAATTGGTGCGAGACTGAGCGTAGTTGAGTGCCTGCGACATGGCTGAGAGGCAGGAATCGTCCATCTTCTTGGCCTCAACAACGGCGCAGAGGTTTTCATCTCTGCGCGGCAACCGCTCAAAGAGCGCGAGATCAACACGGTTCCATTCGATCGCCATCCGTTGTGGCGTCCAGCCAAGGGCACGCAGCAACGGTACATACGCCACCGTCTCATGTTCAGAAGGCTTCTGGGAACGCTTGTACCAGCGTCCGATCCGAGACAGTTCGTCTATCTCATGCACGAGACTCGTGATCGAAGCACTGGCAACCCCATGGTCAAACAGGAACGATGAAATCTCGGCCAACTGGATTTTCCTAGACGCTTGGTCAGGCAATACTCGCAGGGGCACAGAAGACGACTCATTCGACACCAGTTCAAGCGACCTGATCCAATCAAGTACGGGGCCATTCCGCAATTGCTGGGTTGTGTCCCCCTGATTCATCGCATAGGCGTCGAAACGCATTGGCTTGCCCTCAGGCCTCCAGAGCCATCGGACCCTGCGAACGTGTTGCAGGTCCCACCCGTCGATATCGCCGAACTCATCGTGCCATTCGTAAGGCCCGATTATCTCGCCAACCCCATGGACCTCATTTGTTCCAAGCCTAAGCACGACGATATCGCCCGGAGCCATGGAAACAGCGAAGCGCTTCAGATCGGTAATCTTCCGTGACGACCAACCGTCAGCTCTAAGTCGGTCAGCGGCTTCGGGAATGGGTCCTGCATAGCCAGGTCCGTTGAGTATTACATCCCAATCGAGGCAAAAGCTGACGTAATTTCTATTGGTATCGCCAGCAGCCTGTTGCCAGACTGTTCTTCCCTCAAGCTTCATCGTTGTTTGACTGATTGTGAACAGGGCAGAAAGCTTACCAGTCGAGACTTACGCTGGCGCCACTTGATCAGAAGTATCGACAAAGAAATTGCCGACGATTCAAGCGAGCGTGTCGAGCGAGCGCTCCAGGCCGATCCCCAATCGGCATCACTGCCAGCGACGCCACCGCTCCAGCATCGAGCGATGCCAGTTTCCCTGCCACCGCCCCAAACCTCCCACTTGCCATCCCCACCCAAACCCCTGTAGAATTATGCGCTCTGCGGGCGTCGTATAATGGCCATTACCTCAGCTTCCCAAGCTGATGACGTGGGTTCGATTCCCATCGCCCGCTCCACACCCCACCTAGCCCGTTGATTCCACTGGGCTATGTGTGTGCCTCACGAGCATCTCCGCAAGACTCCTACATCGGCGTCCTACGGTGGCTCAAACCTCCTGCCTTTATCGTCGCCCTAGCGGCATCTACGTTGTCCGGCTCGCCGTCCCGAAACGGTTGCGCGCAGCAGTCGGCAAGAATGAAATTCATGCGTCCACGCGACTTCGAGAGTGGGAAGCCGCTAAACTCGTCGCCCATCGAATTCAGTCTCATTGGCGCGAGCACTTCATGACGTTAGACATCGAAAAACTCAAAGCCGAAAACCCGCTGCTGGACGGTGCGGGCATGATCCGCATTGTGGACGCTGCGCGGACCATTGGTATGGAGCCGAGGCTGCTGGCGAACGAACTGCTCAACGACGGCGCGCAAGCACGCTTCAACAATGGATGTATTCGCAAGCATCGGTGCTCGGCGGCACATCCTCAAACATCGCCATCCTGTTCGACAGGGATGGGAAGATGATTCGGATCCCCAGCAAAGGGCAGGTGAACACCGGATAATCGACATGCAATCAGGATGGCGGCGCGCCCCACGCGCCGCACATCACCAGATTTACGCCCCGCGGTTCAAACCCGAGTCTCGGAGACTGACTGGCCACCGCCGGACCACGCTCCGGCTCGTTTCATCGCGCTCAGCAACCACGCCGGCGTTAGCCGATGAGTTAATCGTGTATATGGCCCGGCGACAGGCTCCACCGCGCCACCCAAGACCCACGCCGTATCCGCACTTGCTTCGTAAACTGCGAGACCTCGCTCCGTAACCGCAAGAGAGAAGGCTCGACCGGTCTTCCCCGATCGATAGCTAGTTTGGAATTGACCATCTGGATGGCTGACGATCTGAACCAAGTGATCGACATCCTTCCGCAAGGCATCTCTGGCTAGAGTTACACGGGTAGCAGTTGACGCAGTCGTTACTCCCATCCCGGGCGGGTAATAAGCAACGCCATCTACAACCACGAACCCAGACACCCCACCGCGACGCCCCATGTCGATTTCTTGAGCCGTATATGGGTTGCTGCGGGCCAACGTTCCGGACAGGGGACGGAGCAGTCCGGGCCAGCTTCTCACAACCGTCTCTATCAGAGATTGCTGGCAGAACGGTAACTCCTCGCTATGTGTTCGGACATCGATAATGCACGCCGCATCGTCAACAAACATCACGTAGAGCAAGTAATCACCGCGCTCCGTGAAGTAGTCTCTCGACGCAAGCGATGCCCCCTCGGAAACCGGCGCGTCGGTCAGATGCAAGTGATGAATACCCCAGTCTGCCCACAACAAATCCGTTCTCATCTGGCGCTTCGTTGCGCTCGTGTCATGGAGCCCAATCAGCCTCTTGCCTTGAAACGGATTCAGGTCACGGCCGCCGAGCATACGTTTCTCGATCGCTCGCAACCCTGTTTCGGTGGCTCCACTGAGCCGCATCGGGAAACGATTCGATGCAACGATTCGCCGAGGAACCGGGTCGATGTATCTCATACGAAAATCAAGCCAGCGGTAGAGACCCTCACTGAGGTGCGGGACGTCCTTTGAATGCTTGAGACCGACGAAGCTGATTAGCGACGCAACAATGTCATCAACATCGCGCTGGAAGCGCTGTCTTAGTTCTTTGCTCTCGTCGTCGATCAATTCCCTCTCCTTCTTGCCAGTTAATTCGCGACGGCACTTGCCCGAACGTTGATGATATTGGCTCTTGAAACCGAATACGCTCGTGCCAGCGCGCTGACCGATTCACCCTGACCGAGCCTACGTAGAATCTCTGCGCGCTGCTCCGGCGTGGTTTTGGACGGTCTGCCAAGCCGCTTCCCTTCCGCCCGAGCACGAGCAAGCCCGGCCTGCGTGCGCTCGACCAGCAAGTCTCGCTCCATTTCTGCGACCGCCGCCAACATCGACAGCAGCAGCTTCCCGGCGGGTGACGTTAGATCGGTCGCCCCGAGTTGGAGCACGATGACCCTGATGCCACGCTCGCCCAGATGCCGGACAGTCTGCAACACGTCGATCGCGTCGCGCCCAAGCCGGTCCAGCTTCGACACGACCAGCGTTTCGCCCCTGCGTATCTGCCCGAGTAGGCGCTTGAACGCGGGACGCTGCTCCGCACAGACTTTCCCGCTGACGCCCTCATCGGCGAACCAAAACTCCGGTTCGATCTCGTAACCCGCCTGCGTGATCTCAACGAACTGGTTATCTGCCGTCTGCTGTCCAGTCGAGACCCTACCGTATCCAAACGTCGCCATCGCTGCTCCCCCAATGACATGCGCCAGAAATTGGTGCCAGAGTAGGACGCCGTGCCTGGAAAGCCAAGGGCTAATTTTCTGGCGGCGCGGAAGCGACGTTCGGATACTGCCGGAATCCGGCCGTTTGCTGGCAAACGAAGTCACAATGTCCGTGACTTGGATCGATTGGCGATTTCATGCTATGGATACGCTACCGAGGCGGAAGCGCGGGCCGCTGCGCACGGAGAATTCACACGCACGCAGCGCAGCTAGGCAACGCTCGATTACTCGCTGGCACGCGGCAAGACTGACTTGTTTCCGGAAGCGCCTGTCAGGGTGAGCGGCCTCAAACCGGAAATCCACGAAACGGCATGGTTGGCGAAGAAGGCAACGCATCGGATCGCGAACGACGGATTCGTGACCGATTTGGAGCTAGAAATGCTCGATGACCCGACGACGGATAGGCATCGGCCGCACTTTCGGAAGGCGAGGTAGAGGTGAGGGTAAGATATCGTAAGTCTAAAGGAGGACTACGTGGGGCTCCCTCAAAATATCGACTTTCACCAAATCAACGACCTGATTGGAGCTTTCAATAAGGAATCAGATCGTGGCGCGGCAATATTCGCTGGTAGCTTTCTGGAACACTATTTGGGCGCTTACCTTCAGTCCAAGACAGTTGATGCAAAGGTTGCAGAAAAATTATTTGGCGCAATGGGGCCGCTTGCAACGTCCTCCCAACGTATCGCTGTGGCCTATGCCTTCGGGTTCATTGACAAGGAGCTATACAGGAATATCGAACTGATTCGGAAGATTCGCAACCACTTCGCTCATCATCCGTTCGAGGGATCGTCCGAATCGGATGAGGTAAAAGGAAAGGTTCTCTCACTATCCACATACGGAGGCTCACCTGCAAACTATAGCGCAGCGCATGCGCGACAGGTTTACGTATTCGCATGCAGCGTAATTTGCGGATATTTTTGGAAACTCATGCAATCTGCACAAGAGAAAATATAGAGACTCGCGACGACGCGCCTCATAGCGCCAACATTGATTAGCGCGAGCACGTATTCAATCCGAGGGTGCTACTTCTTCGAATTCTTCTTCGATGGCTTGACGCTCTCAAGAAACTCCTCGCAAAACGAACCTGTAAACTGTGCATCTTCTAATTTTTTTATCTCTAGCCGAGCATCTGCGTTCGGACTCTGCGATGACGTGTTCGGGGTGTTCGGTTGTGGATCATAGTCAGATCTTTTTCCGAGACGGAATCTGCTTGGAAATAAGCCCGGAGCTTGGTCGGCCACATTAAAGTCGAGCAGGCCGGCTGCTCGATTAACATGCACTTTTGCCTCAGCGAATGTGCGTCGTTCACCGGCTATGCAATCCCAGAAAACAACGTGTCCGACGTTACGAGAAATACTTCCCTCGACGAAAACATCTGTGTGAAGGTTGTATTTGCATACACGCTTGCTTACCGCTGATCCGGAAATCTGACCATCCCGCACGGTGACGTCCAGAAAAACTGCGTCATCGTCACTGACAGCCCATGCCGGGGGTTCAATGTCGCCCTCGCTAGTGTTAGTCGACCGGCCACTCACATTTTGGTCCATGCGATACCACTCAACGAAGTCTTTCCCGTTCTTCAGGAGAGTCGGGCCGTTCACCGCCAGTGTGATTATTAATCCCGTCGCCGAAACGAAGAGGCCACTCAATGAAACGAGAAACGGTCCTTTTTTAAGAACGTTGTCCCAACGAGCTGGCGTTGACGGTGTCTCTGACTTCGCTTGTTGTGCCAATGTTCTTGGCGATCGTGGAATCTTGCGCCGCATGGTTTCCCCGTTTCTGTGGCGTGTTAGAAGGGCGCGAGCGTATCACAACGTCCTGGCCCGGAATCGCCGCCAGCGCTATGCATTGCAACCCGGGACCGATACCGAGCCCGACATCGCGACCTAACGTCTGGCGAACGTGCGTGAAAAAATCACACAACAAAATTCACTCCGAACGAGCGAAAGACAACCATCGCTCACTACTGGTTGACAAAAAAACGAAATGTATTTCACACCCCACTGCCGGTTGTGCTAAATTATCGCTCGCACACCCAAGAGACCGGGTTTGCGCTTCCTTGCTTTTCGGCGATAGAACGGTCGAGCAAGGTCGTAAAGCTGCGAGAGAAATGCAGCGGAGCATAGATGGGATCGTCGTAATGCTCACCGGTAGAGTTGCCTCGAAAGAGGAAGACGCAGCCGGGACGATGGGGAGAGGTTCGATTGGCTCAGCTTTGGATCCAGCCTCTCCTGACATAATGCGTCACGACCAAAGCGAGGGATTACCCATAGGGAAGAATATGGGAGCGTCGATGCCTCCAACTAGGTTTCTCCTTTGCGAGAAGCCTAGGGAGAGTATTGGCTCTCCCACGGGAAGGGTCTAACAACGAATACAAAACGATGGGAATAACTAGGAACAAGTTGCTCCCCAATTGATCCTATCCCCTACTACTTGAATCGCTGACACATAAGCTTGTGTCAATCCCGCGTCCACCTGCAGAACGCAGAGCAACGCACGAGCAGCCGTCATCGGCGGTTGGACCTCCTAGGATTGCCGCGACCGCCCCAAGGTATCGCGTCCTTCAATCCAGCCCCAGATCGTCGATCCTTATACGCGGCGACGAATACGAACCGGCACCCAAGATGCGTGACGCGCGAGGCGGAGCATTTCCCCCCGTATGCTCACGCAAATCGGCGTGGCGGGCCGCAATGATTACGGCACAGTTCGCGGCTCACACCTCAAGCGACAAATCGATACGGGCCAAAACAACCGGAAATGCCCTTTCAACATCAAGCATGGTGTCGCCTAAGATCCAACTCGCGATTTGCCCCGTCAAGTGCTTGCGCTCCGTCCTATCGGGTGCGAGCCAAACAAAGTGCAATTCTCGAAGAGCAGCTAGATACATTCCCTCTGTCGTGTCCGACCCAAATTCGGATCCTGCGACGCACCCGTTAATCCACTCTGTAGCGGCCTTATGCGCGTCGCGATCCCCCCTAAGCACGCCATCGAAAATCGATGGCTCACGCAATTTCAAGGTGATCAGATATGCGAGAAGTCCCGATGGCCCCATTGGCCCAGATAAAGCAAACAGAGCGCATATTTTCTCCATATCGCGCAACGACAACCGAGCGGTATGCACCCAAATCAAAGCAGCAGCGTGAAAGTTCGCCACAGGGCGATTCTGAGAACGATCGAAACCATAACGCAATAGCTCCTGAGTGAGAAAATCGTTAGCTTTAGAGCCATACTGCGTATTCCTTTCTGCAGAAGGCGCTGGCAGACGAAAGAAGAAGCGCACAAACTTCGAAAGATATGCCGCAGCGTCGGTCTCACGTCCGAACATTCCCTTCACGGCCTGCTCAAGCTGCTCGCGGTTCAGCAGCAAGACGAAGACAACGTTCGGAATCTCGAAGAAGTGCTTTATGCGCTCAATCAGTCGAACCGCGAACATAGGATTGCAGCGGTCAAGCTCATCCACAAACACGACAACCGGCTTATCTTGCTTTGCTGCGAACTCGGCCAATGCGCGGCGATATTCGACGAACGACCTTTTCTCTTCCTCGTGCTCTTCAAGCTTTTTCTCAATGGACTTTTCCGCTTGATCCGCTACGCCGTCCTGCGCCGCGTCAACCACATCTTGGATATCTTCCGAAAGGTCAGCGGAACCAAATGCCAGCCGTCCGACGACACCCACAAGCATTCTTGCACTGAGCGGCAAGATGGCCTTCATAACCGCCGCGGCTCTCCCACGTAACAGGCGGCCACTGCCCTCACTATCGTCGAGCAAGGTCGCCAACTCTGCCGCAATGACCATGAACGGGTCTTCGACGTAGTCTTGTTCGAAAGCGTCGATAAAGGCAACTTTATGCCCAGCAGCAAGCAACTGCGCAGCCCAATTCCGTCCAAACCACGTCTTGCCACCACCCCATGGGGCATCGATGGCGATCGCACCGCCCGCAGTCAGGCGGCCGACGAAATCCGTTAGACGCGTGGCGTATCGCTGTCGTTTCAGGCGATCATCATGAAATGGTGGCTGTTCGGGATCGAATTGCCATGCGGAAAAGGCCAGCGGCGGATGGTTTGTGCCTGTCATGGTTATCGTTTCGGCATTGATATGTCCCAAACACTATCATGGGAACAAGAAAGCGAAGTAGCGGCCTCTCTCTCCGGCCCTATCGCGAACCGGCTTCTTCGGTTCTGTACAATGCGCTCCAACAGAAGTATCCGACATGGGGTTGTGCTGCCCGCTCCATGTTCCTTTTAAATCATAGTGTTGCGGATGCGCGTGTAGGAGCCTTCGATTCCCATCGCCCGCTCCAGTCGTTCCCCAACCCTTGCCGCGCAAAGCTTGCAGGGTTCCGGCGGCTCCGCACCTTCCCTCTCAGCGATATCCGATCCCGAATGTGTGCGACGAATCATGTCCGTCACGCGCCCATCGCAAGTTCGTGACGAAAAGCCTGCCGCCTACCTCATGCCGCCCGCAAAATCACAATGAGGATGGGCAAGCACAACAAACCATGAAGCACGATCGCGCAATACGCCGGCACGGCATCCGCACCAGCATCGTCGTTCGCGTTGAGCAACGCGCTGATCGCCCAGACGAGACCGCCGAGAGAAACGACGCCGCACAGAACCACGATAACCAGTACCGCGCCGATCGCACCGAATCCCGACGCGCCGGCAAAGCTGCTCGGATCACTGACGATTGAAATGCCTGCAATGCCGGCGATCACGCACTCGGCAAGGGCGAGCATCGCCGGGCCGCTGCCGACTTTGCGCCGTACAAAAGTTGTTTCACTCATGGCTGTTCTCCCCAAAGGCCATTGGCCGTGGATCATTCCGACGCGTTCTTTCTCACGACCGTTGCGAAAACAACCATTGATCGAACTTGAAGCATCATCCGGCCGTTACCTCTTCTTGTCGTTCTGGCCGCGAGCATTCGGAATGAAGCGCGCACTATTCATTTTCATCACGCTGCGCCCGTGTCCGACACATCCGGTCACGCCGGCCGCGTCAGCGATTCTACTCAATAGCCTGACGGCGGCGAGATGTTGCGCGAACACCCCTGCAACCTTGCCAGCCCGGTCAAACCAGTCCATAATCCGGCTCTTTCCGGTTGGCTGAACGGGAAATCCTTAAGGATCAACGGCTTGACGGCGTATCGCCACGCCCGTCGCCACGTTCCGCAACCGCGCGCCAGCCGCCTCGTCGAAGGCGGCTTTTTTGTACCGCGCCGGCGCGTCCCGCGCGCCCGATGCCCTCGCCCGAACCGAGCCTTTCTCTGTACCGATGATGCACGACGATCCGAACGAAGCCGGCCTGCCGCCGCACGACGACGCCATTCCCGACGAGGCCGACCAAGCCGCCGAAGGCGCCGACGAAGCCAACCCGCTGCATCGCCGCCGCATCCGCAGCTTCGTCACGCGCGCCGGCCGCGTATCGACCGGCCAGCGCCGCGCGATCGACGAGTTCGGCCCGCGCTTCGTCGTCCCGTATGCGCCGGCGCTGCCCGACTGGAACGCGATCTTCGGCCGCACTGCACCGCGCATCCTCGAGATCGGTTTCGGGATGGGCGCATCGACCGCGGAAATCGCCGCGCACCGCCCGGGCGACGATTTCCTCGGCGTCGAGGTGCACGAGCCGGGCGTCGGTGCGCTGCTGAAGCTGATCGGCGAGCAGGATCTGACGAACATCCGCATCATCCAGCACGACGCGGTCGAGGTGCTCGAGCACATGATCGCGCCGGAAAGCCTCGACGGCGTGCACATCTTCTTCCCCGATCCGTGGCACAAGGCGCGTCACCACAAGCGCCGGCTGATCCAGCCGCCGCTCGTCGCGCATCTCGCGTCGCGACTGAAGCCCGGCGCGTACCTGCACTGCGCGACCGACTGGCAGAACTACGCGGAGCAGATGCTGGAAGTGCTCGGCGCGGAACCGACGCTCGAGAACACGGCCGCCGACTACGCGCCGCGCCCTGACTACCGCCCGGTGACGAAGTTCGAACGGCGCGGGCTGCGGCTCGGCCACGGCGTGTGGGACCTGGTGTTCCGCAAGCGCGCAGGTTGAACGCCCCGCCCTGCGCAAAATAAAAAAGCCCGACCGGCGTCTCGCGCCGGTCGGGCTTTTTCATTGGAAACGTCCTGGTCTCCTGGTTCGCCTCACGACCAGTTCAGCCACCCGCTGTAACCGACCAGCAGCACGAACAGCCCGAACGCGATCCGGTACCACGCGAACACCGTGAAATCGTGCGTCGCGACGTAGCGCAGCAGCCAGCGCACGCACACGAACGCGCTGACGAATGCCGACACGAGCCCGAGCGCGAACAGCCCGAGCGAATCGACGGTGAACGCCTGCCAGTCCTTCACGGTTTCATAGAGCGTCGCGCCGAAGATGATCGGAATCGCGAGAAAGAACGAGAATTCGGTGGCCACGCGGCGGTCGAGGCCGAACAGCATCCCGCCGATGATCGTCGAGCCCGAGCGCGACATGCCGGGCACCAGCGCGAAGCACTGCGCGAGTCCGACCTTGAATGCGTCGAGCGGCGTCAGCGCATCGACCGACATCACGCGCGGCGGCTGGCCGCGTTCGCGCTGCCGCGCCTCGGCCCACAGGATGATCGCACCGCCGACGACGAGCGCGAACGCGACGGGCACCGGCGAGAACAGCACCGCCTTGATCTTCTTCTCGAGCAGGAGGCCGAGCGCGATCGCGGGAATCGTCGCGATCACGACGTTCAGCGTGAAGCGCCGCGCGTCGGGCCGGCTCGGCAGCCCGGACACGACGGACACGATCCGCTGCCGGTATTCCCAGCAGACCGCGAGGATCGCGCCGAACTGGATCACGACGTCGAACGTCTTCGCGTGCGAATCGTTGAAATTCAGGAAACTGCCCGCGACGATCAGGTGACCGGTACTCGACACCGGCAGGAATTCCGTCAGCCCCTCGACGACGCCGAGGATCAATGCCTTGCAGATCAGGATCCAGTCCATCCGTGGCCCAACTCCGAAATGGTCGAAAGAAAAGGCCACTCTTGCGCGCGCGGCCCGCCCGGCCGTGCGCGCCCCGTCGTCACTTTTCGACGATCGCCACGCGTATGCCGTTTGTAAGGATCGTAATTGTACCGGGTTCGTAGTTCACCCCGGCAAATTGCAGTTGTTCCGGCTTGAACGTGTAGATCGGGTAGTTGGTCAGCAACTGCGTCGCGAGCAGCCCGGCGGCCGCGCCCACCTGCTGCGCGTACATCTGCGCGTCGCCGTCGAGCACGAGGCTGTCGACGGCCGGCGCCCTCAGCACCACCGAGCGGCTCGGCGCGTCGTACGCGAGCTGGCCCGACACGGTGAACTTGCCGCTGACGGGCGCGCGCAGGAACGGGCTCGCGAAATTCGCGTCGAGTTGCACCGCGACGCGGTTCTGGTCGGGCAGCAGGTTGACGGCCGGGTTCGCGAGCGACACGTCGACGACCTGCGCGACCGTCTTCTGGTAAGGAAACTTGCGCGCGACGGCCTTCTGCACGTCGCCGCGCGAAAACGTGTAGTGATCGGGGATGAACGGGAACGTCGACGCGCACGCGGCAAGCGATACGCACACGCCGACGGCGCCGATGGCGGCAGCGAGAAAACGGCGCCGGCCGGGCGCGCGAGGGACGGTCATGCTGAACTCTCTCCTGGATGCGCCGGCCGCGTCGCGGCCTCGAGGCGCGTAAGCCACGCGAGCGCGTCGTCGCGCGACGCGCCGCACATGTCGGCGGACGGCTGCAGCCCGGAGCAGCACGCGGGGCGCTCGGGCCGGCCGAAGATCATGCAGCGCAGGTCGTCGCCGAGCTGCACGCAGCGCACGCCGGCCGGCTTGCCGTCGGGCATGCCCGGAATCGGGCTCGAAATCGACGGCGCGATGCAGCACGCGCCGCAGCCCTCGCGGCACGCGTGCGGCGGCGGGACTCCGGCGGGCGCCGGGCGGACAGGCATTTCGACGGACACTCGGCTCTCTCGACGAACAACGAAAAACGAACAACGAAAAACGGTGCGGCAACCGGACGCGGTATCCGGCGGCCCCACCCCGCATTGTGCCATCGCCGGCTGCGACGTTATTACACAATGCAGGCCGATCGCGCGTTCATATACTCGAAAGCATCTAAAAAGCGCGAGACCGTCATGCATTCTGGTTCTGCCGACACGATGTTCCGTCCCGATTTGCTCACGAAATACGGCGCGAACGGGCCGCGCTATACGTCGTACCCCACCGCGCTGCAATTCCGCGACGACTTCGATCCGGCCGACTACGTGCGCGCGGCCGGCGACCCCGGCGCGTCGTCGAGCGACCTGTCGCTGTACTTCCACATCCCGTTCTGCAACACCGCGTGCTTCTACTGCGGCTGCAACAAGATCGCAACCAACAACCGCCGCCGCGCGCGCCCGTATCTCGACCAGCTCAAGCGCGAAATGGCGTTGCAGGCCGCGCTGTTCGATCCGTCCCGCCCCGTCACGCAGCTGCACTGGGGCGGCGGTACACCGACCTTCCTGTCCGACGACGAAACGGCCGAGCTGATGGCGGCCACGCGCGAGCATTTCGCGCTCGCGGCGGACGCAGACGCCGAGTTCTCGATCGAGATCGATCCGCGCACGGTCACGCCCGCGACGCTCGTCCACCTGCGCACGATCGGCTTCAACCGGCTGAGCCTCGGCGTGCAGGATTTCGACCCGGCCGTGCAGCAGGCGATCAACCGCGTCCAGCCGCGCGCGATGACGGCCGACCTGCTCGCCGCCGCGCGGGCGACGGGCTTCCATTCGGTGAGCGTCGACCTGATCTACGGGCTGCCGCACCAGACGGTCGCGGTGTTCGCACGCACGCTGGAGACGATCATCGAGCTCGCGCCCGATCGCCTGTCGGTGTTCGGCTACGCGCACATGCCGCACCTGTTCAAGATGCAGCGGCAGATCGACGATGCAACGCTGCCGCCGCCGGAGACGCGCATCGCGCTGCTCGGCCTCGCGATCGACATGCTGACGTCGGCCGGCTACGTGTACATCGGGATGGACCACTTCGCGCGGCCGTCCGACGAACTGGTGCGCGCGCAGCGCAACGGCACGCTGCAGCGCAATTTCCAGGGCTACAGCACGCGCGCGGATACCGACCTGATCGGCTTCGGCGTGTCGTCGATCGGCAAGGTCGGCGACGTCTACGCGCAGAACGCGAAGGATCTGCCCGCGTACGGCGCCGCGCTCGACGCGGGCCGGCTGCCGATCGCGCGCGGCGTACGGCTCACGCCCGACGACCGGCTGCGCCGGGACGTGATCACGCAGCTGATGTGCAATCTCGAACTGCCGTTCTCGCATGTCGAGGCCGCGCACGGCATCCGCTTCGCCGATCATTTCGCGCGCGAGCTCGACGCGCTGCGCCCGTTCGAGCGCGACGGGCTGCTGACGATCGCGCGCGACCGGCTGACGATCCACCCGGCCGGCCGGATGGTCGTGCGCAACATCGCGATGGCGTTCGACGCGTATCTCGGCCAGACGCCGCGGCAGCGCTACTCGCGCACGGTTTAGGGCCGTTCGCGCGGGCCATGGGGCGGGCGCCGGCCGCACGCGAGCGGCCGGTTTGATAGAGTGTGAGGCTTACATCCGCTTCGCCAGCCCCCAAGATGCGCACCACCAAAGCGACCCACGCGGTCGAACGCCTGAAAACCCGCTCCGGCAACCCGCAATTCGCGGCCGTCGCGATGGCGGGCGGCCTGTTCTATCTCGTCGACCGCTCGGGCGGCACCGCCGAAAAGCGCTGCGAGCCGCTGCCGCTCGACGAATTCGTCAAGTTCGTCGACGCATTTGGCCCCCAAAAGCCGCGCAAGGCGAGCAAGCTCGACCTCGCATTCGAGGCGCAGATCAAGAAGAGCAAGGGGTAAAGGTCTGTTGCAGGCCGCCTGAAGGCTTCGCGGCCGCGCCGTTTGGTACAATCACGAAGTTTCTCTATCCCCGCTGATGGCCGACCAGGCTGCGTGACCACACCATGAATATCGAAAACGCGCGTTTCAACATGATCGAACAGCAGATCCGTCCGTGGGACGTGCTGGATCTGGATGTCCTGGGCCTGCTGTCGATCGTCAAGCGTGAGAACTACGTTCCGGCCCAATACCGCGATCTCGCGTTCGCCGATCTCGAACTGCCGCTGCCGGGCGGCGCCAGCAAGATGCTGTTCCCGCGCGTCGAAGCACGCGTGCTGCAGGAGCTGGCGGTCAAGAAGCACGAGAACGTGCTCGTGATCGGCGCGGGCTCGGGTTACCTGGCCGCGCTGTTCGCGCATCGCGCGCAGCACGTGACGGCCGTCGAGATCGATCCGGCGATCGCGAAGTTCGCGGCGGACAACCTGCGCAACGACGGCGTGACCAACGCCGAAGTGGTGCTCGGCGACGGTTCGCGCGGCTGGGCCGCGAAGGCGCCTTACGACGTGATCTGCGTCGCGGGCGGTCTGCCGGTCGTGCCGCAGGACATGCTCGAACAGTTGAAGATCGGCGGCCGCCTGTCGGCGTTCGTCGGCGGCCGTCCGGTGATGAAGGCGCAGATCATCACGCGCATCGACGACAAGCAGTACCGCGTCGCCGACGTGTTCGAAACCTACATCGACCACCTCGTCAACGCGATCGAGCCGTCGCGCTTCAAGTTCTGAGCGGCGGAGCCTCCATGCAGATCCTGACGCCCGCGATGCTCGCGGAATGGCTCGGCGACACGGCGCGCCCCGCGCCGGTCGTGCTCGACGTGCGCGAGCCGTGGGAAATCGCGACCGCGCAGATCGCCGGCAGCGTGTCGATTCCGATGCAGCAGATTCCCGCGCGCAGCGAGGAGCTCGACGACGAAGCGGAAATCGTCTGCGTGTGCCATCACGGAATGCGCAGCGCGCAGGTCGCGATGTTCCTCGAGTCGCGCGGCTTCACGAAGCTGTACAACCTGCAAGGCGGAATCGACGCGTGGTCGCGCGACGTCGACCCGTCCGTGCCGCGCTACTGACCGATCCTTCCGGCCGCGCATCGCGCGCCGCCGCGCCGCCCGGCACCCTGCCGCCGGCCGCACCGATCCGCCGAACGGGCGCGCACCGCGCGCCCGTTTCTCATTCCCCTTCCGTTCCGACATTTCCCCGCGCCGCGACGCCGCGACACCTTCGTGCACCATTTGCGCCCGCGCGCCTGCACCGCAACGGACCGCGCATGCTGCACGACGCGTCATCCGCACCGCGTCGATGCCCGCCGATGGCCCGCACAGGCACGCCGGGCGTGCATCGGCGCGACTGGCACATGCCTTGCGTTACACGATGGCCGGCGCCGCCACGGCGCACGCGCATCCAACACGACAAAGGGGATCTCGATGAAACGTCGCAGTCTGTTGAAGTTCGGTTCGATGGCCGGCGCGCTCGCGCTGGCGGGCAAGAGCCCGTTCGCGCACGCAGCCGACGCGGGCACCGGCCCGATCAAGGTCGGCATCCTGCATTCGCTGTCGGGCACGATGGCGATCTCGGAGACGTCGCTGAAGGACACCGCGCTGATGACGATCGCCGACATCAACAAGAGCGGCGGCGTGCTGGGCCGCAAGCTCGAACCGGTGGTGGTCGATCCCGCGTCGAACTGGCCGCTGTTCGCCGAGAAGGCGCGCCAGCTGCTGACGCAGGACAAGGTCGCGTGCGTGTTCGGCTGCTGGACGTCGGTGTCCCGCAAATCCGTGCTGCCGGTATTCGAAGAGTTGAACGGGCTGCTCTACTACCCGGTGCAGTATGAAGGCGAGGAAATGTCGCGCAACGTGTTCTACACGGGCGCCGCGCCGAACCAGCAGGCCATTCCGGCCGTCGAGTACCTGATGAGCGCGGAAGGCGGCGGCGCGAAGCGCTTCTTCCTGCTCGGCACCGACTACGTGTATCCGCGCACGACCAACAAGATCCTGCGCGCGTTCCTGAAATCGAAAGGCGTGAAGGACGCCGACATTCAGGAGGTCTACACGCCGTTCGGCCACAGCGATTATCAGACCATCGTCGCGAACATCAAGACCTTCTCGCAGGGCGGCAAGACGACCGTGGTCTCGACGATCAACGGCGATTCCAACGTGCCGTTCTACAAGGAACTGGGCAACCAGGGGATCAAGGCGACCGACGTGCCGGTCGTCGCGTTCTCGGTCGGCGAGGAGGAGCTGCGCGGGATCGACACGAAGCCGCTCGTCGGCCACCTCGCCGCGTGGAACTACTTCATGTCGGTGAAGAACCCGACCAACACCAAGTTCAAGGACCAGTTCGCCGCGTGGGTGAAGGCGAACAACCTGCCGGGCGGCGCGAAGCGCGTGACCAACGATCCGATGGAAGCGACCTACGTCGGCATCCACATGTGGAAGCAGGCCGTCGAGAAGGCGAAGAGCACCGACGTCGACAAGGTGCGCGTCGCGATGATCGGCCAGACGGTCGCCGCGCCGTCGGGCTTCACGCTCGCGATGGACGGCAACCACCACCTGCACAAGCCGGTGATGATCGGCGAGATCCGCGGCGACGGGCAGTTCAACGTCGTGTGGAAGACGAAGACGGCCGTGCGCGCGCAGCCGTGGAGCCCGTTCATCGCGGGTAACCAGAACAAGCCGGACGTCGTCAGCTCGATTCCGGCGTTCCTGCGCCGGCAGCGCGCGGCGCTGGCGTGACGCCGGGCGGCGCGTCGGGCCTTGCGCGCGACGTGCCGCTCGCCCGCCCGCCGTCGATGCGCCGGCCGCGCTTGCCGTGACGAACCGCGCGCGCCGGCGCAGCGCCGCTCCGATTCCCCTCGCCCGACAGGACTTCCCGATGCCTACACGCTTTCGCCGAGCCGCCCGCGCGATCGCGGCATGCGCCGCCCTCGCGGGCCTGCTGCCGCACGCCTCGTTCGCGCTGACGGCGGCCGACACCGCCGCGCTCGCCGGCGACGACTTCGACGCGAAGACGGCCGCGATCGAGCGGCTCGCCACCGATACCGATCCGCGCGCGGTGACGATCCTCAACGCGCTGTCGAGCGGCGATGCGCTCGCGACCGGCGACGGCCGGCTGCTGATCCAGTCCGGCGACACCGCGCACGACGCGCTCACGCAGGCCGCGACGCCGGCCGGCGACGCGCAGCCGGTGATGCTGAACAACCTGCTGCGCACGAAGATCGCCGGCGCGCTGTCGGGCCTCGCGCTCGCGTCGCCCGACGTCGCCGCGCGGCGTGATGCGATCGACGCGCTGCTGAAGTCGCCCGACCCGGTGCTCAAGCCGATGATCGACCGCGCCCGCGCGAAGGAAACCGATCCGGCATTGAAACGTCGCCTCGACGCATTGTGGGCGATCGCCGCGCTGCACGACGCCGATCCGGCGAAGCGCCTCGAAGCCGTGCAGGTGGTGGCCGCGCGCCAGGATCTCGACATGATCGAACAACTGCGCCCGCTCGTCGCGAAGAACGCGGACGGCAGCTACGCGGAACCCGACGCGCGCGTGCGCGAGGCCGCGCGGCAAGGGCTCGATACGTTGCACGCGCTGCAGCGCCGCGGCGAAATTGTCGGCACGCTGTTCGCCGGCCTGTCGCTCGGCAGCGTGCTGCTGCTCGCCGCGCTCGGCCTCGCGATCACGTACGGGCTGATCGGCGTGATCAACATGGCGCACGGCGAATTCCTGATGATCGGTGCGTACGCAACCTATGTCGTGCAGACGCTGATCCAGCGCTACGCGCCCGGCGCATTCGACTGGTATCCGCTCGTCGCGGTGCCGGTATCGTTCGCGGCGGCCGCGCTCGTCGGCATCGTGCTCGAACGGCTCGTGCTGCGGCATCTGTACGGCCGCCCGCTCGAGACGCTGCTCGCGACGTTCGGCGTGAGCCTGATCCTGATCCAGGCGACGCGCATGCTGTTCGGCGCGCAGAACGTCCAGGTCGTGAACCCGTCGTGGATGAGCGGCGGCGTGACCGTGATGCAGAACCTGATCCTGCCGTTCAACCGGCTCGCGATCCTCGCGTTCGCGCTCGCGGTGGTGTTCGTCGCGTGGGCCGTGCTGACGAAGACGCGGCTCGGCCTGTTCGTGCGCGCGGTCACGCAGAACCGGCGGATGGCCGCCTGCGTCGGCGTGAAGACCGCACGCGTCGACGCGTATGCGTTCGCGTTCGGCGCGGGCATCGCGGGCCTCGGCGGCTGCGCGCTGTCGCAGATCGGCAACGTGGGCCCCGATCTCGGCCAGAACTACATCATCGATTCGTTCATGGCGGTCGTGCTCGGCGGCGTCGGCCAGATCGCCGGCACCGTGCTCGGCGGCTTCGGGCTCGGCCTCGTCAGCAAGGCCATCGAGCCGTTCTGGGGCGCCGTGCTCGCGAAGATCGCGGTGCTCGTGATGATCGTGCTGTTCATCCAGAAACGCCCGCAGGGCATGTTCGCCCCGAAGGGCCGCAGCGCGGAGGCTTGACGTGACTTCATTCACCGATTCGATATCGAACCCGGTCGCCGATACGCCGAAGCCCGCCGCCGGCACGCGCGCGGACGGCTTCGCGCTCGGCCTGCCGCCCCGCCCCGCGCTGCTGTCGCGCCGCGCATGGCTCGCGCTCGTCGCGCTGTGCGTGGCGATCGGCATCGGCGTGCCGCTCGCCGCGCTCGTCGCGCCGGAAGCCAGCGCGTTCCATCTGTCCGCGTACGCGATGACGCTCGCCGGCAAGCTGATGTGCTACGCGATCGCCGCGCTCGCGCTCGATCTCGTATGGGGCTACTGCGGGATCCTGAGCCTCGGCCATGGATTGTTCTTCGCGCTGGGCGGCTATGCGATCGGCATGTACCTGATGCGCGAGATCGGCCGCGACGGCAAGTACGGCAGCGACCTGCCCGACTTCATGGTGTTTCTCGACTGGCATCAGTTGCCGTGGTACTGGAGCGGCACGCAGCATCTGGCGTGGGCGCTCGCGCTGGTCGTGCTCGTGCCGGCCGTGCTCGCATGGGTGTTCGGCTTCTTCACGTTCCGCTCGCGCGTGAAAGGCGTGTACCTGTCGATCATCACGCAGGCGCTGACGTTCGCCGCGATGCTGCTGTTCTTTCGCAACGAGACGGGCTTCGGCGGCAACAACGGCTTCACCGACTTCAAGCGCATCGCCGGCTTCGCGATCACGTCGCCGGGCACGCGCACCGTGCTGTTGCTGCTGACCTTCGCGACGCTCGTGCTCGCGTTCATCGTCGCGCGTGCGGTCGTCACGAGCAAGCTCGGGCGCGTGGTGACCGCGGTGCGCGACGGCGAGACGCGGCTGATGTTCCTCGGCTACAGCCCACTCGCGTACAAACTGTTCGTGTGGACGCTATCGGCCGTGCTGTGCGGCATCGCAGGCGCCTTGTACGTGCCGCAGGTCGGCATCATCAATCCCGGCGAGATGTCGCCCGGCAACTCGATCGAAATGGCGATCTGGGTCGCGGTCGGTGGGCGCGGCACGCTGATCGGGCCGATCGTCGGCGCGTTCGCGGTGAACGGCGCGAAGAGTTTCTTCACCGCGTACTTCGCCGAATACTGGCTGTTCTTTCTCGGCCTGATCTTCGTGCTCGTGCCGCTCTTGCTGCCGCGCGGGATCATGGGCCTCGTCGACACGCTGCTCGCGAAGGGGAAACGCGCATGAACGGCACGGCTCTCTATCAGTTCACGCCGCCGCCCGAAGACGAGCTGCTCGCCGTCAGCGGCAGCGCGTCGATGGGGCGCGTCGTGCCGCCCGGCATCGACACGTCGCACGGCACGATCCTCTATCTCGAGGATATCGAGGTGAGCTTCGACGGTTTTCGCGCGCTGAAGAAGCTGTCGCTCGCGATCGACGCGGGCGAGCTGCGCTGCGTGATCGGCCCGAATGGCGCGGGCAAGACGACGATGATGGACGTGATCACCGGCAAGACGCGGCCCGACGCAGGCAAGGTGTTTCTCGGCCAGACGATCGACCTCGCGCGGTTGAACGAACCCGAGATCGCGCGCGCGGGGATCGGCCGCAAGTTCCAGAAGCCGACCGTGTTCGAACAGCACCCGGTGTGGGAAAACCTCGAACTCGCGATGCAGACCGACAAGGGCTGGCTCGCGTCGCTGCGCGCGCGGCTCGACCGCACCGCGCAGGCGAAGATCGAGGAGACGCTCGCGCTGATCGGCCTCGAAAGCGATGCGTATCGCGCGGCCGGCGAACTGTCGCACGGGCAGAAGCAGCGGCTCGAAATTGGCATGCTGCTGATGCAGCGTCCCGCGCTGCTGCTGCTCGACGAGCCGGCGGCCGGGATGACCGACCACGAGACGATGGAGCTCGCCGAGCTGCTGAACACGCTGCGCGGCACCTGCTCGATGATGGTCGTCGAGCACGACATGGAATTCGTCGCGGCGCTCGCGGGCGACACGGGGCGCGTGACGGTGATGGCCGAAGGCGCGGTGCTCGCGCACGGCACGCTCGACCAGGTCAAGCGCGACGAAGCGGTGATCGAGTCTTACCTCGGACGATGATGCGATGCTGAAAATCGAAGCGCTGAACCAGTACTACGGCGGCAGCCATATCCTGCGCAACGTGAACCTCGTCGCCGACGACGGCAAGCTCACCGTGCTGCTTGGCCGCAACGGCGTCGGCAAGAGCACGCTGCTGCGCTGCCTGATGGGCGTCGTCGCCGCGAAAAGCGGCAGCGTGTCGTGGCGCGGCGCCGCGCTCGGCGCGTTGCCGCCGTATGCGCGTGTGGCGGCCGGGCTCGCTTACGTGCCGCAGGGCCGCGACATCTTTCCGCGGCTCACCGTCGAGGAAAACCTGCTCGTCGGCGCGGCGAGCCGCAAGGCGCCGTCGAAAGTGCCCGATCGTATCTACGAACTGTTTCCGGTGCTGAAGGACATGCGCGCACGGCGCGGCGGCGACCTGTCGGGCGGCCAGCAGCAGCAGCTCGCGATCGGCCGCGCGCTGATGAGCGAGCCGCAATTGCTGATCCTCGACGAGCCGACCGAAGGCATCCAGCCGTCGATCATCCAGGACATCGGGCGCACGCTGCGCCAGCTCGTCGACGAATCGAGGATGACCGTGCTGCTCGTCGAACAGTATTACGATTTCGCGCGCTCGATCGCGGACCATTACTGGGTGATGAGCCGCGGCGAGATCGTCGCGGGTGGTGACGCGCGGGATATGGAGACGAATGGGGTGCGGGAATTGATCGCGGTGTAGTGACGGCTTGGACGAATGCCGAGAGGCGACAAGAATTTCATTAAAATGGTCTTCTTCAACGCTCGCTGAAACCGAGCATTTCAGTGAAAGTCTTAGCCTCTCCACGTCCAATAGATGTCCGCCCCCGACTCCCACGCCCCGCTGTCCCGCCCCGCCGTCGCCAAGTCGTGGCGCGGCCGTCTCGAACTCGGCTTCGAGCGGCACGGTGCGCGCACGACGCTCGCGCACCGGCTGCACGACGGCCCGCTGCGCGTGCAGCGGCCGCTGTACCCGGAAGGCGACGCGATCTGCCATGCGGTGATCGTGCACCCACCAGGCGGCGTCGCGGGCGGCGACCGGCTCGACATCGACATCGCGCTCGGCGACGGCACGCACGCGGTGCTGACGACGCCCGGCGCGACCAAGTGGTACAAGTCCAACGGCCTCGATGCGACGCAGCGCATCGGCATCGCGGTCGGCGCCCACGCGAAGCTCGACTGGCTGCCGCAGAACAACCTGTTCTTTGACGCGGCGCACGCCGCGCTCGACTTCACGGTGACGCTCGGCGCAGGCGCGAGCGCGATCGGCTGGGACGCGACGCAGCTCGGCCGGCAGGCGGCCGGCGAAACCTGGTCGGCAGGACGCATCGCGTCGACGTCGGCGCTCGTCGATGCCGACGGCCGGCCGCTGTGGACCGAGCGCGCGCTGCTCGATGCACGCGACCCGCTGCGCGGCGCGCCGCAGGGCCTCGCCGGCTTTCCCGCCTACGGCACGCTGTGGGCGGCCGGCGCCGCGTGCGACGCCGCGCTCGCCGAAACGCTCGCCGCCGGGATGCCGTTCGACGATACGCTGCGCGCGGGCGCCACTTGCGTAACGCCCGGCGTCGTGCTGGTGCGCGCGCTGGCGACGTCGATGGAAGCGCTGCAGCGCCACTTCACCGACTGCTGGCTGCAGTTGCGGCCGATCGTGCACGGCATCGACGCGCGGCCGCTGCGTCTCTGGCAAACCTGAACGCGCGCGCATCGCGCACCGTTTCGGCGCAATGCCGCGACACACGGCGCACACTCTTCAAGCATCGCGCACCACGAAAGAGCATGACGGCGCGCCCGATGCACATGGCACGCCCCTTGCTGCTTACATAAGCGATACACGACGCACGCCAAACAGCGCGGTGCTACGATGGTCCGCGCGCCTGCCCGATCGCGCGCGCACCGATAAAAATTACGTTTTCCTGAACGCCTGCCTTCATGAAACTGACTCCCCGCGAAAAGGACAAGCTGCTGATCTTCACGGCGGCGCTGCTCGCCGAACGCCGCCGTGCGCGCGGCCTGAAGCTCAACTATCCGGAGGCGGTCGCCTTCATCACCGCGGCGCTGATGGAAGCCGCGCGCGATGGCAAGACGGTGGCCGAAGTGATGCACTACGGCACGACGCTGCTCACGCGCGACGACGTGATGGACGGCGTGCCGGAAATGATTCCCGACATCCAGGTCGAAGCGACCTTCCCCGACGGCACGAAGCTCGTGACCGTCCATCATCCGATTCCGTGACCAAGGTGGTACCGCGCATGATCCCCGGCGAAATTCTCACCGACGACGGCGAACACGAACTGAACGCGGGCCGTGCGACGCTGACGCTCGCTGTCGCGAACACCGGCGACCGCCCGGTGCAGGTCGGCTCGCACTACCACTTCTTCGAAGTCAACGATGCACTGTCGTTCGACCGCACGGCCGCGCGCGGCTTCCGGCTCAACATCGCGGCCGGCACGGCCGTGCGCTTCGAGCCGGGCCAGACGCGCACCGTCGAGCTCGTCGCCCTCGCGGGCGAGCGCGCCGTCTACGGTTTTCAGGGCAAGGTGATGGGGCCGCTGTAAGCCGCGCCCCGCTCTTCAGGAACAGCAACATGACACTACGCTTGAGCCGCCGCGCGTACGCGGAAATGTTCGGGCCGACGACGGGCGACCGCGTCCGGCTCGCCGATACCGAACTGCTGATCGAGATCGAACGCGACTTCACGACCTACGGCGAGGAAGTGAAATTCGGCGGCGGGAAAGTGATCCGCGACGGGATGGGCCAGTCGCAGCGCGTGGCCGCCGACGTGCCCGATACCGTCATCACGAACGCGGTGATCCTCGATCACTGGGGCATCGTGAAGGCCGACATCGCGATCAAGCACGGCCGCATCGCCGCGATCGGCAAGGCCGGCAACCCCGACATCCAGCCGGGCGTGACGATCGCGATCGGCGCGGCCACCGAAGTGATCGCCGGCGAAGGGCTGATCGTGACGGCGGGCGGCATCGACACGCACATCCACTTCATCAGCCCGCAGCAGATCGACGAAGCGCTCGCGTCGGGCGTCACGACGATGCTCGGCGGCGGCACGGGGCCGGCCACCGGCACCAACGCGACGACCTGCACGCCGGGCCCGTGGCACATGGAGCGGATGCTGCAGGCGGCCGACGGCTGGCCGATCAACCTCGGCTTTCTCGGCAAGGGCAATGCGAGCCTGCCGCAGCCACTCGTCGAGCAGATCGCGGCCGGCGCGATCGGCCTGAAGCTGCACGAGGACTGGGGCACGACGCCCGCCGCGATCGACAACTGCCTGTCGGTGGCCGACGACACCGACACACAGGTCGCGATCCACACCGACACGCTGAACGAAGCCGGCTTCGTCGAATCGACGGTCGCCGCGTTCAAGGGCCGCACGATCCACACGTACCACACCGAAGGCGCGGGCGGCGGCCATGCGCCCGACATCCTGAAGGTGTGCGGCGAGATGAACGTGCTGCCGTCGTCGACCAATCCGACGCGCCCGTACACGATCAACACGCTCGACGAGCATCTCGACATGCTGATGGTGTGCCATCACCTCGATCCGTCGATCGCCGAGGATCTCGCGTTCGCCGAATCGCGCATTCGCCGCGAGACGATCGCGGCCGAGGACATCCTGCACGATCTCGGCGCGCTGTCGATGCTGTCGTCCGATTCGCAGGCGATGGGTCGCGTCGGCGAAGTGATCATCCGCACCTGGCAGACCGCGCACAAGATGAAGGTGCAGCGCGGCGCGCTGCCGGAGGACACCGCGCGCAACGACAACTTCCGCGCGAAGCGCTACGTCGCGAAGTACACGATCAACCCCGCGCTCACGCACGGGATCGCACATGAAGTCGGCTCGATCGAGCCCGGCAAGTGGGCCGACCTCGTGCTGTGGGAACCGGCGTTCTTCGGGATCAAGCCGTCGATGATCCTGAAGGGCGGGATGATCGCGCTCGCGCAGATGGGCGACCCGAACGCGTCGATCCCGACGCCGCAGCCGGTTCATTATCGCGAGATGTTCGCGACGCGCGGCGGCGCGCTCGCGCGCACGTCGCTGACCTTCGTGTCGCAGATGGCGGCCGACGCGGGCATCGCGGAGCGCTACGGCCTCGCGAAGCGGATCGTGCCGGTGCACAACTGCCGCAACGTGACGAAAGCCGACATGATCCACAACGCATGGCGCCCGTCGATCAGCGTCGATCCGGAAACCTACGACGTGATCGCCGACGGCCAGTTGCTCACCTGCGAACCGGCGACGGTGCTGCCGATGGCGCAGCGCTATTTCCTGTTCTGATTCGGAATCCCCAGTTTCATGCGCACCCTCGACAAACGCATTGCCCCGAACGTGAAACTCGCCGCGTCGCTCGTCGCGCGCGCGCCGACGCTCACGCTCGCCTATGACGCCCGCTGCAAGAGCCGCCTCGCGGCGACGCTCGACACCGGCGAGGACGTCGCGGTCCTGCTGCCGCGCGGCACCGTGCTGCGCGACGGCGACGTGCTCGTCGCCGACGACGGCGCGCTCGTTCGTATCACTGCGGCGCCTGAAACGGTGCTGCTCGTGCGCGCAACCGATCCACTTACGCTGATGCGCGCCGCCTACCATCTCGGCAACCGTCACACACCGGTCGAGATCGGCGACGGCTACCTGAAGCTCGAGGCCGATCCGGTGCTCGCGGACATGCTGCGCCGGCTCGGCACGCAGGTCGAGGAAACGCACGCACCATTCCAGCCGGAAGCCGGCGCGTACGGCGGCGGCCACAAGCACGGACACGACGCGACGTTCGCCGAGGATTACGCGCTCGCGCAGCAGGTGTTCGGCGAACACCACGGGCATTCGCATTCGCACGATCACGATCACGATCACGATCACGGCCATCAGCATGGTCCCGGCTGCACGCACGGCCACCACGGTCATGACCACCACTGAACTCGTCGCGCTGCTGCACCTCGCGTCGCCCGCACTACCGATCGGCGCGTACAGCTATTCGCAGGGCCTCGAAGCCGCGCTCGACGCGAACCTGATCCGCGACGCCGATTCCGCGCGCGACTGGATCGCGAGCGGCCTGACCGACGTGCTCGCGCACGGCGAATTGCCGTTCCTCGCGCACCAGCTCGCCCGCTGGCAGGCGCACGACACGCACGCGCTCGCCGCCGAAAACGCATGGTTCGTCGCGAGCCGGGAATCGGCCGAACTGCGCCGCGAAACCGAACAGATGGGCTGGTCGCTCGCGCAGCTGTGCGCATCGCTCGAATGGGGCGACGCCGCACGCCGCGCGGCGCTCGCATCGATCGCGCCGATCGCGCTGCCGACCGCGTTCGCGTACGCGGCCGCCACACACGACGCGAGCGCCGACGCGACGCTCGCCGCGTATGCATTCGGCTGGGTCGAGAACCAGACGTCCGCCGCGCTGAAGGCCGTGCCGCTCGGCCAGCTCGCCGGGCAACGCATCATCGTCGCGCTGCGCGGCGCGATCGACGCGGCCGTGCGCCGCGCGCTCGCGACGCCGCCCGACGCCGTCAACACGTTCGCGCCGCAGCTCGGCATCCTGTCCGCGCGGCACGAAACCCAGTACTCGCGGTTGTTCCGCTCCTGAACCTCTTCGCCCGACCATGAACGCACCTGCTCCCTCCTCCGCCCGCCGCACGAAGAAACTGCCGCCGCTGCGCGTCGGCATCGGCGGCCCCGTCGGCTCCGGCAAGACCACGCTGCTCGAAATGCTGTGCAAGGCGATGCGCGACAAGTACGACCTCGTCGCGATCACGAACGACATCTATACGAAGGAAGACCAGCGGCTGCTGACGGTCGCCGGCGCGCTGCCCGAGGAACGCATCATGGGTGTCGAGACGGGCGGCTGCCCGCACACGGCGATCCGCGAGGATGCGTCGATCAACCTCGAGGCGGTCGACCGGATGCTCGCGCGCTTTCCCGATGCCGACATCGTGTTCATCGAGTCCGGCGGCGACAATCTCGCGGCGACCTTCAGCCCCGAGCTGTCGGACCTGACGATCTACGTGATCGACGTGGCCGGCGGCGAGAAGATTCCGCGCAAGGGCGGCCCCGGCATCACGAAGTCCGACCTGCTCGTGATCAACAAGACCGACCTCGCGCCGCTGGTCGGCGCGAACCTCGACGTGATGGCGTCCGACACGAAGAAAATGCGCGGCGAGCGGCCTTACGTGATGACGAACCTGAAGGCGCTCGATGGCGTCGCGGACGTGATCGCGTTCATCGAGAAGAAGGGCTTGCTGACGGTGTGAGCGGCATGGCGACGGCTCATGTCGCCGCCATGCGTTCGGGGGCGCCCTTGCGCCGCCCTTCGTCTATTCGTCTTCGGAAGCGGCGCCCGGCAGCGCACGCGTGTCGGCTTCGACAGGCGGCAGCAGCGCGGCGAGCACGTCGACCGTGCGCGCGGTCGCGCCGCGGTGACGCGCCGCGAACGCCGCGCCGGCCGCGCCCATCGCGATGCGCCGCGCCTTGTCGGCGAACAGCGCGTCGAGCACGTGCGCGAGATCGAGCGGATCCGCGACCTGCATCGCCGCACCGGCCGCGACCGCATCCGCGGTCGCCTGCGTGAAGTTGAACACGTGCGGCCCGATCAGCACCGGCACGCCGACCGCGCACGCCTCGATCAGGTTCTGCCCGCCGAGCGGCAGCAGGCTGCCGCCGATGAACGCGATGTCGGCCGCCGCGTAGTACGCGCCAAGCTCGCCCATCGAATCGCCGAGCAGCACCGTCACGTCGCCGGCCAACGGTTCGGCGGCCGGCCGGCCGGCCGCGAGCGCGGCCGCATCGGCCGCCCAGGCGGAGCGCCGCACGCACTTGAGCCCGCTGCGCACGACGAGCGCCTCGACTTCGGCGAAGCGCTGCGGATGACGCGGCACGAGCACCAGCAACGCGCCGGGCGTGCGCATTTCCGCGAACGCCTGCAGCACCAGCGCTTCCTCGTTCTCGCGCGTGCTGGCCGCGACCCACACCGGCCGCGCGCCGATCGCGTCGCGCCACGCATGGCCGCGTGCCGCGAGCTCCGGCGGCGTCGTCATGTCGAACTTCAGGTTGCCGAGCACGGTCACGTTGCGGGCGCCGAGCGACGTCAACCGCTCCGCATCGGCCGGGCTCTGCGCGAGCACGCGCGAGAAGCCGCCGAACACGTCGCGCGTGGCCGCGCCGAACTTCGCCGCGCGCCGGAACGAGCGCGCGGACATCCGCGCATTGGTCAGCACGAGCGGCACGTCCGCGCGGCGGCACTCGTCGATCAGCGTCGGCCACACCTCGGTTTCCATCACGAGGCCGAGCGTCGGCCGCCATGCGCGCAGGAAGCGCCGCACCGCGCCCGGCATGTCGTACGGCAGGTAGCAGCGCAGCACGCGATCGCCGAAGATCTGTTCGCCCGTCGCGCGGCCGCTCGGCGTCATGTGCGTGAGCAGGATGCGCGCATCGGGGCGCGCGCGCATCAGCGCATCGATCAGCGGCTGCGCGGCGCGCGTCTCGCCGACCGACACCGCATGCACCCAGATCAGCGGCGCGCGGTCGTCCGGCGAGCGGCCCGCGACCTGGCCGAAGCGCTCGCCGATATGCTCGCGATAACCGCGCTCCTTGCGCGAACGCACATAGAGCCGGATGACCGCGGCCGGCGCGACGAGCCACCACAGCGCACGATAGATCGCCCTCAGCATGCGGCCGCCCGGGCGTTGCGTCGAAACAGGGGCGCGCTCAAACCAGCGCCCTGCCCGTCAGGCGTTCGAGAATGCCGAGCGGCGCGCACTCGCGGCGCACCATCGCATCGACCGGCAGGAAGAAGGTCTGCTCGAGCATGAACTGGCCGGACATCACAGCGTGCGAAGTCTGATCGGAGAAACATATCCACACGCTGCCCGGCGGAAACGGCATCGTTTGCTGTGGACACGTCTTCTGGTAGTCGAGATCGGCCTTCATCCCGTCGTGCAGGTTCAGCATCAGGTGGTCGTATGCGCTGCGCGGCGATTTCGTCACGTGCAGCAGGTTCAGCAGCCACGCCGAGCCCGGCAACTGCGGCCGGATCTTCGGCAGGAAACGCTTCGCGACGTCCTCGAACGGCTCGCCGACGCGCCACACGCGCGGCGCGCCGGCCGGGTTCACGTTCGTGAACACGCGCAGGATGCGCTCGCCGTAGTTCGGCCGCGACGGAAACGCGTCGACGTGCAGCCGGCTGTCGTCCTTGCGCCACGACGTCTGGCGCGTTTCGACCTGCATCAGCCGCAGGCTCGTCGGCGCGACGCGCAGCTTGCCGCGATATTCGGGGAAAAGGCCGTCGACGAGCGTGCCGGCCTGCTGCTGGAAGCGCGCGACGAGCGCGCGCACGGCCGACTGCGTGACGCTGTCGCCCAGCACGCCGGCAAGCGCGCCGCCGTTCGGCGCGAGGCTGATGTTCTTGCGTTTCGGATCGGCGAGCGCCGGATCGAGCAACGCTTCCTCGCCGCCTTCGATCGCGAAGCGCAGGTGCGGGAAATACAGCACCTTGCCTTCCTCGACCGCCGCCAGCAACTGCTCGCGCGGCGTCGACAGGTTGTGTCCGCTCCAGTCGGCGGACGGGACTTCGATGATCTGGGATTCGCTCATGATCGGTTCGCGTGTGGACAGCATTACAGGAGACCGAAGCCCGCGAGCGCCGACTTCACCTGCGCGATCGACGGGGGCTGCCCCGCCGTGCCGAGATTGACGACGTTCGGCGACCAGTAGCCGCCGGTCCGCCAGGCCGTCGCGAAATTGTACAGTTCGACCGTCGGACGCTTCAGCGCGGCCGCGATGTGAACCAGACCTGTATCAACCCCGACCGTCGCGGCCGCGCCGTCGATCAGCCCGACCACGGCCGGCAGCGACAGCTTCGGCGGCACGATCGCCGCCGCGCCGAATTCCTTCGCGAGCCGCTCGCTGGTCGCGCGTTCCGCGTCGTTGCCCCACGGTAGCACGAGCGACGCGCCGCGCCGCACGAGCGCCTGGCCGAGCTCGATCCACGCGGCGTCCGGCCACTGCTTGTCGGCGCGCGACGTCGCGTGAACGAACACGACGTACGGCACCGGCAGGTTCAGGCCGAGCGCGGCCACCGCGAGCGCCGCCGCGCGCGTGTCGAGGCCGAATTCGACCGGATCGGCCGGCGTCGGCGCCGGATCGTCCAGCGCGGCCGCGACGAGCTGCCGCGAGCGCTCGACCACGTGCGTGCGCGGCGCGATCGGCACGCGCTTGCGGTAAAAGAAGCGCACCGGCCATTCGTAGCCGGCGCCGTCGGTGCGGTTGCCGAGCCCGACGAGCGGGCCGCGCGCCCAGCTCGCGACCCATGCCGTCTTGATGAGGCCCTGGCAGTCGATCACGAGGTCGTACTGCTCGGCCGCGAGGCGCCGGCGGAACGCACGGATCTCGCGCCACGTCGCGCCCGAAAACGGCCTCTTGCGCCAGCGGCGCAGCGAGAACGGCAGCACGTTGCGCACGCCGTCGACGAGCCGCACGAGGTCGACGAAGCTTTCCTCGACGAGCCAGTCGATCTGCGCATCGGGGTGGCGGCGCCGGATATCGGCGATCACCGGCATGTTGTGCACGACGTCGCCCAGCGACGACACGCGCACGATCAGGATCTTTTGCACGCTGAAAAAACGCCGGCTGGCAGCCGGCGACGGACATAAAGGGGGGATTTTATCGCGGCCGGACGACCGGACAGACAAAAAGCGGCCGCGCGCCCGGGGCGCGCGCCGCTTTTCGGGATGAACACGGCCGATGAACGGCCGTCGTACGGGCGGCCCGCCGGCCGGCGCTCAGAACGGCAGCTTGACGTCCGGCTTCGCGGCCGTCAGCACGCGGCGGAAGTCTTCCTGGATACGCTTGAGCCCTTCCTGCGTCTCGGCTTCGAAACGCATCACGACGACCGGCGTCGTGTTCGACGAACGCGCGAGGCCGAAGCCGTCCGGGTACTCGACACGCAGGCCGTCGATCGTCACGACTTCCTCGGCGCCCTCGAACTTCGCCTCTTTCTGCAGCTTGTCGATCAGGCGGAAATTCTCGCCTTCGTCGAGCCAGAGCTGCAGTTCGGGCGTGCTCATCGCGTCCGGCAGGCTGTTGAGCAGCGCGCTCGGATCGGCCGTCTTCGCGAGGATCTCGAGCAGGCGCGCGCCGGTGTACAGGCCGTCGTCGAAGCCGTACCAGCGATCCTTGAAGAACACGTGGCCGCTCATTTCGCCGGCGAGCGGCGCACCCGTCTCGCGCAGCTTCGCCTTGACCAGCGAGTGGCCCGTCTTCCACATCAGCGGCTCGCCGCCCTTCGACTTCACCCACTGCGCGAGGTGGCGCGTGCACTTCACGTCGTAGATGATCTGGGCGCCCGGGTTGCGCGACAGCACTTCTTCCGCGAACAGCATCAACTGGCGGTCCGGATAGATGATCTGGCCGTCCTTCGTGACGACGCCCAGGCGGTCGCCGTCGCCGTCGAACGCGAAGCCGAGCTCGGCGTCGGTGTCCTTCAGCGCCTGGATCACGTCCTGCAGGTTTTCCGGGTGGGCGGGATCGGGGTGGTGGTTCGGGAACGTGCCGTCGATGTCGGTGAAGCGCTCGACGAGTTCGCAGCCGAGCGCCTTGAACAGGCGCGTCGCGAGCGGGCCCGCGACGCCGTTGCCGGCGTCGACGACCAGCTTCAGCGGCCGCGCGAGCTTCACGTCGCCGACGATACGCGCGATGTATTGATCGGCGACGTCGATTTCCTCATACGTGCCGCTGCCCGTCTCGAACCGCTCGTCGACGATGCGGCGGTACAGCGCCTGAATCTGCTCGCCGTAGATCGCGGCGCCGCGCAGCACCATCTTGAAACCGTTGTAGTCGGGCGGGTTGTGGCTGCCCGTGACGACGATGCACGAATCGACGCGGCGCTCGCCGCCCTTCAGCGCGAGCGGCACGTTCGCCGCGAAATAGCCGACCGGCGTCGGCACCATGCCGACGTCGACGACGTCGACACCCGCAGCACGCAGGCCGTCGGCCAGCGCACCGACGAGTTCCGGCCCGGACAGGCGGCCGTCGCGCGCGACGACGACCGCATCGCCGCCCTGCGCACGCACTTCGCTGCCGAATGCGCGGCCGATCCCGCGCGCCGTGTCGACGTCGAGCGTCTTGCCGACCACGCCACGGATGTCATATGCCTTGAAGATGGATTGGGAGATCATCGATTCTCTTCTCTCTCAGTTGCGTGCATGGAAAATTGTCTGGCTTGGCTGGCCGCCTCTCGCCGGTGCCGCGCATGATACATGCGGCCCCGCAAAACAAGGAATGGAACGGCTGGCGCGGTCGCGATCCCACTTATAATCGCGGGTTTCGATGACGCGCATATCGCCCATTTTAATGCCTGGCCGTCCCGCCGCCGCCCACCCGCCGCTTCCGGCCGCCCTGCCCGCGCGCCGCCGCTGCCGCGCATGCTGAAGCGCTTCGGCAACCCGGACGTCGCGAAAGCCGTCGCGAACCTCGTCTGGCTGGGGCTCGAACGGCTTACACAGATCGGCGTCGCGATCGCGATCAGCGGCCTGCTGGCCCGTTATTTCGGGCCAGATGTGTTCGGCAAATGGCAGTATGCGAATACGCTGCTCCTGGTACTGGCGCCGCTCACCTGGGTGTGCGGCGCGGAAATTCTCGTCCCGACCATCGTCCAGCGCCCGCCCGCCCAGCTCGGCGCGGTGCTCGGCAGCGCGTTCGTGCTGCGCATCGCCGTGTCGGTCGCCGCGCTCGCCGCGACCTGGATCGCGATCGCCGCGGGCGCCTTCGACCCGCTGGTCGGCGCGATGCTCGCGGGCCTCGCGGTCACGATGGTGTTCCGCGAGCCGTTCGTCGGCGTGATCAACGCGTGGCTGCAGAGCATGACCTACAGCAAGCCGCAGCTCGTCGCCAGCATGGTCACCGCGCTCGCCAAGGCGCTGCTCGTGTGGCTGCTGGTGCGCGCGGCCGCCGGCCCCGCCCGCTTCGCGTGGCTGTGGGCGCTGGAAGCCGCCGCGATCGGCTTCGCGCTGCTGCTGTACTACCGGCATCGTAACGGCGGCGCGCTCGGCTGGACGTTCGACAGGCCGCTGTTCCGGCACTTTGCGACGGCCGGCACCGTGTTCTGGCTCGGCCTCATCTGCATGTATCTGTTCCTGAAGCTCGACCGCCTGATGCTCGAGCGCCATGTGTCGTTCGCCGATCTCGGCCGCTACTCGGCCGCGCAGCAGCTCAACGAGAACTGGATCACGCTCGCGCTGATGCTCGCGCAGACCATCGCGCCCGCCTTCGTCTACCGCGTGCAGGACGTCGCGCGGCTGCGCCGCAACATCGTCCGGCTGATCGCGATGACGGCCGGCCTGATGACGGCCGGCGCGCTCGTGCTCGACGCCGCCGCCCCGCTGATCGTCGGCAAGGTGTTCGGCCGCGGCTACGAGGCGTCGGTCGACATCTTCCGCTGGGCCGTGTGGCTGTCCGTGCCGGCCGGCATCGAGGCGATAGGCAATCTTATCGTTCTCAAATATCAAGCAAAATTCGTGTTGCTCACGAAATGGCTGCTCGCGCTGGCGATCGCCGCGCTCGTGAACCTGTTCGCGATCCCGCGGCTCGGCCTGTACGGCGCGCTCGTCGGGCTGGCGGCCGGCTACCTGGCTGCTGCCGCCGTCAACTTTTATTACATCCGTTTCAAGCTGCGAACATGACGCCCCCTGATCGCCCGCCCCCGCTCGACGACGTGGCCGTGCTGATGCCGGCCTACAACGGGCACGACGACGTCGTCCGGACCCTCGCGTCGTTTCGCGAGGATGCGCGCGTGCACGTGCTGATCGTCGACGACGGCAGCACGCCGCCGATCGTCGCGCCCGACCTGCCGGGCCTCGCGATCGACGTGCTGCGCATGCCGCAAAACGGCGGCATCGAACGCGCGCTGGCGGCCGGCATCGACGCGCTCGCCGCGCGCGGCTTCCGCTACGCGGCCCGCATCGACGCGGGCGATCTCGCCGCGCCGCGGCGCCTCGCGAAAGAGCGCGCGTATCTCGGCGCCCACCCGCGCGTCGCCTGCGTCGGCATGTGGACGCAGGTCGTGTCGCGCGCGGGCGAGCCGCGCTTCATGCTCACGCCGCCCACCGATCCGCGCACGCTGCGCCGCACGCGCTTCCTGCGCTCGCCGCTCGTGCATCCGTCGGTCATGTTGCGCATCAACGCCGTGCGCGAAGTGGGCAACTATCGGGCCAAGTACCGCGCGGCCGAGGATCTCGATCTTTTTTTACGGTTAATGCAACGCTACGATTGCGCGAACCTGCCGGAACTCGGCCTGTACTACGAGCTCAACGAGGGCGGGATCAGCGCGACCAAGCGCCGGCGCCAACTGGTGTCGACGCTCACGCTGCTGCTGCGCCACTTCAACGCGCTGAACCCGTACGACTGGGCCGGCCTCGCCAAGAACCTGCTGCACTTCGTGACGCCGTACCGTACGCTGCAGCGCATCAAGCAGACGCTGTTCGCCGCGCGGCCGTCCGCCTGACGCGCATCCGGCCCGTTCGGCAATTTCGACGCTTTATTTTTTCTTTTTTTCATGTCCGCCACCTCTCCGCTGCGCATCGCGCTCGTCTGCAACACGGCCTGGGCGATCCATACGTATCGCCACGGGCTGATCCGTGCGCTCGTCGCGCGCGGCGCCGAGGTCATCGTGATCGCGCCGCACGACCGCACGGTGCCGTTGCTCGAACAGATGGGCTGCCGTTACGTCGCGCTCGCGGTCGCATCGAAAGGCACGAGCCCGCGCGAGGATCTCGGCACGCTCGCCGCGCTCGCGCGCCACTACCGCGCGCTGCGGCCCGACCTCGTGTTCCATTACACGATCAAGCCGAACATCTACGGCTCGGTGGCCGCGTGGCTCGCGCGCGTGCCGTCGATCGCGGTGACGACGGGCCTCGGCTACGTGTTCATCCAGAAGAGCCGCGCGGCGAGCATCGCGAAGCGCCTGTACCGGTTCGCGTTCCGCTTTCCGCGCGAGGTGTGGTTCCTGAACCGCGACGATCTCGCGACTTTCACCGACGAGCGCTTGCTCGCGCATCCCGAGCGCGCGCGGCTGCTGCACGGCGAAGGCGTCGATCTCGACCAGTTCTCGCCCGTGCCGCTGCCGGGCGGCGACGCGCCCGTCTTCATCCTGATCGGCCGGCTGCTGTGGGACAAGGGCGTGCGTGAATACGTGGAAGCCGCGCGTGTCGTGCGAGAGCGCTTTCCGAACGTGCGCTTCCAGTTGCTCGGGCCGCTCGGCGTCGACAATCCAAGCGCGATCGGTCGCGCGGACGTCGACGCGTGGGTCGGCGAAGGCATCGTCGAGTATCTCGGCGAAGCGCACGACGTGCGTCCGCACATCGCGGCGGCCGACTGCGTCGTGCTGCCGTCGTACCGCGAAGGCGTGCCGCGCACCTTGATGGAGGCATCGGCGATGGGTCGACCGATCGTCGCGACCGACGTGCCGGGCTGCCGCGACGTCGTCGCCGACGGCGAAACGGGGTTCCTGTGCCGCGTGCGCGACAGCGGAAGCCTCGCGGAACAATTGATTCGCATGATCGCGCTCGGGCCGCAAGGCCGCGCGGCGATGGGCGCACGCGGCCGACACAAGGTCGCGGCGGAATTCGACGAACAGCAGGTCGTCGAACGCTACAGGCGTACCATCCATTCGTTAACCGGTATCACCCTCTGAAGGAGCGCAACAGCAATGACCGCTAAAGGCACCATCCTCGTCACTGGCGGCGCGGGCTATATCGGCTCGCATACGACCGTCGAGCTGCTCGACAACGGCTACGACGTCGTGATCGTCGACAACCTCGTGAACAGCAAGGCTGAATCGGTGCGGCGCATCGAGCGGATCACGGGCAAGACGCCCGCGTTCCACCAGGTCGACGTATGCGACGAAGCCGCGCTCGCGAAGGTGTTCGACGCGCACCCGATCACCGGCACGATTCATTTCGCGGCGCTCAAGGCCGTCGGCGAATCGGTCGCGAAGCCGCTCGAGTACTACCAGAACAACATCGGCGGCCTGCTCGCCGTGCTCAAGGTCATGCGCGAGCGCAACGTCCGGCAGTTCGTGTTCAGCTCGTCGGCGACCGTGTACGGCGTGCCCGAGCGCTCGCCGATCGACGAATCGTTCCCGCTGTCCGCGACGAACCCGTACGGCCAGTCGAAGCTGATCGCCGAGCAGATCCTGCGCGATCTCGAAGTCTCGGACCCGTCGTGGCGGATCGCCACGCTGCGCTACTTCAACCCGGTCGGCGCGCACGCGAGCGGGCTAATCGGCGAGGATCCGGCCGGCATCCCGAACAACCTGATGCCGTACGTCGCGCAGGTCGCGGTCGGCAAGCTGGAAAAGCTGCGCGTGTTCGGCTCCGACTACCCGACGCCGGACGGCACCGGTGTGCGCGACTACATCCACGTCGTCGATCTCGCGAAGGGGCACATCGCCGCGCTCGATGCGCTGGCCACGCGCGACGCGAGCTTCGTCGTGAACCTCGGCACCGGCCAGGGCTACAGCGTGCTGGAAGTCGTACGTGCGTTCGAGAAGGCGTCGGGCCGCCCGGTGCCGTACGAACTCGTCGCGCGCCGCCCGGGCGACATCGCCGAGTGCTATGCGAACCCGCAGGCCGCGGCCGACATCATCGGCTGGCGTGCGACGCTCGGCATCGAGGAAATGTGCGCCGACCACTGGCGATGGCAGGAGGGGAACCCGCGCGGTTTTGTATAATCCGCTGTCCATTTTTCGAGCGATCCCATGCTCAGCTTCGCGTCCGGCTTCATCGTCTCCTTGCTCGTCACGCTGTTCATCGTGCGCTACGCGCACCTTCACGAGAAATTCTCGATCGACAGCGACCTGGCCGGCGTGCAGAAATTCCACGTGCGGCCCGTGCCGCGAGTGGGGGGCATCGGGATCCTCGCCGGGGTCGTGATTGCCGCGCTTGTCGTGTCGCGACGCTACCCGACGATCGCCGGCAGCATTCTCGGGATCGTCGCCTGCGGGCTGCCGGCGTTCCTGTCCGGCCTCGTCGAGGACCTGACCAAGCGCGTGTCGCCCCGCGCGCGGCTGCTGTGCACGATGGGCGCGGCCGCGCTGGCGTTCTGGCTGCTCGGTATCGCGGTCAAGCGCATCAGCGTGCCGCCGCTCGATTTCCTGCTCGGCTACGTGGCCATCTCGGCGTTCATCACCGTGCTGGCGGTCGCGGCGCTCGCGAACGCGATCAACATCATCGACGGCTTCAACGGGCTCGCGTCGATGGTCAGCTTCATGATGTTCGCGTCGCTCGCGTATGTCGCGTTCCACGTCAACGACCCGGTCGTGATGTCCGCGTCGATCATCATGATGGGCGCCGTGCTCGGCTTCTTCCTGTGGAATTTCCCGGCCGGGCTGATCTTTCTCGGCGACGGCGGCGCGTATTTCATCGGCTTCATGCTCGCGGAGCTCGCGATCATGCTCGTGATGCGCAACCGCGAGGTGTCCGCGTGGTATCCGGTGCTGCTGTTCATGTATCCGATCTTCGAGACCTGCTTCTCGATCTACCGGAAGAAGTTCATCCGCGGGATGTCGCCGGGGATTCCGGACGGCGTGCATCTGCATATGCTCGTGTACAAGCGGCTGATGCGGTGGGCCGTGGGGACGAAGCATGCGCACGATCTGACGCGGCGGAATTCGCTGACTTCACCTTATCTGTGGCTGCTGTGCCTCGTCGCGGTGATTCCGGCGACGCTGTTCTGGCGGCATACCGTGCATCTGTTCGTTTTTGTTGTGGTGTTCGCGCTGACTTATGTGTGGCTTTATCTCAGCATCGTCAGGTTCAGGGCGCCGCGGTGGATGGTGGTGAGGAAGGGGAAGGGGGGGTATTGAGGGGTGCGGGTAGCCGGCGCGTTGTCGGCTCGCATGGCGCGTCGATGCCGACGGACCGTATCACTAGTGGCTTTAGCGTCGTCCCTTCGTTGATTCCTGCGCTATAGACGGCACGGGCCGAATTGCATACCGACGAATACAGCATCCTGACGTTCGGTGTGCCCCAGCCGGTCACGAAGTCCCATCCCGAATCTGCCCTGTACGCGCCGTTCGCCCCGTACGTGATATCGCGAAAGACCGATGGCGTCGTGACCTGAGCGTGGGCGCCGCAAAATCGAGATTCGTCGCGCAGGCACTGGACAACACGCGCGCCCAGGTCGCAGCAAATAGCGGTGCGGACAGACTCGTCCCGCCCACTATCTCGAGTTGTCCGCCCACGGCGACTGCTTCGCCGCTGTTCGGATCGGAGTCGAACGCGACGTCCGGCATGCCCCGAAAAGCCCGTCCCTTGAGCGGCGGAACAGGCAAACGACCGTGCAACGTAGAAATTGAGCTGCTTGAGGCCGCCGGACATCCCGACGATGGGCCGCCTTCGACGCCGGTATTGTGGCAGCCGCCTTTTTTTACCGATAAACTGACATCCCGACATAGCCGCACGCATTCCCCGCCGGCCTTCTACTTGTCGCAAGTCATCGTGAAGAAATCGTCTGCCCAAGGCGATTTTGATAGATCATCTCCAATTAGATCGTGTTCGACTATTTCACTACTCCCAGATTTAAAAACGAACCGCGTAACCACGAAAAGCCGCTTGCGATCATGCACGTCCCGAAAACGGCGGGCACATCAGTCATCACCGGCATATCGCAATCCTTGAAAATCAACGACGAAGTTCGAGGAATCGATCGACTACTGCTCGGCACATTTGATCGACTCTCGGAGTTCGATTATGAGGTTGCGCAGACAATCCATCTTGACGAAAGCAAGATGCCCGAATCGAAGCTGATCATGGGCCATTTCTCTTACAGCACTTTGACGCATCGATACCCGCACGCCCAACTACTGACTTTCCTTCGCGAGCCGTTATCCCGCCTCTTGTCTCATTGGGTGTACTGGCGATGTATGTCGGACGAATATCTTGTGCGTTGGGGAAGTTGGCAAGATTGCATCAAACTCTCGCGCGGCACCCTGAAAGAATTCCTGACGGATCCACGCATTGCGTGTCAAACGGATAATCTGGCCACTCGCATGCTATTGTGGCCGGACGAACGTATCGGGAATGATTCGTTCATCTCCCCGGATCAGGACTCCAGATTACTGAGAGACGCACTGAGTCGACTCGATTCAATTGCTTACAGCGATATTATCGAGAACCCACATTTTCATCAAAATTTGAATCGTTGGTTCAGGACCGATCTGCCAATGATGCATCTTAATTCGACTGCACGTGTGCCGGAAAATCTGCGCATCCGGCTCGACAAGGAACTCGATCAGGAGACGTTGTCATTGCTGGATGACCGATGCAGGCTCGATGTGAAGCTCTGGTCCCTGCTGGCGATACGGCGATTTCCCAAGGGCGCGAAGATACCGTCGCTCCAGCGACAAATCACCATGAGGGCAATTGCCCGTTACGGGGCACTACTCGCACCGTAACGGCGGATTGCATCGTATGTTCGATGCATTGCGCCCTTTTATCCAAGAATAGTTTCAAAAATGGCTACGGTCGGCGGGGCACGCTTGGTAATACCCGCGTCCGCTATCCTCGCGTCGCGGACTTCGGCGGGAACAACGCCGATACGGCTTGAAGGGCAGGACTTGCGGCGGTCTGATATTCCGGCACCCAGCGCCGCAGATCGCGCCGCACCTCGTCGTCGCTCAGCACGCGGTTCTGCATCAGCCACGGCAGCAATTCATCGAGCAGATGATCCGGTACTTCCCGTGCGCGCGCTATCCGCAGCTTCGGATGCGGCGTGCGCGTCGTCGTTTCGTCATCCGCGAGCAGTTCCTCGTAAAGCTTCTCGCCCGGCCGCAGACCCGTGAATTCGATCCGGATCTGGCCTTCCGAAAACCCGTACAGGCGGATCAGATCACGAGCGAGATCGACGATCTTGACCGGCTCGCCCATGTCGAGAATGAAGATTTCGCCGCCGTGTCCCATACTCGATGCCTGCAGCACGAGTTGCGATGCCTCCGGGATCGTCATGAAAAATCGCGTGATCTCGGGATGCGTGACCGTCACCGGCCCCCCCTTCGCGATCTGTTGCTGGAACTTCGGAATCACGCTGCCTGCGCTGCCGAGCACGTTGCCGAAGCGCACGGTCTCGAACTGCGTGCCGCCGCTCGTTTGCTGCAGCGCTTGACAGGCCATCTCGGCAAGACGTTTGCTCGCGCCCATCACATTGGTCGGATTGACTGCCTTGTCGGTCGAGATCAGCACGAAATGACGCACCCCGTGACGAATCGCCGCGCGCCCGACGCGATACGTACCGAGCACGTTATTGCGCAGCGCCTGCCACGCGTTGTGCTCCTCCATCAGCGGCACATGCTTGTACTCTGCCGCATGGAACACGATGTGCGGCGCATGGCGCGACATCACCTGGTCGAGCAACAGCGAATCCTTCGCGTCGCCGATGATCGGCACCACCGGCTGGTCGGGGAAACGCTCGCGCAACTCTTCAGCAAGCCTGTACATCGCGTATTCGGACAGGTCGAACGCGACGAGTTGCGCCGGCGCAAAACGAAGAATCTGCCGGCATAGTTCCGATCCGATCGAGCCGCCCGCGCCCGTCACCATCACGACGCGGCCGCGCAGCAGCGCCTCGACGTGCGGCGTATCGATTGTCACCGCGTCACGACCGAGCAGATCCTCGAGGTCGATATTGCGGACCTGCGACAGGAACCCCTGCCCCGGCATCAATGCGGTCAGCGACGGCAGCACCATCGCTTTCACACCGGCGCGCACGCACAGCGTCGCCACCCTGCGCTGCGTTTCGACCGATGCCGACGGAATCGCGATAATCGCGTATTCGACCTTCAGCGCGTCTGTCCAGTGCTTCAGGTCGTTGAACGAGCCGAGCACCTTGTAGCCGTAGATCTCGCGCCCCTGCTTGGTGACGTCGTCGTCGAGCAAGCCGACCAGACGCCATTCGCCCGAACGCGACAGCTCGCGCGCGAGGCTCGCGCCGGCCGTGCCGGCGCCGAGCACCAACACGGGCTTGCCCTGCCCGACCAGCCCGCCGTACAGGTAGAACTCCTTCGTCGCGCGATACAGCGCGCGCGCCCCGCCCATCGCAAGAAACAGCATCAGCGGCGACACGAGCAGCACCGAGCGCGGGATGATCGGCGATGGCTGGAACATCACGGCGCCGATCATCACGATCACGCCACCGCCGACGACTGCCTTCGAAATGCGCATCAGGTCGGGCAGGCTCGCAAATACCCACAGCCCGCGGTACAGGCCGAACAGGTGGAACATCAGCGCGTAGACCGGCAGCACCCAGACGAGGGCCATCAGCGCGCCGCTCAGGAAATCAGACGGAACGCTGCCGTTGAAACGGATGAGATAAGCGAACAACCACGACGCGACAACGGCCGTCAGGTCGAACAGGAAAGCACTCAGTGACAGCCACGATGCTTTGGATCGCAACATCGGCGGGAAACCTCACGAATTGTTTTCGGCGGCCGCCTGAAACCGGCGCCAGCGCATGTCGATCGACCATCCCATGCATGCCAGGATGGCGTACCACGCGAAGAATGACAGCCATTGCTGCCATTCCGGGCGGCCCTTTGCCCACACGGCGACGATTATGCCTGCGAGCATGATGAGGTACCAATAAAGAGCGGTCCGTCCGTGACCTACGCCCGATCGGACCATCCTTTGATAATAGTGCTCCCGGTGCGCTTGCCAGAACTTTTCGCCGCGTAACAGACGTCTCAAAAGTGTTACAGACGCGTCCGCAATAAAGGGCGCGAACACCAGGGCCGGAAACCAGATCGGCCAGACGTCCGTACGCCAGCCCCAATAGCCGAGCGCCCCGGCCAGGAAACCGAGCGGAATTGAACCTGCATCGCCGAGAAACAGCCTGGCCGGATGGAAGTTGAGTAGCAGGAAGCCGAACGCCGCGCCGGCCACCGCCGCCCCGGTCAAGGCGAGATCGGGGGACGGATGCGCGCCCGTCAACGCCGCGACCGCGTACGCGCCAAAGCCGAACAGCGCCATCCCTCCCGCGAGGCCATCTGCGCCGTCCATGAAGTTGTACAGGTTCGTGAGCCAAACCATCACGAAGCCGACGCCGACGAGCAGCCACCACGGCGCATCGGCCGGGTAGACAGCGATCAGCGCGACGACGGACGCCAGGTGCACCGAGAACCGCACGCGGGCCGGTAGCCCGCGCCGATCGTCGATCTGCGACATCGCGGCAAGCGCGGCGGCGGCGACCGCGATCAGCCACAGGTGCGGCGCCAGCGCCAGCAGCGCGACGATGCAAACCGGCACGATGCCCCACCCGCCGACGCGCGGAGTCGGCAGCGTATGGAGTGAACGATCGTTCGGGATGTCGGTGGCAAGACGCCACGCGAGGCCGGTCGCGAGCAGCACGCGCAAGATGGCCGTCGATGCGATGGCGGCGGCCAGCGCCACCGCAACGGGCCACGTGAATATCGGGAAAGGCATGTCGACTATCGTTGTGTATCGCGCGAACGATACCATGCGGCGGTCGCTTCGAGGCCCTGCCGGGTCGTATAAGGCGGTTGCCAACCGAGCACGCGCTTGATCCGGCCCGTATCGAGTTGCAGGCTGCCGGTCAGGCGGTCGATCGCCGCGCTACGGCCGGTCACCTTGCCGAGCGCACGGAGCAACGCGGCCGGAACCGGCAGAAGCCGCGCCGGCTTGCCTAGGGCGTCGCCGACCAGACGCAGCAGGCCCGTGACGGACGGTGCGTCGTCATCGGCAACGTGGAAGCATTCACCGGCCGCGTGCGGGTTCGTCGCGCATTGCAGCATTGCATCGGCGAGATTGTCGACGTAGACGATGCTGCGGCGCGAGGAGACGGAACCGAGCGGCAGCGGCATCCCGCGCGCCACCGCATCCATCATTCGCAGAAAATTGGCACGGACGGACGGGCCGTAGACGAGCGGCGGCCGCACGACGACGACATCGAGCCCGGCCGATGCGCCGAACCGCGCGAGTTGCTGTTCCGCACGCAGCTTCGAGCGGCCGTATGCGTCCTGTGGGTTGGGGCGCACGCTTTCAGACAGCGGTGCGCCGCCGTCGCTTTCGCCCACCGCCTTGATGCTGCTCGCGTACACGATCCGACGCACGCCATGCTTGCGCGCGGCCTCGGCGAGACGCAGCGTGCCCGTGACGTTGGTCGCGTCGAATGCGGCGTCGGGATCGGGCGACTCGTCGCGCATGACGTGCACGCGCGCGGCGAGGTGGATCACGCAATCGGCGGTCAGGTCGGCCGGCCATTCTTCGGCGAGGCCATCGAAATCGGCGCCGCCATGCACCCACTCGCGTACGCCGTCGACGCATCCGCCCGGCCGCCGCACGAGTGCCGTGACAGCGTGCCCGGCGTCCAGCGCGAGACGGCAAACTGCGCGGCCGACGAAGCCGTTCGCGCCGGTGACAACGAGATGCGTCATGATCGCCTCCGACTCAGCCGGCGGACATCGCTACATAACCGCCTGATGCCACTGCCGATGACCACGCACGAAATCGGAGCGTCAAGCGCGCGCGTCACTACGCCACGCGCTACATCGCAGGTGGGGCCGCTTGTGCCCAGCGGGCGCACGCATACGGGAAGGGGGCCAAAGAAGAACACGGATGGCTCTCGAAAACGAGGAGGATATCGATCGTGGACACCGTCATCGATTCGCACCACCGCGCACCCGCCCGCGGTAGGGCCGATACGAATCGATGCGCGGCCTCTGAATCGGACATAAATGCTGCACCGCTGATGTGACCGGGGTCGCCCCGCCCCGGACACGGCCTCATGAAAGAAGACCGCCGTCGCCGGCATCGGGGGTTCAAACGGACGCGTGCCAAATTGTAACCGTGCCGGCTCGCGGCCTCCAAGCCGGGCGCCTCGAATAGCCGGGCCGACGGCGCTCGAACCGCTACTTGCAACCGAGCCGTACGCGTATGGGCCGCGACGGGCACGACAGCGATCAAGCCAGCAACGCATTCACCTTTTCGACGAGCGGCGCAATCATTCGCTCCCACCCATGCTCACGTTCGACGAAGGTGCGCGCTCGCGCCGCCATCTCTACCGACGCGGCCTCGTCGGCGACGAGTTGTTCGATGCAATCGACAAATTCCTCCGGCGTATCGGCGATCAACAGTTCCCGCCCCCCTTCAGCACCCAAGCCCTCATGGCCCAGCGACGTGGTAACGACGGGTAGCCCGAGCGCCATGTACTCGAGAATCTTGTTCTGCACTCCCGCGCCGATGCGCATCGGACATACGCCGATTGCGCCGTCTGACGCAGCTTGCGCAACCGACTCGACCCGGCCGGTCACTTCGACGCCGTCGTACGCGCGAAATCGTTCGGCGAGTGCAGGTACGATCGACCCCACGATCCGGAAACGATAGTCGGCACGCTTGCGCAGCAACGGCAATACGGCCCCGGCGAAAAAGTGACACATATCCTGGTTCTGGACCGTGCGCATGTCGCCGATGAAAATCACGACGCGGCTCGCCATGCTGCGCGGCGTGTACGGCAGGCCCGACAGGTCAACACCGTTCGAGCACACCATCACGTTCTTGCCCGACGCGCCGGGAAACAGGTAGTCGCGATCCGTTCTGGAAACCAGCACCGAGAGATCGAAGTCGTCGACGATCGTTCGCTCGTAGTCGAGCAGGCGCTTTGCCTCGATACCGAACACGCGCGACTTCAGTCCTCGTGCGTTCTTCAACTGCTTCACACGACTGTAGTTGAGCGAGATCGCGTCGGTCATTTCGAGGATGCGCGGCTTGTCCGACTTGCGTACATATTCGGCACAGCGCACGAGATGCACGAATACGCCATCATGCGACGGCAGCAATCTCGCCACCGCCGCCGCAAATGCGCGGCTCCGGTAGTACGCGACCTGCAACGGCGTGCGGGTCGGCAACGCGAGCAGCGTATTGAGGTACGACAGCCGGCGAGGCAGGAAGACCCGTTCGACGCGGTCGAACACGCCGTCGTCCGGCAACACGGCATGCATTTCTTCGTCGGTCTCGCACATGCTCAGCAGCGTCAGCGAGTAATGGCGGGACAGCACGCGACAGAGATGGTAGATCCGCAGCTTGTCGCCGCCGATCACCGGATACGGAAACCGCGGCGTCAGCACCAGCAGTTTCTTCTTGTTCTGGCTCATGACAGGCGGGCCCAGAAATCCTGAATCGATGGACGAACGGCAGACGCCGAATAGGTGCGCGCGCGGTCCATGCCGGCACCGACCGCCACGTCGAATCGCGTACTGTCGCCCCATACGTGGCGGATCTGTTCGGCCATGTCCTCGACCGAATAAGGATCGAACTGCAGGCCGCACTCGCCGACGATCTCGGGCATCGACGTCGTGTTGCTGCATGCGACCGGTGTACCGGACGCCATCGCTTCCAGCAATGGAATCCCGAACCCTTCGAACAACGACGCAAAGACGAACGCGCGGGCGTGGCGGTACTGCTGCCGCAGATCCTCTCGCGACACGTAGCCCAGCAGTTCGACGACGCCCCCCAGCCCAAGCGCATTCGCTCGCCCGAGAAAGTGCGCGTGATGGTCGGATTTGATTCCCGCGATCCTGAGCCGTGCGTCATCGCCCAGTGCGGGCCTCGCCATCGCGAAAGCCTGCAGCAGACGGTCAACGTTCTTGCTGGGCACTTCTCCCGCTACCGTGAACAGATACGGCTGGCGGGCAGGCCGACTGACCGGCGGCGCGAACCAGTCGTCCGAAATCGTGCACGGAATGACAGGGACGTCCGCCTCGCGCAACCCGAACCGCTCCATCAACTCTCGCTGTGTGAAGCGTGAGATGGTGAGCACGGCGTCGGCCCGGCGAACGAGCCGAGGCACCACTTGACGACGGTAAACCCGCCCAACGGTCTGATACAACGATCGCGCCGGCGGCAGCACATGCCACGGCTTCATGTAGATCAGGTCATGGACGACCGCGATCACCCGCGTGCTGCCCGTGGACCGCAGCGGCCCCGTGTTATACGGGCATAGCAGATAGTCGAGCTTCTGCTCACGGCACAAGCGCGGCAACTCGACCTGCTCCCACCACGGGAAGAAACCGTGACCGTCACTGACGAACGGCCACTCGTCGGCACTCACGCCGCTCGGCGCCAGACCCAGCACCGACGCGCTGACCGGTTCCACCAGTTGCCGGGCGAATCGCCCCATGCCGCGGTAGTTGCCCACCATCCAGGTGATATCCACCCCCAACTTCACGTGCTGCTCCTCATCCGGGCCGACTCGCAAGCGACGCGAACGCGGCCGCCGAACGCGGGGAATCGTACAATCCGGCCGACCGACATCGATACCTCGTTGCACCCCGCCCGTTCGACAAACTGCCGACGTGCACCTGCCGAGACGGCGTACGCACCACGCGAAACCGACGCGACCATACCGAAACCGACGCTCACCCACGCCCCGCTTCGAACATCCAGCGCAACGTACTCTCCAGCGGAATGTCGTCGAGCTGCCCGATAGCGGCCTGCAACCGCGCACCATTGCCCTGCAATCGGCGCACTTCGTTCGCACGTACGAACGCGGGGTTGACCTGGACGTCGATCGTGTAGCCGGCGATCTGCTCCATCATCGCGATCACCGCCTTCAGCGACACCGCCCGGCCCGAACAAACGTTGAACACGCCGCCAGCCGGCGCTTGTTCCAGAAGACGCCGATAGGCATCCACCACGCGCCGCACGTCGGAAAAATCTCGCTCGACATCGATATTGCCGAGTTCGATCACACGCTCGCCGCGCTGGAAATGGCCGACTATCTTCGGCAGCAGAAACTGCGGCGACTGCCCGACGCCCGTGTAGTTGAACGGACGCGCAACGACGATCGGCAGCTTGTCCTGCCACAGGCGCGCCAGGTATTCCATCGCCAGTTTGCTGACCGCGTAATCGTTCGCGGGATTCGGCTCGACGGATTCGTCAATGACCTCGACCGCCGCGTTGCCATAGATATTGGCGCTGCTCGCCAGCAGAATTGCTCGCGGACGATTTGCCAGACTCGCGAGCGCCTCCAGCAAATTCCGCGAGCCGACCACATTGGTGCGATAGATCGCGTCCGCATCACCGTGCGCGACGAATGACACCGCGGCGAGATGCGCGACCACGTCCGGCTGCACGTCCGCGACGACCTTTGCCAGCGCCGCCCGGTCGCACAGATCGACCCGGTACATGCCGGCTCCGGTCGCCTCGGAACCGTGCGTCGTGCCGAACACGCGATAGCCGGCCGCCTGCAACGACTTCGCGAGATAGTCGCCGGTGAAGCCGCCGAGCCCCGTCACCAGGGCGCGCGGCGTATCAGAACGAGAAGCCGCGTTCATTTCGGCGCAAATCTGCTTGAACCATCATCGCACACAGCTCCTCGAGCGTCGTCTTCGGCTCCCAGCCCAAGTTCTGCTTCGCCTTCTCGGGATTCCCGATCAACAGATCGACTTCGGCCGGCCGATGGAACTTCGGATTCACGCGAACCAGCGTCTTGCCGGTGGCGACATCAATACCGACTTCCTGCTCGTCACTGCCCTTGAATTCGAGGTCGACACCCGTCGCCTTGAACGCCATGCTCACGAAATCGCGCACGGTCTCGGTACGGTTCGTGGCCAGCACGTACGTGTCCGGTTCGTCGGCCTGCAGCATGCGCCACATACCCTCGACATACTCCTTCGCGAAGCCCCAGTCGCGCTTCGCATCCATGTTGCCCAGTTCGAGTACGTCGAGCTGGCCGAGCTTGATCTTCGCAACGGAGTCGGTGATCTTGCGCGTGACGAATTCGCGGCCGCGCAGCGGCGACTCGTGGTTGAACAGGATCCCGCTGCAACCGAAGATGTCGTAGCTCTCGCGATAGTTCACCGTGATCCAGTGCGCGTACAGCTTCGCCACGCCATACGGGCTGCGCGGATAGAACGGCGTCGATTCGATCTGCGGAATCGCCTGCACCTTGCCGAACATCTCGGACGTGCTCGCTTGGTAGAAGCGGATCTTCGGATTGACGATGCGAATCGCCTCGAGCAGGTTCAGCGGCCCGATGCCAGTAATCTCCGCAGTCGTGACCGGCTGGTCGAAGGACACGCCGACGAAGCTCTGCGCGGCGAGGTTGTACACCTCCGTTGCCCCGGTCGTCTGAAGCAGGCGAATGCTCGCCGACAGATCGGTCAGGTCGTATTCGACCAGATGCAGGTTCGGATGCTTGGCAATGCCGAGCTCCTCGATGCGCCAGAAGTTCACCGAGCTGGTGCGGCGGTAGGTGCCGTAGACCGTGTAGCCCTTATCAAGCAGCAACTCGGCCAGATAAGCACCGTCTTGTCCCGTGATGCCAGTGATGATGGAAGTTTTCTTAGACATAATGATCCTACTTTAAGAATACGCTTCATCGCGCATGAGAATTTTTGCCAATTGGCGGGCACTCTGCGCCCAGGTCAGGAACGGCATACCGCGAGATGAAGGCTCCTGCTGCTGCGCTCGGAGCACCAGCCATGCCTCGATCTCGGTCGCCAGCTCACGCCCGTCTTGCGCGGAAAAATAGAATGCATGCTCGCCAGCCACTTCGCGAAACACCGGCAGATCGCGCGCGATGATCGCCAATCCATGTTGCGCGGCTTCGATCAGCGGCAAACCAAAGCCTTCACCATAGGACGCCGCAATCAGACACGAACTTGCCCCATAGATTTTCTCCAAATAGACGTCCGAGGCATTTTCCAGCCAGAACAAGTGGCGCCCCTGCTCCGTGTGCGCCCGCAGGCGGGCGACCAGGTCCTCCACCATCCAGCCCTGTCGCCCCACGACGACCAGATTGACGTTCTGATTGTCGCGCCACAGCTGCTCGAACGCATCAAGTACCTGAGCATGCCCCTTGCGGGGTTCCAGCGTCCCCACCATCAGGAACGTCGGGGCATTACGCAGGTGTTGAAGCATCTTGCTTCCGTCCCGCGGGATTTCCGAAGACGTCGCGAAATTTTCGATATCCGCCCCGAGATGGAACCAGTCGATTTCGAACGAGCGTGCGCGGTCCGGAGCGTGCGTTGCGAGCCATGACGACAAATCCGCCGCCACAGCCTGCGAAATGCACAACGCGCCATCGTTCTCCGCCACGACATCGAGCCATCCCGTAAACCCATCGGCCGCGCCAGGAACGAAGTACTGAGGGAGCAGCACGCAGAGCAGATCGTAGACGACAAACTTGACCTGCACACCCTGCAATCGCATGGTTTGATAAAACGCCCGCTGCGCTGGCACGACCCGCGGTTGCAGATCCAGACCGACGAATACGTCTCCTGCCGCATAGTCGATCGGCTCGTCCTGCAGCCAGCCGTCGTCGAACCCCATCAACCTCATCGTGAACTCACGCGCATAGCGATAGGAGTCCTTGGTCGTGGCGTACACCGGTTCCACCCGGAAGCCGTCGGGCGGAGAATCCAGCCATTCCTTCAGCAGATTGCGCACCACACGCTGGATCCCGCTTCTGGCGTCCACCTGCACGAGCTCGGAGATGTCGACCAACAATTGCCGCTTGTTGTTGCGCGGAACAAAGCTCCTCGCCGCGCTCAGCGCCCACGTGCGCAACTGGTCATCGCTGGCTTGACCGGCACGGAGCGCGATTGCGCGAGACAATACGACCGGATTCGCATTCGCTTGGAGATAGAACCGCTCGACAGCGTCGCGATACTGTTGTGCACAAACGTCGGGCGCATGGGCGTTGACGATGATGTCCCGCGCGCGCGCGCCTATCCGTTGCCGGCGTGCCGGATCCGAGCGCAGCGTTTCCAGCGCCTCGACCAGTTGCTCGCCGGAAAACTCGTCGGGCAACATCCATACCGCCTCGCGATCCAGGTCTGCCATGCTTCCGTTGGCATTGACGATCGTCGCCTTGCCGTAATTCATGCAGTCCAGCACTGTCCCGGACGTCTCGCCGCGAGACAGCGTACGCAACTGCACGCCGACATCGACTGCGGCCAGATACCGCCGGAACATCTGCGCATCGGCCCAACCGGTGACGCGGACCCGATCTCCCATTTGCCGAATGGTGCGCGCGAGTTTCTCGCCATACTCGGTCGGCTGATTTTCCCCGACGAATATCAGATGACAGGCCCGATCGCGCGCGAGGGTCGATCGGCCCCACGCATCAAGCAGCCGGTGATTCAACTTGGACGGCCCGAGGCCGCCGAACGCGCACACCACGAAATCGTCCTTGCCGATCCCCAGCGCGTCGCGGGCATCCTCGCCATGCGACGCGATACGCGCATCGCGCATGTGAGGAATGACGGTCCAGTCTGCCACGTCCCCGCCGTACCAGCGACGGGCGAGCCGCAGTGAATTGGGAGAATGGACGATCACGCCGAGGCTCTTCTGGACCACGCCCAGGCTGCACGGGTACTCCCAGACAGCGTCCGCAATATCCGCGCTCAGATGTCGTGCCCGCAGGCCGACGTACCCGTGCGCGTCATAGAGTGCCTTGGACCAAGCGTCGGAACGGTTCCCGTGAATGGCCATGTGCGCAAGCACGCCCGAGAGAAAGAAATCGTGCAGAACAACGACTCCCGGCACGGCTTCCAGCAGCGAAAACATGTACTCGTGGAATGACGAGTTGCCGAAATGATAGAGCACCCGATCGTACGAAGCCGCATGTTTGCGCAGCCACGCCGGCGTTTTGACCGAGACGGGCGCGAACTGGTCGAGCCGTATTTCCCGCGCTGCCTGCGCATCGACGATGACGTCGATATCGTAAAAGCGCGCCAGTTCCGGCAGCAATTCGGCGCTGTAGTCGGCGATCCCGGTGCGGGCCGGCGGCATCGGCGACACGTAGGCCAGTTTGGGCCGTTTCGACTGGACTTCCGGCTCGCGCGTTTCGGCGAGCCAAGCCCGACGCCGCCGCTCGATTGCATCGAGCGCACACCGCCCGCTGCGATCCCACGAGAACTTGCCCGCCTGACGCATCCCGTGTTCGATCAGTGCCTGACGATAACCCTCGTCCGTCAGGCCACGCTGCATGTGCTGCGCAATCGCGTCGTCGGATTTGGGATCGAACAGCGCTTCCTCCCAGCCAATCACCTCGGGAACGCTCGACGTATTCGCGCCGATGACGGGCGCGCCGCAACGCATCGCCTCCAGCACCGGCAAACCGAAACCTTCATGCCACGAAGGAAAGACGAACAAGCGGCACAGATTGTAGAGCGACAGCAAATCCTCGTCGGGCACAAAGCCCGTGCATACGACATCAGCCGCGTCCAGGCCGACTTGCCGGGCCAGGCGCGTCAATGCATCACGGCTAGCCGGTTGAATCGAACAAACGATCGCCAACTGGTGCGACTTCCTCAACTCGGACGGCAGCAATGCGAACGCGCGGATCATGCCTTCGACGTTCTTGCGGTGATCGATACCCCCCGTATAGAGCACGAACGGCTTCGTCAGCCCGTATTTGCTTCGCAACGCAGTTTCGCGCTCGGCAGAAATCTGCTCGGGACGGAACCATGCGTCGACATCGGCGGACATGTTGACCGACCACTCGGGCGAGAAATTCAGATGTTCGATCCCTTCCGAGCGAGACGATTCGGAAATGGCCAACCACAGATCCGCGCGTCGAAGATGTTCGATTTTCTCGAGGTACCAATCCTTGAAAAGAGGATTCTCCAGATAAGGCTTGGCATAGAGGTATGGAATCAGGTCGTACAGCGTGACCGCGACCGGGACGTTCGTCTGAAGCGCGTGAATGCTGGTGATCGAATCATCGCCGAAGCCTTCGAAAAAGCTGGCGATATAAATGAAGTCAGGCTTCAGGCTCGTCAGAAAGGCTTCATAGGTCAATTCGCTGGCGTGGCGACGCCAGCCATTGGCTTTATCCGCATGCGCGACGGGCGCTGCTGCATACCAGACGTGAATGTTCTCCGCCGGGAGCAATGCCTCGAACTGCTCGCGCAGGACCCGCGCGGACTCCTCGAACGCGCCATTCAGTGCAAGTACGATTTCGTGGTCGCCGCGATTCCGGATCATCGCCTTGACGATGGACTCGGTGTAACGACCCACGCCGCGATTGCGCGAATTGAGGCTTTGCGCCCCTTGCATGTCAACAACGATACGCATTATTCAGTATCCCCATGGTCCGGCGCGAACGCTGACTTAAGCGCCATGTACGCTTCGCGCGCGCGGGGTGTCAAACCGTCATCATCGATCGGCTTTCTCTGCATCGATTGCGCAGGCGCCCCCACGATGATCCGAACGAGCCTCTGCTTCACACCAGGCATCGCGCCCAGCGCTCGCACCGCCAATCGTCGCAGACGAGGGTTGCGATTGACGTACGCGACGCTTCGGAACAGCACACGCCTCACGCCGGATTTGCACGTCGCTTTCGCTCCGCGAGCGAACGTGACGGCGCTTCGCATGGGCGCTGTGACACGCCAAGACGTGCTGCCATAGACCGCCTGCAATCGCTCCGCGGCGTGCTGCGCGTCGTCCTGGACCCGCCTCAGTTCGCCGGTCACTTGCGCCAGGTCGCCCCGGACACGGCCCAGGTCGCTGCGGATCTGCGCAAGCTCATCAACGGCCCGCATCAGTTCACGGCGGGTGCCGTCCACTTCTTCGCGAGTCAAGCCAAGTTCGCCATGAAGGCGCTCGATTTCGCCCTGGGTCTGTTGATGAAGGCGCCCGATTTCGCTCCGCGTCTGCTCGATCTGTTCAGCGGCATGCTCGTGCGCCCGGGTGGCCCCTGCCTCGAAACGCGCAGCAAGCTCGGCCAGCGACAGCCCGTAATCGGCATCGAATGCTGCGTCGAAAAATGCCGCGTCGGCTTCACCGCAGGATTTCTGGGCAACAATGGCGTAATCCGGACTGACACCGCCGAGCACATCCATAAGATGGGCCCGCGCCCCCTCTTCCTGCAACGCAGGGGACTCCTGCAGTCGAATTCGCTTGACTCTGGCAAATCCGGCATACTCGCCCACGAAACTCAGGAGTTCCGAAGGAATCGGACGAACGTGACTCGGATCCAGATAGAAATTGCAGCCCGCGACGACGATATTTTCGGGGTTCGGCGTCTCGAGGATCAAGAGACCGCCCGGCTTCAGTACGCGCAACGCTTCGCTGACGATTCGTCGAACTTGCTCAAACGACACATGCTCGACAACGTGAAACGCTGAAACGAGCGCGTGACTATTGGCGTCGAGCGCAGCAAGATACTCGATGGCATCGCCCTGAAATACCGACAGGCCGCGCTCCCGACATGCTTCCAGCATGTCGCCATCGAGGTCCACGCCGATCGCGGCGAACCCCGACTCGCCCATCAACTCCAGCCATTCACCGCGACCGCAACCCAGATCGAACGCTTTTCCGCCCGGATAGAGCCTCGCAAGGGGTGCAATAAACGGCCGGTATTTCGCCAGCCGACTTTTGATCAGTTCCCTTGAGCCTCGATGCTGATCTTCAAACGCGCGATAAAAGCTATCCACTAAGACAAACTCCTCACCATCGTCCAGCAGCCAGGCCACATCGACGAAATTATCCACCACCGGCAAGTAGCACCGCGAGAAGCGCGGCTCCTGGATCAGGTTGACGTCACGGGTGAACGCGTTCCGGGCGCAGCCCAGCGCTTTCACGCATGTGCTCCACGGCAACTTGCCCGCACAACAGTGCGGCGATATGTCGACATCGGACCCGCGGCACGCCTGCGCCGCGAGCAGGCCATCGCTGGTCAAGAACGGCACAGCCGCGCCAAGCCGGAATTCCGAACCTGGACTGGAATTCCCGCTTGGCGCTTCACGCCATGAGCCCCGCTAGATCCGAAGGACTGGCGTCATTCCCGGCATCAAGCCCGGCCGTATACGTCTTCGAAGCGAACGATGTCGTCTTCGCCGAGATACTCGCCGCTCTGCACTTCGATCATCACGAGGTCCAGCACACCGGGATTCTCGAGGCGGTGCTTGTGACCGGCGGGAATGTAGGTGGATTCGTTGGTCCGAACGAAAATTTCCTGATCGCCGTTGACGACCTTGGCCATCCCGCACACGACGATCCAGTGCTCGCTGCGGTGATGATGCATCTGCAAACTGAGGCTCGCGCCCGGCTTGACTTCAATGCGCTTGATCTTGAAGCGCGGGCCTTCCTCCAGCACCGTGTACGTGCCCCACGGGCGACTCACCGTGCGATGCAGTTTGTAGGCATCGTGATTCTGCTTCTTCAGGCGGGCTACCACCTGCTTCACGTCCTGCGCGCGATCGGGACTCGCGACCAGCAATGCGTCCGGCGTATCGATGATCATCAGATCGGTGACGCCAACCGCCGCGACGACACGATCCTGGCTCTGCACATAGGTGTTCCGGCTATCGACGAAGATCGCTTCGCCGACGGCCCGGTTGCTGTCCTGGTCCGGCACGGTCAGGTCGCGCACAGCGCCCCACGAGCCGATATCGCTCCAGCCGAAACTGGACGGCACGACCACAACCTTCGACGAACGCTCCATCACCGCATAATCGATCGAGATGTCGGGCATTTTCTGGAACGATTCGGCGGGAATCTCGAGCATCTGCGCCGAACCCTTGTCCGACTGCAGCGACGCCCAACATTCATCGGCGGCCGTCGCGACGTCCGGGGCATGACGAGCCATCTCGTCGAGAATCACACCGGCCTTGAAACAGAACATGCCCGAGTTCCACAGGTAGTTGCCGGCTGCGACATATTCGGCAGCCTTCACCGCGTCGGGTTTCTCGACGAAGCGCAGCGCCACGCGGCCGTCCCCGACGCGATCCCCCGCCTCGATGTAGCCAAAGCCCGTGTCCGGCCCCGTCGGCACGATGCCGAACGTGACCAGTTTGTCCTGCTTCGCAAGTTCGATCGCGCTCGCGACCGCAGCCGAGAAACCCTGCTGATCCTGCACCAGATGATCGGCTGCGAGCACCAACATCAGCGCGTCGCGCCCGTACTTGTCCGCAACGTGATGCGCCGCCATCGCCACCGCAGGCGCAGTGTTGCGACCGGTCGGCTCGAGCATGAATACACCGGACTGCTGATTGCCGAGCGCGGCATAGCCGAACTCGTCCTTGCTCATGAAGTAGTAGTCGCGGTTCGTGACCGTCAACAGTTCTCCACGCTCGGATTCCCCATCATTGCCGATCGCCGCTGCCGCCCGGCGGTAGGTTTTCAGGAGCAAGCTTTCACCATCCGCAAGCTTCATGAACGGTTTGGGATGCCCTTCGCGGGAAACTGGCCACAGTCGGGTGCCAGCACCACCGGACAGGATGACGGGGATTAACATCGCATTCACTCCAGAAATTTAGTATCCGTTGGCAAGGTCGAGGCCTTCGCCATTTGCATCAGTACACCGCCGGCATCGGTGTCAGCCGGGTCGCATCGGACCGGGCCGAAAGGAGAATTATAGCCGGCGAACCACCTTCCCCGGAAACGGCCGGGGCGCCCCGAACAACCACCGGGGAGGGCCGGGGCATTCCCGGGCGCCCGCAACCCGTCTCGCCCGGCGCGGACGGCGCGTCATTCGCTCAAGCACAGTTGCAATGCATCGCGCCAATCCGGCATCTGCAAGCCGAATGCCGCCGTCAGCTTCCCCAGTGCCATTCGCGAATTGGCCGGCCGCGTTGCGGCCGTCGGATAGTCATCCGAGGAAATCGGCACCACCCTCGGCGCGCGCGAAGCCATCGCGATAGCGAATATCGCTTCGGCAAAGCCGCACCAGGAGGTCGCGCCGGCAGACGTAAAGTGGTAGATACCCGACTGGCGCGCCCACCAGTCGGCGTCAACCGATGCAACGCCCTGGGCGACGATGTGCGACGTCGCGGCAGCGATTGTCCTGGCCCAGGTCGGCGCGCCGACCTGATCCGCAACGACCCGCAACTCGGAGCGCTCAGCGCCCAGCCTTAGCATCGTCAGCAGGAAGTTGCTGCCACGCCGGCCATATACCCAGCTCGTGCGCAAGATCAAATGCGCACATCCGGTCGCCGCGATCGCGTGTTCGCCCTCGAGCTTCGTCGCTCCGTATGCATTCAAGGGATTCGTCGCGTCTGTCTCTACATACGCGCCCGCTTTCGCACCGTCGAACACATAATCGGTCGAGTAGTGGATCAGCGCGCCGCCGCTACGCGCCGCCTCCTCGGCAAATACGCGCGGCACGTCGACATTCAGGCGTCGCGCAAGCTCGATGTCGTTCTCTGCCTTGTCCACCGCCGTATAAGCGGCCGGATTCACGATCAGGGACGGCTTCAGATCCCTGACGAAAGCGCGCACACGATCGAGATCGGAAAGATCGAGCGTCGACCGGTCACACGGCACCACTCGGCCGAGCCCCTGGAGCGATCGCAACAATTCGAAACCAACCTGGCCGTTTACCCCGGTCACGAGAATCGTCGGCTGCTGCCTCATATCCGGCCTCAAACGTACACCTCGGCTTCGCTGAGTCGTGCGCCCGCGGCATCCTTGGGCGCCAGCAATGGCGCCACATCGAGTGGCCATTCGATCCCGATCTCAGGATCGTTCCACACGATACAGCGCTCGTGCTCCGGGTACCAGTAATCGGTCGTCTTGTACAGGAACTGCGCAGCGTCGGACAGCACGACGAAGCCGTGCGCAAAACCGGGCGGAATCCATACCTGCCGATGGTTCTCGGCCGACAGCACGACGCCGACCCACTTGCCGAAATTCGGCGAGTGCTTGCGGATATCGACCGCGACGTCGAATACCTCGCCTTCCACGACGCGCACAAGTTTTCCCTGCGCGTGCCGAATCTGGTAGTGGAGGCCGCGCAGCACCCCCTTTGTCGAGCGCGAATGATTGTCCTGAAGGAATTCGACGCCCGCCGCCACGTGTTCCGCGAAGTCGCGCGCGTTGAAGCTTTCATAGAAATGGCCACGCGCATCGCCGAACACCTTCGGTTCGATGATCTTGACTTCCGGCAGCGCCGTTGCCGTTACTTGAATTGCCATGCGACCTGATCCAAAAGAACGTGTTCGAGATAGCGCCCGTAGCCGTTCTTCGCCAGCGGCACGGCAAGCTTGCGCAACTGATCCGCGTCGATCCACTGTCTGCGATAGGCGATCTCTTCGGGACAGGCAACAACGAGCCCCTGACGCTTCTGCAACGTCGCGATGAACGTTGCCGCATCGATCAACGAATCGTGCGTGCCGGTATCGAGCCAGGCATAGCCGCGCCCCATGATCTCGACGTCGAGCTTGCCATCGGCGAGATAGCGTGAATTCACGTCGGTGATCTCGAGTTCGCCACGCGCGGATGGCTTGATATCGGCGGCGATGTCGCACACCTGATTGTCGTAGAAGTACAAGCCTGTCACCGCATAATTCGAGCGCGGCACGGCTGGCTTTTCCTCGATGGACAGCGCGCGAAATTGCGTGTCGAATTCGACGACGCCGTAACGCTCCGGATCCTGCACGTGATATGCGAACACAGTCGCGCCCGACTCCTTCGCGTCCGCCCGCTCCAGTTTTTTCGCCAGATCGTGCCCGTAGAAAATGTTGTCACCGAGAATCAGCGCCGACGGATCGTTGCCGATGAATTCCCTGCCAATGATGAATGCCTGCGCGAGCCCGTCCGGTGACGGCTGCACCGCGTAGCGGATATTCATCCCCCATTGACTGCCATCGCCCAGCATCGCCTCGAAGCGCGGCGTATCCTGCGGCGTCGAAATGATGAGTACGTCGCGGATCCCGGCCACCATCAGCGTGGACAGCGGATAGTAGATCATCGGTTTGTCGTAGACCGGCAGGAGCTGCTTCGATACGACATGCGTGATCGGATACAGTCGCGTGCCGGAACCGCCCGCGAGAATGATGCCTTTACGTGCCATCGGCCATGCCCTCAAGTGCGTTGCGCGTAATTCGTCTCGACCCACTTGCGATATTCGCCCGATACGACATCGTCAACCCAAGCCTGATTGTCGAGATACCAGCGTACCGTCTTCGCCAGCCCCGTCTCGAACGTCTCCACCGGCTTCCACCCCAGTTCGCGTTCGAGCTTGTGCGCGTCGATCGCATAGCGGCGATCGTGGCCTGGACGATCCGTCACGTAGGTGATCTGGTCACGATAGGAACCCGTCGCCTTCGGACGCGCGCTGTCGAGCAGGTCGCACAGCGTATGCACGACGTCGAGATTCTTCTTCTCGTTCCAGCCACCGACGTTGTACGTCTCGCCCGGGACGCCACGCGCAAGTATCTCGCGGATGGCACTGCAATGATCGCCGACGTACAGCCAGTCGCGCACGTTCTGGCCGTCGCCGTAGATCGGCAGCGGCTTGCCCGCAAGCGCGTTCGCAATCATCAGCGGAATCAGCTTCTCGGGAAACTGATATGGGCCATAGTTGTTCGAGCAGTTCGTCGTCAGCGTCGGGAGGCCGTACGTATGGTGATAGGCACGCACCAGATGATCGGAGCCGGCCTTTGTCGCCGAGTACGGGCTGTTCGGCGCGTATGGTGTCGTTTCGGAGAATTGCGGATCGGTCTGGGATAGCGAGCCGAATACCTCGTCGGTCGACACGTGCAGGAAGCGAAATCCGGCCTTGTCGGCATCACTCAGCCCGCTCCAGTGCGCGCGCGCCGCGTCGAGCAACGTAAACGTGCCGACGACATTGGTCTGCACGAAATCGGCGGGGCCATGGATCGAACGATCGACGTGGCTTTCGGCGGCGAAGTGCACGACCGCACGCGGCTTGTGTTCGGCAAACAGTGCGTCGAGCGCGGCGCGATCGCAAATATCGACACGCGCAAATACGTGCTTCGGATTATCAATCAGCGACTGCAGCGTGCGCAGATTGCCCGCATAGGTCAGCTTGTCGACATTGAGCACGGGTTCGTCGTGGTGGTGTAGCCAGTCGAGAACGAAGTTGGCACCGATAAAACCCGCACCGCCCGTCACCAGAATCATGGGACTCCCTCTAGAAATGTGCGGCACGCCCGGTCGGGGCGCTCGTCGCATGACATATCACGGGTGGCAACGCCCGAGCCTCGTCAGGCCCGGATTTTAACCGGTCACCGTAGGTATCAAAGTCAAGAAATGCGAATTTTGCGACGGACCGGCGATTATAAGAAGTACCTCGCCGCAAGGGCCATGCCATTAACAACTCGAAACAACGCTCCGGCCCCACCGAAACGCCAAAAAAAATCCTGCATAATCATGCGGTTAAGGCGAATATATCGTGCTCCAACGGGGCCGATCCAGCCGGACGCACAATCACGAAATGATACGTGCCATGCCTTCGGAGTCGTACTACCGCAGGCCCCACGCGACCCCGTGCGCACTCCGACGCGTCCCAATGTTGTCGTGTTTTTTCGGGGAAGCGGATCCCTACTGCCGCGCACTATCGAGACAAGCACGGCGATGCGAACCGGCGATGACGCGTGCATGCAGCCGAGCACGTTTTGAGTTCCCTGGAACATAATGAGATAATTATCGTTTCAAGGATGGCCTGCAACGCATCATGCGGATCAGACATCCTCGTCGCATTTCTGACGCAGGCATGCCACCGAACTGGTCGTCGGACACGCCAACCCGGAACATCGGATGCATTCCCGCACGACTCACTTTGAAGTTTGAAGTTCCAGACACGCCGGATCGGGATTCCCCAATGAAAAAAAATCTGAGGCTTGGCGCTGATGTCGGCGTTGCCTTTGCATCGACAACGAAACGAGACGCGCGCGCCCATCAGCACGAGGCGACGGCGACAGGAAACGCGCCCCCGGCCTCCGCTCATCCGGGCGAAAGCGACGCCATCGCGTCGACGCATCCAACGCATACCAGCATCCGGCAACAGGTGAAGAAACTGCTGCGCCCGCTGGCGCAAATCACGTACAGGCTTCTCAAACCCGCTATCCGCCCCATCGCGCTCAGGGCGCGCCGGTATCTGATGGCTGAATTGCAGCAGGACTTCCGCCAGGAAATTCAGAACTCCCTGTCGGCAAACCTGACCAAGCTGCAGGAGATTCGCCACCAGCTCTTGCAGGATGCATTCGCCTCCCAGTCGGCGATCCATCACGCTCAATCTGCAATTCATCAGGAATTGCAGAAAGCGACCGCTCATATGGTGCAGGAGCTTCAGAAGGCGCAAGCGTCGATTCAAGGGGATGTACTGACGACCCGGCAGGCGGTCACCCACGAAATTCGACAGGCAACGTCGACGACCGCACAGGAATTCCGGGACACGCAGGTCCCCCTTCGCCAGGAAATGGTTGCTGCGCATCAGAAGGCGCTCGAGTCCCATAGTCTGACCCATCTCGAAACCCAACAAGCGGTGTCCGAAACGACACAACGGCTTGACGAGTGGTTTGCAAACATCAATCCCAAGCTGGACCGTATCGAGATTTACAGCCACGCAACGGCTCGCCGAGTCGCCGTCAACTGCGGCAATGGTGCCGTGCTTGTCAGAACCGAAGCCGGCTTCGCGCTTTGCGCCGAGAACGATCACGCGCTTCTTGCCTCCCTGCTCGAGACCGGCGAATTGGAACGCGGTACGCGACTGCTCATCGAAAAGCTTGTCGAGCCAGGAAACTGTTTCATCGACGTGGGCGCAAATATCGGACTCCATACGCTTGCCGCAGCGCGATCGATGCAAGGTCAAGGAAAGATTATTGCATTCGAGCCGTTCGGGCCGACCAAAGCACTGCTCGAACGGTCCGTGTGGATGAACGGGTTTGCTTCGCTGGTGGAGATTCATCAAGCCGCCGTCTCAAACGAAACCGGACATCACAAACTGTTTCTCGGTGCGACGAGCGGCCACCACTCCCTTTTCCCGCTTGACGAACGCACGAGCACGGATACCGAGCCGGTCGAAGTCTCCGTGGTCAAGATAGACGACATCGTTCCGGCCACACAAAAGGTCGATCTTCTGAAAATCGACGCGGAAGGCGCCGAACTCCAAGTCATCGAATCCGCAGCCGGACTCATCGAGCGCAATACGGAACTCGCGATCATCGTCGAATTCGGCCCGGCGCACCTCAAGCGAACAGGCATCGCGCCCGGCGACTGGTTGAATGCCTTTGCGGCGCACGGCTTGCAATATCGAGCAATCAATAGTGTTTCCGGCGTGCTGGAGCACTGGACCATCGAAAATCTGCTTGCCTGTGATTCGATCAATTTGCTTTTCAGCCGAAAGAATTCGGGCGTTTGGGAAAGGTTGGACGCATGACGCAGGAAATTGTTGTCGTTGGGGCCGGAGGGCATGCGAAAGTCTGCATCGAACTGCTGCAGGCGGCTGGCGAACGCGTGGCTTACTGCATTGGTGGAGCCGACAGTCCGGAACAATGCGTCGGTGTTCCTGTGCTGAAGGGCGACGAGAATCTAGAGACGCTGAGGCACGAAGGTTACGCGCGCGTATTCATCGCCATTGGCGCCAACAGGCTCCGAGACCGCCTGGCGACACTGGCGCTGCGCCACGGTTACACGCTCGTCAATGCGATCAGCCCGTCGGCGACGATTTCGCCGAGCGCGACGATCGGTTCGGGTATAGCAATCATGGCCGGCGCCGTGATCAACGCAGAGGCAAGCATCGGTGACCTGTCGATCGTGAATACGGGTGCCACGATCGATCACGATTGCCGGATCGGACGCGCGGTGCATGTCGCGCCTCAAAGCGCGCTGGCCGGCAACGTCGTAGTCGGCGATTACACATTTCTCGGCATCGGTACCAAGGTCATTCCGGAAATCGTCATTGGCGAGCGAGCTGTCATCGGCGCTGGCGGCGTTGTGGTTAGCAATATTTCCGAGGGCTGCACGGCCGTTGGCGTGCCCGCCAAACAAATAAGGTAACAGGAATATTCATATGCAGCGAATCATGGTAGCTCAGCCGAAGATGGCCGGAAACGAGCGCAAGTACGTTCTCGATTGCCTCGATACGAACTGGATTTCCTCGAACGGAAAATACATTCCGGCGTTCGAAGAGGCATTTGCGAAATTTTGCGGCGTCAAGCACGCGATTGCGGCAAACAACGGTACGACTGCCCTTCACCTCGCGCTGGTCGCTCTCGGCCTGCAGCCCGGTGACGAAGTGATCATCCCGACGGTCACTTATATCGCCACTGCCAACGCCGTTCGCTATTGCGGCGCGACCCCGGTGCTCGTCGACGTTAGCGCCGACACGATGAATATCGATCCAAACGACATCGAACGCAAAATCACCGCTCGGACCAAGGGCATCATTCCCGTCCATTTGTACGGTCACCCGGCCGAAATGGATGCCGTCAACGAGATCGCGAAAAAACATGGCTTGTGGGTCGTCGAGGATGCCGCCGAAGCCCATGGCGCGGAAGTGCGCGGCAAGCGTGTCGGTAGCCTCGGAACCTGCGCGACCTTCAGCTTCTTCGGCAACAAGATCATTACGACCGGCGAAGGCGGCATGGTCACCACCGACGACGACGAGCTTGCAGCGAAATTGCGCCTGTATCGCGGCCAAGGAATGGACCCCACGCGCCGCTACTGGTTCCCCGTCGTGGGCTACAACTATCGGATGACCAACATCCAGGCAGCAATCGGGCTGGCGCAGATGGAAGGCATCGACAATGCGCTCGCCGAGCGCGAACGCCTGGCAGGCTGGTACAACGAAGCCCTGAATGAACTGCGCGACAAGCTCGTCCTGCCGTCCGAAGCTTCTTGGGCCAAGCAGGTGTTCTGGATGTACAACGTGTTCTTGCGCGAAGGCGACGAGCACAAGCGGGATTACGTGATGCGATGCCTCGACGAAATGGCCATCGAAACGCGCCCGGTGTTTTACCCGATGCATGTGCTGCCGCCTTACATGGAGGAGTCGACCTATCCGATCGCTGATCTATGGTCGCAGCGCGGCATCAATCTGCCGACGCATCAGGATTTAACGCGGGCCGACGTGCAACGCATTGCCGACAGCCTGCAGCAGGTTCTTGCCGACTGATGAAGATTGCGCTTGTTTCGTCTTTCGTGCCATTCGTCAATGGCGGCTACAGAAACATCGTCGAGTGGCTTCAGATCATGCTCGAAAGGCAAGGACATCGCGTCGAGCGCGTCTATCTGCCGGAGACAGATGCTCCAGATCTGCTGTTCAAACAGATGATGGCCTATCGGTGGATCGACTTGGACGCAGCTGACCGGATCATCTGTTTCCGGCCGCAAGCGCATCTGATTCCCCATCGGCACAAGATCGTATGGTTTATCCATCACCTGCGCGCATTCTATGATCTGTGGGATTCGCCGTACCGGGGCTTCCCGGATGATCAAAAGCATCTGGGCATGCGCGACGCGCTACGACAGGTCGACGACGTGGGTCTGAGAGAAGCCAAGGCGGTCTTCACGAACAGTCGCGTCGTATCCGAACGCCTGGACAAGTACAACAACGTCCCGAGCGAAATCCTGTACCCGCCGGTATTCGAGCCGGAACGGTTCCATTGCGCGGATTATTCGAACGATATCGTATGTATCTGCCGAATCGAACATCACAAGCGGCAGCACCTGCTGATCGAAGCGATGCAATACGTCACCACGCCCGTCCGGCTGCGCCTTTATGGCAAAAGTGGATCGCAAGGCTACGCAGACGACCTCCGGCGAACCATTTCCGCTCTGGCTCTTGACGAAAAGGTACTGCTGGAAGATCGCTGGATTTCCGAGGAGGAAAAGATCGAGCAACTGGCCCATTGTCTCGCTGCAGCCTATATCCCGGTTGATGAGGATTCGTACGGCTATCCGAGCGTCGAGGCCAGTCACGCCGAGAAGCCTGTCTTGACGGTGTCCGATTCCGGCGGCGTGCTCGAGTTGGTACAAGACAACATCAATGGTTATGTGGCAGATCCCGATCCCAAAGCACTCGCGGAAGCGATGGATCGGCTTTATCTCGATCGAAACAAAACGATTCAAATGGGGAAAGCGGCACCCAAACGCCTGAAGGCGCTCAACATTTCGTGGGAACACGTGCTCCAAAGGTTGCTCGCATGAAGGTGCTCGTCGTCAACAATATGGCCCCGTTCGTCTGGGGTGGTGCGGAAGAGTTGGCTGCGCATCTGCAGCGAAACCTGGTGATTGCCGGCCACGAAGCCGAAGTGCTCCGCATCCCGTTCCGATGGGAACCTGCAACGCGTATTCCGTCGCAGATGCTGATGGTGCGGGCGTTCGAATTGTCGAATGCGGACCACGTCATCGCACTCAAATTTCCGGCGTACCTGATTCGCCACCACCGGAAGTCGCTTTGGCTGCTGCATCAATACCGGCAGGCGTATGACCTGTTCGATGCAGGCCAGACCAATCTCCCGCCCGGCCCGGAAGGTGACGCATTGCGCGAAATGATCCGCAATGCCGATAACGAAAGCTTTGCGGAAAGCCGCCACATCTTCACGAACTCTGCGGTGACTCAACGTCGGCTCAAGCAGTACAACGGCTTCGACGCTGAAGTCCTGCTTCCACCCGTCAATGATCCGGAGATGTTTCCCGGAGGCGAGCCCGGTGGCTACGTATTCGCAGGTGGCCGCGTAAACGACATGAAGCGTCAGTATCTCCTCCTCGAAGCGCTCGCGAAAACCGACCGTGGAGTACGGCTGATCATCGCCGGTCCGCCGGACACGCCGGCCGACGGCACGCGCCTGCATCAACTCGTCGAGCGGCTTGGCCTGTCGGATCGCGTCAAGCTCGACTTGCGTTTCCTGCCGCGCGACGTGTATGCCACTTACATCAACGAGGCCTCGGCCGTGGCCTATCTGCCATTCGACGAAGATTCGCTGGGTTACGTTGCCATGGAAGCCGCGACGGCCGGCAAGGCGCTGATCACGACCGACGATAGCGGCGGTATTCTAGGGCTCGTCAAGCACAACGAGACGGGGTGGGTTGCGCAACCCGAGGCCGCCTCGCTCGCAAGCGTCATGCACGCTGTCGTTCAGAACGCCGCACGAGCACACACTTATGGACAGGCAGCCAAGGCGTTGTGGGAAAGCATGGGCGTGAATTGGCCGCAAACCGTGGAGGCGCTCCTGCAATGAAGCTATTGATCTTCACGCCGACGATCAAACGCTCGGCAATTGGTCGCATGGCGTCGTTGGTTGTTCGTCAGCTCGTTGCGCAAGGTCACGAAGTCAGCGTTGTGCAAACGGAATCGGTCCGGTTTCTGGATCTTCCGACGCACGAATTCAACGCGCCACTTATTGCGTGGAACGAATTCACGAGCGTACAGCAGGCCACTGCGTCGGCGGATATGTGCGTCTACCAGATCGGCAACAGCTACGATTTTCATGAGGGTTGCCTACACTGGATATCGAAGGCGCCGGGTATCGTATGCCTTCACGATTTTTACCTCGGACATCTGTTTTACGGCTGGGCGCAGTCACACCTACCAGAGGCCAATGCCGTCCTGAAGAACTGGTACGGTGAAGCGATTGCCGCGCGCTTCTTCGCCTACACCAACGGCGACGCGTTCATCGACGCCACGTGCGAAGACTCGCCGATGACCGAATGGATCTGCTCGATGGCGCTCGGCGTCGTCACTCACAGTTCGTGGGGATGCGATCGCGTGCTGAAAGCGTGCTCGGGGCCTGTCAGCGTGTCAGCACTCCCTTATGATGCGCCGGCTGCTCAGACCGAACGGCACCCGCATCACAAGGACTGTGGGCGCGTGCAAGTCCTGACCATCGGGCACGTCAATTCGAACAAGCGTGTCGAAAGCGTTATCACGGCGATTGGCGCGAGTGCAACGCTCCGAAACAACATCACTTACAAGCTCGTGGGCCATGTTCAGCCAGAGATAGTGCTGTCGCTGTCTCGTATGGCCAGAAGCCACGGTGTGAATCTGGTGATCGTCGGAGAAGTCGATGATGCTGTGCTCGCGCAAACGATCGCCGAGAGCGACGTCGTCAGTTGCTTGCGCTGGCCGACGCTCGAAGCAGCATCTGCGTCCGCGATCGAGGCAATGCTCTATGGAAAAGCCGTCATCTGTACCGATGCCGGCTTCTATTCTGAGATTCCCGACGAGTACGTGCTGAAGGTATCGGTCAAGAATGAAATTAACGACATTTCGTCCAGCTTGACCGCCTTGATCCGCGATCGGGAAAAAATCAGGACAATTGGCAAAAAAGCGCAGCTTTGGGCCACCGATACCTTCTCGGCAGCCGCCTACGCGCGGTCGCTAGCGGACATGACGCGGCGCGCGCTCGCCGCGAAACCGGTCATCGACGCATGCCATTCGATCTCGGAAATTGCGGGGCGCTGGTCAGCGACGATTGCGAATCCGCTACGCGAAGAAGATCTGGCGACACTGGAGATTTTCAGCGGACGCAGATCGGCGGAGGTCGCACCTGCATGGAGCGTGCCGCAAGCCAACGGTTTGCAACTCACCTGAACTGTCGTTGCGGGTTCGCGCCCGCAACGAACGATACATCCCGGTTTATCCGCCCAGCGGTTGATTTATGCATCCTGGCTCGCCATTAAAGCATGCGAGCCTGCATGGACATCCTGCCCGCGCGCAGGATGGCCCATGACCCGGCATGCGCTAAGTCACGCCGTCGTCGCCTCATACTCCGACACGACTTCTTCCGTCGGCCCGAAAGCGCGTACACGACCACGCTCCATCCAAAGCACCTTGTTGCATACCTTGCGGATTTCGGAGTTCGAGTGCATCGCCAGCACGACGATTTCGGCCCGGCTATGAAGATCGGCCAATCGCGCTTCCGCCTTGTGCATGAACGACGCATCACCGACGCCCATCACTTCGTCGAGCAACAGGATTTCGGCATCGACTGCAGTGGACACTGCAAACGCGAGCCGCACCTTCATCCCGCTGGAATACGTACGAATCGGCAGGTCCAGATAATCGCCGAGTTCACAGAACTCAGCGATTTCGCGCTGCTTCTCCCGAATCTCCGCATCTGACATGCCGAGCAACAGCCCTCTGAGCCGAATGTTCTGCATGCCGGTCGAGTTCTCGTCCATGCCGAGGCCGATATCGAGGAGCGGCACCACGCTTCCTTCACGCAACAACTGGCCAGACGATGGCGGATAGATGCCCGCCATCGCGCGAAGCAATGTCGATTTCCCCGCCCCGTTGTGTCCGATCAGCCCAACGCGGTCGCCACGCTCAAAACGGAAACTCACTTCGTCCAGCGCACGCACGACGATCACACCGTCGTTGCCCTCGGCGATCCTGTTGCGGCGCCCCATGTTGAGCACCTGCTTCTTGAGCGAACGCCCTTGCACGTCGAAGATCGGCAAATCGAGCGTTACGCTCTGTAATTCGATAAACGCCATATCGTTTCTCTCAGACCCAGTACGGAATACGCTTCAGATAACGTCCGGTCATCAACAGGGCGACAGGCCATCCAATCGCTGCCATTCCGACCGTGATCGCCCAGGTCAATTCACTGGGCATCTGTCCGATAAGCGGGCCACGCACGAGGTCGATCAGATACGCGAGCGGATTCCACTCGACAATGAAAGAGAAGCGATTAAGCGCATCGGGGCGGAAAATGATCGGCGTCACATAGAACGCGACCTGAAGCAATGCGCTCACGATCTGCGGCAGATCGCGAAAGCGCGCCGACAGCAGCCCCACCACCATCGCGATCCATGTGGCGTTCAGCACGTACACCAGCAACGCCGGAATGAATACTGGCAACGTCTCCCAACTTTTCACGCCGTAGATCGCCAGCAGCGCGATGACGATCACGAAGTTGTGGGTAAGGACGATCAAGTTTCGCCACACGACCTGCAGGATATAGATCAGTTTCGGCGTGGCCATTTGCCGGATATAGGGCGCGCTGTTGATGTACGCGACGCTGCCTTCCACGATCGTCGTCGAGAATAAACCCCACAGCACGATGCTGGCAGCAAGAAACGGCAGGTATTCGTTGATTTTCTGGCCGAACAACGTGCCGTAAACGACACCTAACGACGAAATCATCACACCCATACTGATCGTGAGCCAGAACGGCCCCAGGCGCGAACGCGCATAGCGTTGCCGAATTTCGAGCCAGCCGAGCAAGGTCCACAACCGCCACGCCGTGATGCTTTTCTTTAGGTCCGCAAGTGAAAGGGTCAGCATGCAAGCTTTCAAAAATGAAGGAATAGGGGCGTCAGACAGAATTGTCGACTATGTCAGCGCGCCCTGGCACGTTATCGAGTCGATGCCTGGCCCACTACGACAGCAGTCAAATGGGGCAGGCATGACCACGAATCGGATCATTTGGCGTCCCTGCGAGTACAAAACAAGCACGCCGCGAACGTTGCCATGCCGCAGATCGCAAGGGGGAACAACCATCCGAGCCGCCTCAGGCCCGGCATTTTACCCGGTCGCCATGCCCGCCAGAGTCATCTGATGGTAATTTTCGCGCGGGAACGGCAAATTATATGAAGCCGCCGGATGCAAAAGCCACGTTGCTAACAACTTGAAACAGCGACGCCGACCCGTGCTTGGTGGCCAAAGCGCGGGCATGGTGAAGTTATTAGTGTCGGATGAAATTTTTCGCGTAGCCTCCGGGAACGAACTTTTGCTACCGTATGCTCGACTCCCGAACACCCACGAACCCATGCCCCATCCCCCCATCGCCATCGGCGACATCCAAGGCTGCCATTCCGCTTTCCAGTCGCTGCTCGCCAAGCTCTCAGCCCCCGCCGACATCCCGCTCTGGATCGCCGGCGACGTCGTCAACCGCGGCCCGGGCTCCCTCGCCGCGCTGCGCGCGGTCGTCGATCTCGGCCCGCGCGCGACCGTGGTACTCGGCAACCACGACCTCCACCTGCTCGCAGTCTCCGCCGGCCTGCGCACCGAACGCCCCGGCGACACGATCGGCGAGATCCTCGACGCCCCCGACGCCGAAGCCCTGCTCGATTGGGTCCGCCACCGCCCGTTCGTGCATGTCGAAGACGGAAAGCTGCTCGTCCACGCCGGCATGCTGCCTCAATGGGACGCCACGCTCGCACTCGAACTCGCCGACGAGCTCCAGCGCGCACTCCGCGCCCCCGACTGGCGCGACACGCTGCAAGGCCTGTACGGCAACGAACCCAACCAATGGAACCCGAACCTGAAAAAACGTGACCGCATGCGCGTCGCATTCAACGCGTTCACGCGCCTGCGCTTCTGCACGCCCGACGGCGCGATGGAATTCAAGGCGAATGGCGGCCCCGACAGCGCGCCGCCCGGCTACCTGCCGTGGTTCGACGTGCCGGGCCGCCGCACCGCGGACGTGACGGTCGTGTTCGGGCACTGGGCCGCGCTCGGCCTGATGCTGCGCGACAACGTCGTCGCGCTCGATTCGGGATGCGTATGGGGAAACCAGTTGTCGGCCGTACGGCTGACGGCCGATCCAGCGCAGCGCACGGTCACGCAGGTGCAGTGCGAAGCGTGCCGCTCGCCGGGCGGCGAGTAACCGCACGCTGATTCGCCCGACCCGGCCGGGCCGGGCAGCGCGTCAGCCCTCGCGCCCCGGCACGGGCGCGTCCGCTGCCGCCTCGCCCGCCGCACCGGCGCCGAGCTCGGTCGCCGGATACGCATGCTTCTGCAACTCGGCGAGCGACTCGGCCGTCGGCTTGCCAACCTTCTCCTGCATCGCCGCAAGCGCGGCCGCGATCGCATCGCGCGCCGCCGCGGACGTCGCGCGGCGATCGCCGCCCGGCGCGATCGGTTCGCACACGTACAGATGCGCGACGAGCGGGCCGCCGCGCAGCACCATGTCGAGCGACTTGCCGAGCGACAGGTCGCCCGTGTAGGCCGGCGCGACCGACTGCCGCCCGTGCGCGTCCTCGTACATCAGGCAGATCGGCTGCACCGCGCAGCCGGCCGATACCGCGGCCTGGAACAGGTTCGCATGGAACGGCAGCAGATCCTGTCCGTCGGACGTCGTCCCTTCCGGAAACACGCACATCACGCCGCCGTTGCGCAGGCGTTCGGCCATCTCGTGCATGATCCGCATCGCCTCGGTGCGCTTCTCGCGCTGCAGGAACACGGTGTCGAGCTTCTCGGCGAGCCAGCCGACGACCGGCCACTGCCGCACCTCGGCCTTCGACACGAACGGCGTCGGCCGCCACGCGTTGACCGCGTAGATGTCGAGCCACGACACGTGGTTGCCCACGACGAGCGCGCTCGCGTCGAGCCGCGCGCCGTCGTTGTGGACGACGAGGCGCATCCCGCAGATGCGCAGCATCTTGAGCGACCAGCGGCGCGTCAACTCGGCGCGGTGCGCGGGTGTGACGTGCGAAAAACGCAGCGCGACGATCACCATGCCGCGCAACAGGTGAAAGACGAGACGCAGCTTGCGAAAGGCGATCATGGCGAAGGTCCGGCGTGGTTCAGTGGCGCTCGAACGCGACCTGCCCGCCCACGAGCGTCGCGCGCACGGTGGCCGGCAGTTCGTAGCCGAGGAACGGCGAGTTGTGGCCCTGGCTCTTCAGCGCACGCGGCTCGACGCGCCAGTGCGCGCGCGGGTCGAACACGCACAGGTCCGCCGCGCCGCCTTCGGCGAGGCGCCCCGCCGGCAGTTGCAGCACGTCGGCCGGCGCGGCCGTGATGCGGCGCAGCGCGTGCGCGAGCGGCGTGCGCGTCTCGTCCGCCCACTTCAGCGTGAGCGACAGCAGCAGCTCGAGCCCCGTCGCGCCCGGCGTCGCTTCGGCGAACGGCAGCAGCTTCTCGTCGTCGTCGACCGGCGTGTGATCGGAGCAGATCGCGTCGATCGTGCCGTCGGCAAGCGCCGCGCGGATCGCTTCGCGGTCGCGCTCGCCGCGCAGCGGCGGATCGAGCCGGAACTGCGAATCGAAGTAGCCGATGTCGACGTCGATCAGGTGGACGTGGTTCACGCCGACGTCGCAGGTCACGGGCAGCCCTTCCGCCTTCGCCGCGCGCACGAGCGCGAGGCCGGCCGCCGACGACAGCCGCGCGAGGTGCACGCGCGCGCCCGTCACGCGCATCAGCTCGAAAATGGTGTGCAGCGCGATCGTCTCGGCCGCGACCGGCACGCCGGACAGCCCGAGCCGCGACGCGAGCGCGCCGCTCGCGGCCACGCCGCCGCGGCCGATGAACGCGTCGAGCGGACGCAGCCACGTCGTGTAGCCATAGGTGCTCGCGTATTGCAGCGCGCGCAGCAGCACCTGCGTGTCGCGCACCGGCACGTTCGCATGCGTGAAGCCGACGCAGCCGGATTCGGTCAGCGCGACCATCTCGGTGATCACTTCGCCCTTGAGGCCGACGGTCAGCGCGCCGAGCGGATGCACGTTCGCCTGCCGCAGGTTGCGCGCGCGGAACTTGAGCATCTCGACGAGGCCCGGCTCGTCGAGCACCGGGTCGGTGTCCGGCGGGCACACGAGCGTCGTGACGCCGCCCGCGACGGCCGCGGCCATCTCGGACGCGAGCGTCGCCTTGTGTTCGTAGCCGGGCTCGCGCAGTCGCGCGCACAGGTCGACTAGGCCGGGCGCGACGATCAGGCCCGATGCGTCGATCGTCTTGTCCGCGTTGAAACCGGCCGGCGCGCCGCCAAGCGCGGCGATCTTGCCGTCCGCGACGAATACGTCGGCCTGCCGTTCGGTGCCGGCGACCGGGTCGATCAGCGTGCCGCCTTTGATATGAATCTTCATGCGCTGTCTGTGAATGCGTTGATTGCGTTGAATGCCTGAACGAGGATGCGCGAAAGCGGGCTCAGTCGCTGTTGCCGGCGACGATGCCCATCACCGCCATCCGCACGGCGATGCCGAACGTGACCTGGTTGAGGATCACCGACTGCGGGCCGTCGGCGACCTGCGAATCGATCTCGACGCCGCGGTTCATCGGCCCCGGGTGCATCACGATCGCGTCGGGCGCGGCGAGCGCGAGGCGCTCGGGCGTCAGGCCCCACGTCTTGAAGTACTCCTGCGCGGACGGCAGCAGCGCGCCGCTCATCCGTTCGTTCTGCAGGCGCAGCATGATGATCACGTCGACGCCCTTCAGCCCTTCGTCGAGGTTGTGGAACACCTTCACGCCCATCTGTTCGAGGCCGCCCGGCAGCAGCGTGCGTGGGCCGATCGCGCGCACTTCGGGCACGCCGAGCGTGGTGAGTGCGTGGATGTCGGAGCGCGCGACGCGCGAATGCAGGATGTCGCCGACGATCGCCACGCGCAGCTTCGTGAAGTCGCGCTTGTAGTGGCGGATCGTGTACATGTCGAGCAGGCCTTGCGTCGGATGCGCGTGGCGGCCGTCGCCGGCGTTGATCACGTGCACGTGCGGCGCGCAGTGCTCGGCGATCAGGTACGGCGCGCCGCTCGACGCGTGGCGTACGACGAACAGGTCGGCATGCATCGCCGACAGGTTGTTGATCGTGTCGAGCAGCGATTCGCCCTTGCTCGTGGACGACGCGTTGATGTTCAGGTTCAGCACGTCGGCCGACAGGCGCGTCGCGGCGATCTCGAAGGTCGTGCGGGTGCGCGTCGAGTTCTCGAAGAACAGGTTGAACACGGACTTGCCGCGCAAGAGCGGCACCTTCTTCACTTCACGATCCGTCACGCTGACGAACTGCTCGGCCGTATCGAGGATGTGATTGACGATCGAGCGCGGCAGGCCCTCGATCGACAGCAGATGCTTCAGCTCGCCGTTTTTCGTGAGCTGCGGGTTGCCCTTCAGGAAACCGTAGCGAAACCGGTCGGGGCTCGCGGCCGCCGCGGGATTGCCGGTGCGGCCAGTGGTGTCGGTGGTCATGGTGTGCGTGATTCCAACTATGCAAACGGGCCGCGGTGCAAACCAGCGGCCCGGGATACGGTTCGCGTGTGGTTCAGGCGCCGTGCGACTCGACGCGCAGCGTGAACCGCGCATCGTCACGCGCGAGCACGAGCGTCGCGCCGGCCGGCACGTCGAGCGTGCCGCCCGCGAAGCGTGCGGCGACCGGCAGCTCGCGGCCGCCGCGATCGGCGAGCACCGCGAGCTCGACCGCGGCCGGACGGCCGTAGTCGAACAGCTCGTTGAGCGCCGCGCGCACGGTGCGCCCGGTGTACAGCACGTCGTCGACGAGCACGATGCGCGCGCCGTCGATCTCGAACGGCAGCGACGTCGGGCTGGCCTGGCTGTGCAGCCCCTTCTTCGCGTAGTCGTCGCGGTGCAGCGCGACGTTGACGACGCCGAACGCCGGTGCGCCGAGATCGCGCGCGAGGCGCTCGGCGAGCCACGCGCCGCCGCTGTGAATGCCGGCGAGCCGCGGGCCGCCCGGTTCGGCGAACGCCGTGCCGTACGCGGCGCGGACCTGGTCGAGCAGGACGCGGTAAAGCGCCTCGGCGTCAATGATGCTCATGGTCGGACAATTGATCGAGATACTGTTGAAGAATGACGCGCGCGGCCTCGGCATCGAGCATGTCGGTGCGGGCGCGGCCGCGCACGTTGCGCTCGCGCAGCCCGGCCTCGGCCTCGACCGACGAATAGCGCTCGTCGACCCACGTGACGGGCAGCCCGAAGCGGCCGTTCAACTGGTTGCCGAAGCGCTTCGCCTGCTGCGTCATGTCGTGCGGCGTGCCGTCCGGATGCATCGGCAGGCCCACGACGAGCGCGTCCGGCCGCCATTCGGCCAGCAGGTCGCCGACCGCCTTGAAGCGGTGTTCGCGGTTCAGGTTCTGGATCACGACGAGCGCACGCGCCGAGCGCGTCAGCGCGTTGCCGATCGCGACGCCGATCCGTTTTTCGCCGTAGTCGAACGCCAGGAGCGTCGCATCGCGCGCGCCCGCGCCACTCATGCGTGCCCTGCTTCGCCGGACAGCATCGACGAGCTCACGCCGAGCAGGCCGAGCGCGGCTTCGAAGCGCTCCTCGGCCGGCGTGTCGAACACGATGCGCGGATCGGCGGCGACGGTCAGCCAGCCGTTGCGGGAAATTTCTTCCTCGAGCTGGCCGGCGCCCCAGCCCGCATGGCCGAGCGTCAGCAGGAAGCGTTTCGGGCCGGTGCCCGTTGCGACCGCCTCGAGCACGTCCTTCGACGTCGTCATCTCGAGCCCGCCGTCGACGGACATCGACGAGTTGTAGCTCGCGCCCTCGACCGGCTCGTGCAGCACGAAGCCGCGCTCGGTCTGGACCGGGCCGCCGAAGTACACGGGAATGTGCAGCAACGGCTCGATGTCGAGCTTCAGGTCGATGCGGTTGAACAGCGACTCGAGGTCGATGTCGGTGGGACGATTGATGACGAGGCCGAGCGCACCGCGCTCGCTGTGATCGCAAAGATAGACCACCGTCCCCGAGAACGTCGGATCGGCCATGTTCGGCATGGCGATCAGGAACTGGTTGGTGAGATTGATGCGATCGGAAGGCTTTGACATGGTTTGAATTTTAGCAAAGACGCCGCGACCTGACCGGGCCGCGATCAACAAGCAACGCCGCGCCGCGCTGGCAACGGCGCGCGCGGATCACACGGCACTCTAACACGCGCGCGGGCGCTGTCGGCAGCGTGTTGCAGGCCCGCCCGGCGAGGCCCGCCGTCGCGTGTCCGTCCCCTTGTTCGTCAGCTCCGGCCGAGCGCCGCGCCGAGCGCTTCGGACGCCGCCGTGAGATCCGGCGGCGCGACGCCGGCCGCGATCTTCAGGAGCGCCGCGCGCAGCATGTCGGACGCATGGCGGTGCGCATCGAGGCCGCCGTCGGCGAGCGGCACGCCGTGCGCCGCACGGCGCCACGCCAGGCCGAGCGTATCGGCCAGCAGCGCCGCGTGGCCGAGCCCGAGCGCGCACGCGGCCGTGCCGACCCGGTAGGCGGCGCCGGACGCGTGCCATGCGGCGCCGGCGTCGGCGATGGCCGGATTGGCCGCCAGATCGGCCATCGACGCATCGGCGGTCTGCAGGAAATCCTCGTAGGCATGCGCATTGACGGTCACGACGCCGAGCGCACGAGTGGGGGCGGCGGCGACCGCATCGTGCTCGGCCCGCGCGGCATCGGCCTCCCACAGCGCCTCCGATGCGGGCGTGCCGGCGACGTGCCAGTCGACCGTCAACCCGTAGTCGTGCAGCACGTCGACGAGCGCGACATCCTCGGCCGCGGCGCCGAACAGCGCGAAATCGCGCCACAGCAGCGCCACCGTCTCGCGCACCAGGTCGGGCGGCGCGCTGCGCCGGCCCTGCGCGTGTTCGCCGAGCAGCAGGTTGGTCCGCGCGAGAAAGCGCTTGAGCTCGGGCGCGCCGCTTGCCCGCAGCGCGCGCACGCACGCGGCCGCGAGCCGCCAGAAGTCGTACGGTGCGTCGTCGGTGAGCGCGGCGAGCAGCGCGTCGAGTTCGTCGAGCGCCGCGCCCGGCGCACCGTGTTCGGCACGCAGCACGCCGAGCAGCGCCTGCTCGTAGCGGGCGCGAATCCGGGGCGCGACGGTATCGGGCAGCGCGCGCAGCGTGGCGGGCGGCACCGCGCGGCCGACCAGCGCCAGCGCATCGAGCGGCACGCTCGCGCGCAGGTCGGCAGCACTTTGCGCGCGCAACGCCCGGAAATGCTCGAAGAGAACGGGCGAGCACGCAAGCTCGCGCAGATTGTGGCGCCCGACGGCCGCACGAAAATCGCGCAGCGCCGCACGCCAGCCGGCCGACGTCGGCTCGGTGGCAACGAGCGGCACCGCGGCCGACAGTTGCCCGGCGAAGCGCGCGGCCGGCAGCCAGCCGGCTTCCGCCAGTACGGCCGCGGCAGCGGCAAGCGGCGCCGCGGCGTCGTCGCGCCGCTCGAACGCGTCGGCGGCCGCCGCCAGCCACGCGTCGGCCGCGCGCACGGCGCCGCCGCGCGGGTTGGGCAATGCGTCAGGGTGGGGAACGTTCGCCGGATCGGACGTCATGGACACGCGCGCCTGTCATCGTCAAGTCGCTCGCGCGTGCCACGGCGCGAGCGCCGGGCCGGTGCGAGGCCTGAGCGGAGTGCTCGTGGGCCAGCGGTCCGGTCAGATCTGGACCATCTCGAAGTCTTCCTTGCGGGCGCCGCATTCAGGGCACGTCCAGTTGATCGGGACGTCTTCCCAGCGCGTGCCCGGGGCAATGCCCTCTTCCGGCAGCCCGGCTTCTTCGTCGTAAATCCAGCCACAAATCAGGCACATCCAGCTCTTGTATTCCATCTTAAGCCGCGTCGGGGAAAAGTCGGTAAATTCGGGAGCCATGATGGTACCGTGTCGGGGCCGGACTGCCTAGCAATCGCGCTGGAGGACGGCAACTACGTTGCGCCGCGCTAAAAAATCCGTCGTACCGGCCGGATTCCACCGCATAATGGTTGAAAAGTGCGGCCTGCCGGGCAACACGGGGCCGAACAAAGCCCATTCGCCTCGCCGTCCGCATGTCCGTCGCTTGTCCGTTTTTCTCTTGCCCCATTTTTACATGTCCAGCAACGCCCCTCCGATCGTCCTCACCTTCGGCCTGTCCGATCCCACCGGCGGCTCCGGCCTCCAAGCCGATCTGATGACCCTGGCGAGCATGGGCTGTCACGGCGTGTCCGTCCTGACCGGCTATACCGTGCGCGACTCGGCCGCCTGCGACGAGGTGACCGGCCTCGACCCCGACGTCGTCGCCGCGCAGGCGCGCATGCTGCTCGAAGACATGCCGGTCGCCGCGTTCAAGATCGGCGCGGCCACGCGCGCGGAAGTCGTCAGTGCGATCGCCGAAGTCGTCGCCGACTACGACGGCGTGCCGCTCGTGCTCGCGCCCGATTTCACGCTCGACGACGAACACGTGCTCGCGGCCGACGACCTGCGCGAATCGATCGCCGATCTGCTGGCGCCGCAAACCACGCTGCTGGTCGCCGACCACGCGACGCTGATCGCGCTCGCGCAGCCGGACGGCGATGCCGAGGCGCCGAATCTCGACGCGGCCGTGTCGCACCTGCTTTCGCAGGGCTGCGAATACATCCTGTCGTCGGAAACGGGTTCGCACCGGCTCGTCAACACGCTGTACGGCGAGGAAGGCCAGCTTCGCGAAGACATGTGGGATCGCTCGCCGCACCGGCTGATGGGCATCACCGATACGCTCGGCGCGGCCATCGCGGCGTTGCTCGCGAACGGCCAGGAGCCGCCCGAAGCCGTGCGCGAGGCGCAGGAATATCTGTACCAGGCCGTGCGCGACGCGTTCCGGCCCGGCATGGGTGCGTACCTGCCCGACCGGTTCTTCTGGGCGCGCAGCAACGACGAGTCGGACACGCCGCCGGCCGTGAAGGCCGATTCGGCGCCGAGGACGTCGCATCGGCATTGAGCGGCGACGCGGCCGGCAGATCCCGCCGCCGCGAACGGCGCGCCGAATTCCACGTGCAAATAAAAAAGACCCGCATCGCTGCGGGTCTTTTCTTTTGGCTGGAACGCGCATCGCTGCGCGCTCCGGACACCGTCGACCGAAGTCGATTACATGTCCATGCCCATGCCGCCCATGCCGCCCGGCATGCCGCCCGGCATCGGTGCGTCTTCCTTCGGCAGTTCCGCGACAGCAGCGTCCGTCGTCAGCAGCAGGCCTGCGACCGAAGCTGCGTTCTGCAGCGCGGTGCGCGTGACCTTGGTCGGGTCGACGACGCCGGCTTCAACCATGTCGACGTACTCGCCCGTTGCTGCGTTGTAGCCGTAGTTGCCCTTGCCTGCAGCAACTGCCGCCACCACGACGCTGGCTTCTTCGCCACCGTTCGTGACGATCTGGCGCAGCGGCTCTTCCATCGCGCGCAGCACGATCTTGATGCCGGCGTTCTGGTCGGCGTTCGCGCCGGTCAGGCCTGCGATCGCGGTGCGTGCGCGGATCAGCGCAACGCCGCCGCCTGCCACGATGCCTTCTTCCACAGCTGCGCGGGTAGCGTGCAGTGCGTCTTCGACACGTGCCTTCTTTTCCTTCATTTCGACTTCGGTCGCAGCACCGACCTTGATCACTGCCACGCCGCCTGCCAGCTTGGCCACGCGCTCTTGCAGCTTTTCACGGTCGTAGTCCGACGTCGCTTCTTCGATCTGCGCGCGCACTTGCTTCACGCGTGCTTCGATGCTTGCAGCTTCGCCTGCGCCGTCGATGATCGTCGTGTTTTCCTTGCCCACTTCGATGCGCTTCGCCTGGCCCAGTTCTGCCAGCGTTGCCTTCTCGAGCGTCAGGCCGGTTTCTTCCGCGATGACTTGACCGCCGGTCAGGATCGCGATGTCTTCCAGCATCGCCTTGCGACGATCGCCGAAGCCCGGCGCCTTGACCGCAACGGTCTTCAGGATGCCGCGGATGTTGTTGACGACCAGCGTGGCCAGTGCCTCGCCTTCGACGTCTTCTGCGATGATCAGCAGCGGACGGCCAGCCTTCGCGACTTGCTCGAGCACCGGCAGCAGATCGCGGATGTTCGACACCTTCTTGTCGTGCAGCAGCACGAACGGGTTGTCGAGGACGGCGACTTGCTTGTCCGGGTTGTTGATGAAGTACGGCGACAGGTAGCCGCGGTCGAATTGCATGCCTTCGACGACGTCCAGCTCGTCGGCGAGCGACTTGCCGTCTTCGACGGTGATGACGCCTTCCTTGCCGACCTTGTCCATCGCTTCAGCGATGCGATCGCCGATCGACGAATCGCTGTTCGCCGAGATCGAGCCGACCTGGGCGATTTCCTTGTTGGTCGTGCACGGCTTGCTGATCTTCTTCAGCTCTTCGACAGCCGCTGCGACTGCCTTGTCGATGCCGCGCTTCAGGTCCATCGGGTTCATGCCCGATGCGACGTACTTCATGCCTTCGCGGACGATCGATTGCGCGAGGACGGTTGCCGTCGTCGTGCCGTCGCCTGCGTTGTCGCTGGTCTTGGAAGCGACTTCCTTGACCATCTGCGCGCCCATGTTCTGGAGCTTGTCCTTCAGCTCGATTTCCTTCGCGACCGACACACCGTCCTTGGTGACCGTCGGGCCGCCGAAGCTGCGCTCGAGCACGACGTTGCGGCCCTTCGGACCCAGCGTGACCTTGACTGCGTTGGCGAGAATGTTCACGCCTTCGACCATCTTCGAACGGGCGGAATCGCCGAATACGACGTCTTTAGCTGCCATCTTCTAACTCCTTGAATTCTTGGGAATATGTACCGTCGGAGGACGCTTACTTGGCGTTGACCACGGCCATGATGTCTTCTTCGCGCATGACCAGCAGTTCGTTGCCGTCGACCTTCACGGTCTGGCCTGCGTACTTGCCGAACAGAACACGATCGCCGACCTTCACGTCGAGCGCGATCGGGGCGCCCTTGTCGTCGCGCTTGCCCGGGCCGACGGCCAGGACTTCGCCCTGATCCGGCTTTTCAGCAGCGGCGTCGGGGATCACGATGCCCGAGGCGGTCTTGGTTTCCTGATCCAGGCGCTTGACGATCACGCGATCGTGCAAAGGACGAAGGTTCATATTCACTCCTCTCTTGACTGAGATTGAAGAACGCTTAGGGAACTGCCCGGCTCATCGCCCGGCAGAGAATTGTTAGCACTCTCGTGCAGCGAGTGCTAATTATATGGACGGGTTTTGACAAATTCAAGAAGGGAAACCGGAGGAATTTTCGAGGCGGCGACGCGGCGGGAAAACGGCTGAAGACAACGAAAAACCCTTTCAAAACAAAGCCATGACGATCGAAAGCGACCCGACGGGCGGGCTCGCGAGGCCCGCGAATCCCATCCAGCCCCGTTTGGACACCGGGTAAGCCCGGAGTTCCCGAGGCCGCCGACATCGCATCGAAAAAAACGTGCGGGCGCCCATTTCATCCGCCGCGGCACGTTCGTTCGCCCGCGTCGCCGGGCCGATCCTCACGCGTCGGCGCAATCCGCGCCCGACAGCGGCCGGAAGGTCCGGCCGTCCGTCTCGACGGTCGCGCCCAGCCGCCGCGCGAGCCCCTTCGCGCCTTCGCGCATCACGACGTCGTGATTCCATCGGAACAGCGGCCGCGCGAGCGGCTCGAGCCAGTGCATCCAGCGCAGGTGCGTACGAATGTGCCAGTCGTAGCGCACGACGGTGCGCGCGCCATCGGCGGCGAACGACCAGCGGCCGTCGCCCTCGATCGCGCCGCTCGCATGGCCTTCCAGCGCATGCGGCCGCTCGACGCGACGCACGCGCATGTCGAAGGTCAGCCGGTACGGCAGCGCGCCCTTCCATGTATACCGGTGCAGCGCGCCGACGCCGCGCGCGTCGCCCGGTTCGAGCTCGACGGTGCGCACGGCGCCCTTCCACCAGTCGGGCCAGCGGTCGACCTGGTAGATCGCGTCCCAGACCGCCGCGAGCGGCGCATCCACCCGCCAGGTCGTCGAGAACCGGTACTCCGCCATGCAGCCTCCAGCATTGCGCGTCAGGAACGCGGATCGGCGCGCCGTCAGGGCGCGAAGAAACGCTCGGGAAACGCGACGTCGATCTCCACGTCGTCGAGCGTCACGGTTTCGAGCGGCACATCGTCGTCGCCGGCGTAGCTGACCACCTTCAGCGGAAAACCGTCGTCGGTGTCGAGCCACAACCGGTAGCGATGCACGCCGTCGATCGCATGCGCGGGCGCGCCCGTGACCAGCACGCGCAGCGCGCGCCGGCCGCCGGTGGTTTCCTCGCCTTCGGTCACCGTCGCGCCGCCCTGCTGCAGCGCATGCACGTTGCGCAGCAGTTCGCCGACGTCCGAACGGTCGACCCGGTGGCCGCTGCGGTCGCGCACGAGCGGATTGGACGGCGACAGCGTCAGCGCGGGCGGCGCATGCGTGCCGAACGGGCGCAGCCGCACCTTGCCGTCGCCGGGATCGTACGCGAGCACCGCGCCGCGATGCGGCGACACGAAATCCATCCGGACGAAGCCCGGTTTCAGGTACGCGTAACGGATTTCGGTGTGCTCGCCGTCGCGCGCCGACGAGCGGATCGTCGCGCGGTACGAGCGGACGTGGTCGAAATGCGCCTGCGCGACGGTCACGGGATCGGCGGTCATGCTCGCTCCTATCAGGCTCGCGGCCAGCAACGCGGCGATCACGGCGCCGCCTCGACGTCGAGCACGCCTTCCATCCCGCGCTCGCGATGGCTGCTGAAAAACAGCAACCGGTGCGTGCAATAGTAGGCGAATCGACCCGGCTGCTGCGGCGTGAAACGGAACGTCCTCGGCGTCGTGCCGAGTTCGGTATGCACTGCGATGCCCGCCTGCGGCGGCGCGTCGATCTCGAAGCTGTGCGGTACCACGCCGGGCTCGGCCGACACGGTCAGCTCCACCGGCAGGTTCGCGCGGACGATCACGTGATTCGGCCGGAAAAAATAGCTGCCGCCGACGATCGTCACACGCTGTACGCCGTTGGCATCGACCGGCACTCGCACGGGCGCATTTCCCTGCGCTCGCGCAAGCATCGTGCCCGCGAGGCACGCCGCCAGCACGAGCTCCTTCATCATCGTCGTCTTCATCGCCTGCTCCCCGCGGGCGCCGCGCGTCATCCCTTCCACGCATCGGCCGGCCCGCCCAGCGCTGCGCATGCGTCGCTCGCCAGCTCGCGCAGACGCCGTTCGTCGCCACGGCCGGACAGCGCATAACCCATGCCGCGATCCGACCAGAAATACGTGTAGCGGCCGTCCGCCGACAGCGCCTGCGGCGCGAGGCGCCGCGCATCGTAGGCGGTCATGTACAGCGTCACGCGCGCGCCGTCCGCGCGCTGGTACATCAGCTGTGCGGCCGGCCCCGCATCGCCGGGCAGCAACCGGCCGCCCAGCAGCGCGTAACCGTATTCGTCGAGCGACGGTGCGCGCACCGGCCGGCCGACGCGCGCCGACAGCCATGCGGCGAAACGCGCGGGGTCGGCCGCACCGACTTCCACCGGATGCTCGCGGTCGGCCGCGTACACCGCGTACGCGGCATCGGCGCGCGCGGCGAACGCCGGCTCGCGGCCGAACGCCGCCCAGCCCGCATGCAGCGCGAACCCGATCAGCAGCCCGGCCGCCAGCCCCGCGCACGCGTGCACGGCGGCGCGCCAGCGCGACGCGCGGCGCTGCACGAACAATGCGGGCGCGGCGCCCGGCAACGGAAACAACGCCTTCAGCGCATCGCGCTGCGCACGGTAATGCGCGAATCGTTCGGCTTCCCGCGGATCGGACTGCAGGCGCTCGAGCATCTCGCGCCGCTCGTGCCCGGACAGTTCGCCATCGAGCAACGCGGACAGCAGTTGCGCCGACGCGTCGTCGTCCTGCCGGTTCGAAGGCTTGCGCGGATCGTCCATCATGGCTTCCCGATCACCCGTAACGTGGCCGTGCCGTGCGCCGCCGGCGCGTCGGTCAGCAACGCGCGCATCTGCGCGCGCGCCCGCGCGAGCCGCGACATCACCGTGCCCACCGGCACGCCGAGCACCTGCGCGGCATCGCGATAGCTGAGCTCCTCGAGCGCGACCAGCAGCAGCACCTCGCGCTGCTCGACCGGCAGCCGATACAGCGCGCGCTGCACGTCGCGCAGCTCCAGCCCGCCGACTTCGCCGGCGGGCGCCGCCATCGTCTGCCACGGCGCCGTCGCGTCGTCCACGGCGATCTCGTGCCGCGCGCGCAACTGGTCGATGAAGCGGTGCCGCAGCAGCGTCAGCAGCCACGCGCGCAGGTTGCCGCCGTCGCGCGGCGGCCGGTTCAGCGCACGCTCGAGCGTGTCCTGTACGAGATCGTCGGCCCACGCGCGCTCGCCCGTCAGCGCACGCGCATAGCGCGTGAGATGCGGCAACCACACCAGCAGGTCCGATTCATAGCTCATCGGGGCGCCTCGCGCGTCGCCGCGCGGTCACGGCCGCGCGACGTGCCACATGCCGCCGATCCCGTCGCCGCCGGCGTCGCCAGCCTTGCGGTCCATCTTCCAGCGATACAGCGGACGGCCGCGGTACGCCCATTGCTTAGTGCCGTCGTCGCGGGCGACGACGCTCAGCGCACCCGACGGCTTGTCGTATGCGTCGGCGAGCGCGGGCGGCCAGTTGGCCGCGCACGCGCCGTCGCACATGCTCTTGCCCGGCGCATCGCGGTCGAACACGTACAGCGTCATGTGCGCTTCGTCGACCAGTTTCCCGTCGCCGGCCTGGGGCGGTTCCGCGGCCGCCGGCCGCACGATCGCCGCCGTCAGCGCGGCAGCGAAGAGCATCCGTTTCATTCCCGTTCTCCTTGGCGTCGTGTCGCGACACGATGCGGCCAGACGGGACGATCGGCTTCGTCGCGATCATTATCCCGCCGGCCGGCGGTGCCGGAACTCGGTATGTAAACGGACGGCGACGGCCTGTTATTCCATGCGGCGCCGCGACCGGCAGCCGCGATCGTTCATGTGACGAAAGAGCGCGGGAAGCCCGAAATGACAACGCGGCATGACATCGCTGTCATGCCGCGTTGGGCGACCGGTACTGCATCGCCGGTATTGCACGGCCCGTATTGCGCGACCGTCTCGCCCGACGGCCGATGCAGCGCCGTCGGGCGGTTTCGGCCGGTTACCTCGGCAGTGCGCCGGTCAGCGACTGGAGCAGCGTCGTCACCGGTGCGAGCGGGTTGTTCGGCGAGCTGTTGCCCGAATGCGGCGTCACCGACAGACTCGGCGCGGAACCGAGCGCCGTACCCACCGACGTGCCGACCGCATTGACGACCGTCGCGGTCGAATTGGCCCCCACCGTCAGCAGCGAACCGACCGCGCCGGCCGTGCCGCCGGCCGCGTTCGCGCCCGAGCCGAGCAGGCTGCCGCCTGCCGCTGCCGTCGAACCGGCCGCGCCCGACAGCGCGCCGGCAGCCTGGCCGAGCGCCGCCGGACCGGACGCGAGTGCGCCCGTCACCGAACCGAGCGCACCGGTCAGGGCGCCCGCCGGGTTGCCGCCGCCCGTCAGGCCGCTCACGAGGCTCGTGATCGGCGCGATCGGGTTGTTGCCGGCAGCGCCGGACAGCGTGCCGACCACCTGATTCACGACGCCTTGCACCGGCGCCAGCGGGTTGGCGCCGCCGAGGTTGCCGAGGGCGCCCGTCACCGAGTTCAGCGCGCCCGTCAGTGCACCGGCCGGATTGCCGCTGCCGAGCGCGCCCACGACCTGGTTCACGACACCCTGGACCGGCGCCAGCGGGTTCGTGCCGCCCAGCGCGCCGAGCGCGCCCGCTGCCGAGCCGACCGCGTTGCCGAGTGCGCCGGTGGCCGTCCCGACCGCGTTGCTCAGCGTGCCGGCCGGATTGCTGCCGCCGAGTGTGCCGACGACCTGGTTCACGACGCCTTGCACCGGCGCCAGCGGGTTCGCGCCGCCGAGGTTGCCGAGCGCGCCCGTCACCGAGCCGAGGGCGCCGGTCAGCGCGCCGGCCGGGTTGCCGCCCGGCAATGCGTTCTGCAGACCGTTGACGACGTTCGTGATCGGCGTGATCGGGCTGCCGCCGCCTGCACCCGACAGCGTGCCGACGACCTGGTTCACGACGCCCTGCACCGGCGCCAGCGGGTTCGCACCGCTGAGCGCGCCCGTCACGGTGTTCAGCGCGTTCGTCAGCGCACCGGCAGGATCGCCGCTGCCGAGCGTGCCGGCAAGTTGCGTGACGGCGCCTTGCACCGGCGCGAGCGGGCTCCCTGCGCCGCCGACGTTGCCGAGCGTGCCGGTGATCGTGTTGACCGCGTTGCTCAATGCGCCGGCCGGGTTGCCGCTGCCTAGCGCGCCGGTGACCTGGTTCACGACGTTCTGGATCGGGGTAATCGGGTTCGCGCCGCCGCCGAGGTTGCCCAGTGTGCCGGTTACGGTGCCGAGGGCGCCGGTCAATGCGCCGGCAGGGTTGCCGCCGCCAACGCCGCCCAGTGCGCCCGTCACTGTGCCCAGGGCACCGGTCAACGCGCCTGCAGGGTTGCCGCCGCCAACGCCGCCCAGTGCACCGGTTACCGTGCCCAGGGCGCCCGTCAATGCGCCGGCCGGGTTGCCGCCGCCAACGCCGCCCAGTGCGCCCGTCACCGTACCCACGGCACCGCTCAGCGCACCTGCCGGGTTACCGCCACCGAGCGCGCCCGTCACCTGATTCACCACATCCTGCACCGGCGCCAGCGGATTCGTGCCGCCGCCGACACCGCCCAGCGCACCCGTTGCCGTGCCGAGCGCGTTGCTCAGCGTGCCGGTTGCCGTGTTCAGCGCGCCGGTCAGTGCGCCGGCCGGGTTGCCGCCACCGATGCCGCCGAGTGCGCCCGTCACCGTACCCACGGCACCGCTCAGCGCACCTGCCGGGTTGCCGCCACCGAGCGCGCCCGTCACCTGATTCACCACACCCTGCACCGGCGCCAGCGGATTCGTGCCGCCGCCGACATTACCCAGTGCCCCCGTCACCGCCCCCACGGCGCCCGACAGCACTTGCCCCGGCTCGCCGAGCGACGTCTGGACCGTGCCCGACCCGCCTGCCGTCACGGTGACCGAACCCAGCGGCGACGTCCCCGTCGCGCCCAACCCGACGGACACGCTGTTCGTCGGCGGATTGACGATCACTTGCGGGATCGGCAGCGAATCGAGCGCCGCGGCCATCGCGGACCCCGAAGCCAGCACCCCGAACACCGTCGCGACCGACAGCGCCACACCCGTCAATTTAAAATTCTGTCCCATCGTTATTTTCCCCATCTCGGTTGGCACTACGTTGACAAAGCATGGGGACGGATTGCACGAAGCGTGCCAATACAAAAACCGGATGGATTTGTCTGCTTATTGACCGGCAATAACGCTTTTTTAATTGATTTCTGACGAATTCACGCGTCGCGACGCCACAATAGTCTGACGAAAAGCGCCATCGGAGCGGGGATGTAACGTAACGTTTGCGAGCCTCGTGGTGACGTGTACCGGTACATTCCGCCAATGCCGGAACACGCGCCGGCAATGCAACCCTATACCGTTACGACGGGCCGACCATTACGCATTTCGGCAATATGAAAATGCATTGATCAATCGCGAATTTGCTGATTTTCTTTTGTCGCGAAATTTTCTTTCTTGTCGATTACGCAGATCATTTCCAATTGCGCGGATTTCGACGAGCCGGACAGCAGAACGAAAAACTGTGAAGCAAGCGCATGCCCGCCGGCGCGTGCCGGCGACCGAAACCGCATCCGCGCGCCGCAGGTTCAGCCGAAGCGGGCGGGCCGATACGGATGAGGATCGATATAGGTCGGCGCGCCCGTCATCATCTCGGCGAGCAGGCGGCCGGTCGCGGGCCCCAGCGTGAGCCCGTGATGGCAATGGCCGAACGCGAACCACAAATGACGGTGGCGCGGCGCCGGCCCGATCACCGGACGCATGTCGGGCGTACAAGGCCGCATCCCGAGCCACGGTTGCGGATCGAGCCGCTCGCCGATGCCGAACGCGTCGCGCGCCAGCGGTTCGGCGCGCGCGAGTTGCACGCCGGTCGGCGGCGCATCGCGCGGCGCGATCTCGACGCCTGTGGTGAGCCGCAGGCGGCCACCCTCCATCGGCGCGACGACGAAACCGGCCTCGGTATCGCACACGGGCACGTTCAGCGGCGTGCGCGTCGGCCGGTAATGCATGTGATAGCCGCGCTTCGCGCGCAGCGGAATCCGGTAGCCGAGCGGCGCGAACACATGATCGGACCACGGCCCGAGCGCGACCACGGCCGAGCGTGCCGAGATCGGCCCGTGTTCGGACCGGACCTGCCAGCCGCCATCCATCTGCACGAGCGTCGTCGCGTCGCCGCGCACGAACGTGCCGCCGTCGCGCTCGAACAGCCGCGCATACGCCTTGGTCAGCCCGCCCGGGCTCGATACGGTCTTCGGGTCCTGCCAGTGGAACGCGCCGCAGAATGCGTCGCCGATGCCGGGCTCGCGCGCCCGCAGCGCACGCGCATCGAGCACGGTCATCCGCAGCCCGTGCTCGGCCGCCACGCGCTGCTGCGCGCGCGCTTGCTCGTCGAACAGCGCGGGTGAACGGAACGCCTCGATCCACCCGCCGTCGTGCACGAGCGGCTGCGCGTCGGTGCGCGCGAGGAGCGCATCGTGCTCGACGACGCTCGCCGCGACGAGCGGAAGCAGGTCGCGCGCGGCGGCCGCGAGCCGCCGCGGCGACGATTCGCGCCAGAAGCGGGCGAGCCAGCCCGCGTACGCGGGCAGCGCGCGGTAGTCCCAATAGAGATCGACCGAGCGGTTGCGCGCATAGCGCAGCAGCGTGCCGAGCTGGCGCGGAAACGCATACGGCACGACCGACGAGCGCTCGATCAGCCCCGCATTGCCGTGGCTGGTTTCCTCGCCGGGCGCGCGCCGGTCGACGAGCGCGACGCGCAGCCCGCGATCCTGCAGATGCAGCGCCGACGACACGCCGACGATGCCGGCCCCCAGAACGATGACGTCGAAATCCATGGTTCCCCGTACTGCGTCGAGATGGGATGCGCGTTGCGCCGGCCCCGCGGCCGGCGCGCGGCGGCGCTTACTTCGCGATGATGTCGCGCTTGAAGTACTTCTGCGACAGCGCGCTCAGCGTGCCGTCCTTCTTCAGCGCATCGAGCGCGCCGACGATCTTCGCCTGCAGCGCCTTGTCGTTCTTGCGCATCCCGAAGCCCGTGCCTTCGCCGAGCGTCGCCGGATCCTTCAGCGGCTCGCCGACGATCTGGTAGTCGCGGCCGGCCGGCTTGTCGAGGAACCCGTCCTGCGCGGTCTGCGCTTCCTGCACGGCCGCGTCGAGACGCCCCGCGACGAGATCGGCGTAGATCTGGTCCTGCTCCTGGTAGGACACGACGGCCACGCCCGCATTGGCCCAGTGCGCCTTCAGAAAATCCTCCTGCGACGAGCCCTGCAGCACGCCGACGTGCTTGCCGCGCAGGCTCGCGACGTCGGGCTTCAACGGCGCACCGCGCTTCGCGACCATCACGATCGGCACCACGTAGATCGCCGGCGTGAAGTCGATGCTTTGCTTGCGCTTCGCGGTGATGTTCATCGCCGAGTTGATCGCGTCGAACTTGCGCGCCTGTAGCGCGGGGATCAGCCCGTCGAACGCATTCTCGACCCATACACACTTCATGTTCAGCTTCGCGCACACCGCGTTGCCGACGTCGACGTCGAACCCCTGCAACTGACCGGCCGGCGTCTTGCTCTCGAACGGCGGATAGGCGGCTTCGATCCCGAAGCGCAACGTGGTTTGTTCCGCATGGGCCGTGACGGCCGCGCACGCGAGCGCCGCAGCGGCGCAGAGGGAAAGCTTCCAGTTCATGACGGTCTTCCGTTCCGGATTGAGGCGATGAAGATCGGTCGCCCGACACCCTCGGTGGGCGGCGGGTCGGCATTCGAGTGCAGGCCGACGCCGCATGGCGACGTGGCGGGTCCTGCATGCGAAATATAGACTCAAAGTCTACTATAGACTATAGGGGATACGAGGATGCCGCTCTGGCCCTCCATGTCGAAATTTCTTTCGATCACCAAAAACACCGTTGATTTCATGGAATTTTTCGTGACATCGACTCCGAAACAGCATCTCGAAAATAAAAACTCTCACGACTTTGTTTGTCTATATTAGACTTTTCGTCCATCACAAATCCCACAGAACACCGTCTTTCGAGACTTTCTGTCCAGCCCGAACCGGAGATGCCCCATGACGCAAACCGTCCCCACCCTGCCGCTGACCGTCGACGAAGCCGCGGTGCGCGCGGCGCTGCCGTCGCTCGACGTGCTCGGCACGCTGCGCCGGATGTTCGCGTCGCTGGCCGCGGCGCGCGCGGTGCAGCCGCCGCAGACGCTCACGCTGTTTCCCGACCGGGCTGGCGACTTCATCACGTATCTCGGCGCGCTCGCCGACGAGCAGGTGTTCGGCGCGAAGCTGTCGCCGTATGTCGTGACAGGCGGCAAACCTGTCGTCACCGCATGGACCGCGCTGATGTCGATGCAGACCGGCCAGCCGCTGATGTGGTGCGACGCGGGGCTGCTGACCGTCGAACGCACGGCCGGCACGACGGCGCTCGCGGTCGACTGTCTCGCGCCGCGCGACGCGCGTCATCTGGCGATCGTCGGCGCGGGTGCGGTCGGCCTCGCGCACCTGCGGCACACGGTGGCGCTGCGCGACTGGGCCACGATCCGCGTGTACTCGCCCGCGCTGGCCGGTGACGCGGCGCTGCAGGCGAGCCTGACCGCGCTCGACGCGCGCGCACGCGCGGCGGCGAGCGTCGAGGCCTGCGTGCGCGACGCGGACGTCGTGATGCTGTGCACGTCGTCGGGCACGCCCGTGCTCGGCGACGGCATGCTCACGCGCCCCGCGCTCGTCACGTCGATCAGCACGAACGTCGCGCGCGCGCACGAAATCCCGCCCGCGTGGCTGCCTGACATGGACGTCTACTGCGACTACCGGCACACGACGCCCGCGAGCGCGGGCGAGATGCAGATCGCCGCGGCCGAGCACGGCTGGGATGCCGGCCGGATCGTCGGCGACCTGCCCGCGCTCGTCGCCGGCACCTGCGCGGCGCCGTCGCGCACGCGTCACGCGCTGTTCCGCTCGATCGGCCTGGGCCTCGAGGACATCGCGATCGCGCACGCGCTGTACACGCATCTGACGCACGCATGAGCGGCGCGCGCACACGGGGCCGATACAATGGCGCAACCGCTGCGGCGGCCGCGCGCGGGCGCACGGGCATGCCGGCCGACGGTGGCCCGGCCCGCCGGCCCCACACGCTGCTCCGCTCCCGCCCACCCGAGATCGCGACACCGATGCGCAAGAAGAAATCTCCCGTCAAAGACCTGCTGCTCACCCGCTATGCGCCGATCGCCGACGGTATCGCCGCGCTGTTCTTCCCGTACGCGGAAGTCGTGATCCACGACCTGCACGACCAGACCGTGCTGTATCTCGCGAACAACCTGTCGAAGCGCGAGGTCGGCGACGATTCCGCGCTCGAGGAAATCGATCATTCGGCGCGCGAACGCGTGATCGGCCCGTACGAGAAGCTGAACTGGGACGGCCGGCGGATGCGCTGCGTGAGCAACGTGCTGTTCGACGACGAAGGCCGGCCGGCCGGGGTGATGTGCATCAACTTCAACATCGCGGTGTTCGACGAGGTGCGCGCGACGCTCGACCTGTTCATCAAGGGCGCGGGCGTCGTCGCGCAGCCCGACGAACTGTTCCGCGACGACTGGCAGGAGCGCATCAACACGTTCCTGCACGGATGGCTGCGCGAGCGGCAGGTCGGGCTGAACGGGCTCACGCGCGAGCACCGGCGCGAGCTCGTCGAGGCGCTGTACGCGGAAGGCGCGTTCCGCGGCAAGAGCGCGGCGAACTACGTCGCGAACGTGCTCGGGATGGGGCGCGCGACGGTCTACAAGCATCTGAAGCACCTGAAGGAAACGCAGGGCGACGCCTGAGCGGGATGCGGCGGGCGCGATGACGCGCAGACTTCGCGCCATCGGCACCGGCCTTCCGGTTCCGCGTCCAAGCCTCGCGATGCGCGGGTGCAGCCCGGGTTCCGCGCGGGCCCGCCGCCGAAGCGCCCAAGCGCGGCACCATAAAATGATATAGTCGCAGTTACATTTTTTTGCCGCCCCGAACCGCCCATGACGACCGCTCCCGCTCCGACTGCCCGCCCGACCCTGACCGTCGAAATCTGGTCCGATCTGATCTGCCCATGGTGCTGGATCGGCAAGCGCCGCTTCGACGAGGCACTGGCCGCGTTCGCGCACGCCGAGCGCGTCGACGTCGTGCCGCGCGCGTACCGGCTGATGCCCGGCCAGCCCGTCGAGCCGGTCGAGGCGATGCTGGCAGGCAAATACCGGATGGCGCCGGCGCAGGTCGACCAGATGCTGCGCCAGGTGACCGATGCGGCCGCGAGCGTCGGGCTGCGCTACGACCTGCCCGGCACGCTGGTCGGCGACACGCTCGACGGCCACCGGCTCGTGAAGCTCGCGCAGGCGTCGGGCCGCGCGCACGCGCTGACCGAGCGGCTCTATCGCGCGTATTTCTGCGAGCACGGCTCGCTGTTCGATCATGCCGCGCTGACCGAATTCGCGGTCGAAGCCGGGCTCGAGCGCCCGGCCGTCGAAGCGGTGCTGCGCAGCGACGCCTACCGCGACGAAGTCGAGGCCGACATCGCGCGCGCCGAACAGATCGGCGGGCGCGGCGTGCCGCTGTTCGTGTTCGGCGGCCGCTACGCGGTGTCCGGCGCGCAGCCGGCCGACGCGTTCGCGCAGGCGCTCGACCAGGCATGGCGCGACGGCGTCGTCGAACTCGGCGGCAGCGACGCGGCCGCCTGCGGCCCCGACGGCTGCGAACTGCCGGCCCGGTCGTAACGCGCAACCCGCGGCACGCGCGCCGCGCGCCACTACGCTTCGCTGCTGCCACAAACCGGCAGGAAGCCCGCGCCGATGACGTCTACAATGCCTCCTTTCAAATAACTGTCAGAGAGAAGGCTGAGCGCCCATGACCCACGGTATCCACGGCGAGAAGCGCTGGTATGCGCTGATCGTGCTCTGCCTCGGCGTGCTGATGATCGTGCTCGACAGCACGATCGTGAACGTTGCGTTGCCGTCGATCAGCACCGACCTCCACTTCACCGAAACAGCCCTCGTGTGGGTCGTCAACGCGTACCTGCTGACGTTCGGCGGCTGCCTGCTGCTCGGCGGCCGGCTCGGCGACCTGTACGGCCAGCGGCGCATGTTCCTCGCGGGCCTCGTCGTGTTCACGCTCGCGTCGCTCGCCTGCGGCCTCGCGCAATCACAGGCGATGCTGATCGCCGCGCGCGCGGTGCAGGGGCTCGGCGGCGCGGTCGTGTCGGCCGTCTCGCTGTCGCTGATCATGAATCTCTTCACCGAGCCCGGCGAGCGCGCACGTGCGATGGGCGTCTACGGCTTCGTGTGCGCGGGCGGCGGCAGCATCGGCGTGCTGCTCGGCGGGCTGCTGACGAGCTCGCTGTCGTGGCACTGGATCTTCCTCGTCAACCTGCCGATCGGCGCCGCGGTCTATGCGATGTGCGTCGCGCTGCTGCCGCGCACGCGTGCGCCGGCCGGCACGGCCCGGCTCGACGTCGCCGGCGCGATCACGGTAACCGCGTCGCTGATGCTGGCCGTCTACGGGATCGTCGGCGGCAACGAGGCCGGCTGGCTGTCGACGCAGACGGTCGCGCTGATCGGCGCGGCCGTCGTGCTGCTCGCGCTGTTCATCGCGATCGAGTCGCGCGCCGCGCATCCGCTGATGCCGCTCACGCTGTTCGCCGCGCGCAACGTCGCGCTCGCGAACGCGATCGCCGTGCTGTGGGCGGCCGCGATGTTCGCGTGGTTCTTCCTGTCCGCGCTGTACATGCAGCGCGTGCTCGGCTACGGGCCGCTGCAGGTCGGCCTCGCGTTCCTGCCGGCGAACCTGATCATGGCCGCGTTCTCGCTCGGGCTGTCGGCGCGCATCGTGATGCGCTTCGGGATCCGCGGCCCGATCGCCGCCGGCCTGCTGACCGCGGCATGCGGCCTCGCGCTGTTCTCGCGCGCGCCGGTCGACGGCGGTTTCGTGTGGCACGTGCTGCCCGGCATGGCGCTGCTCGGCATCGGCGCTGGCGTCGCGTTCAATCCGGTGCTGCTCGCCGCGATGAACGACGTCGATCCGGCCGATTCCGGGCTCGCGTCGGGCATCGTCAACACCGCGTTCATGATGGGCGGCGCGCTCGGGCTCGCGGTCCTCGCGAGTCTCGCGGAGGCCCGCACCGGCGCACTGGCGGCGGCGCAAGCGGCGCCGCTCGACGCGCTGAACGGCGGCTACCACGCGGCCTTCGCGTTCGGCGCGGCGTTTGCGGCCGTGGCCGCGCTGACCGGCTTCGCGCTGCGCATCCGGCCGCCGCGCGCGGTCGAAGGCGCCGGGCCCGCGATGCACTGACCGTCGACGGACGGGCCGGGAACCGGTATCGGACCGGGGCGCGCATCGTCGCGCCTTTTTCGTGCGTGCCGGGCACGCGGCGTACGCGCCCGGTTCGCCGCCGCTTTCGGGCCAGATCATCGTCGTCGGCCGCGCCCGCCCGAACGCGCGTTTCACGTCCCGCCGGCCGCCTGCCGGGCGGGCCTTCGCGGCCGATTTTTAACGCAGTCGTCCATTGACGCGTCACTTTTGCGACAATGGCGGACTTTGACGCGCACGCCACGGGCCGCGCGCCGCCGCCGAACGCCGCATAACCGCCTGCTTCCGATGTCGCTTCCCCATATCGATCTGCTGTACTCGCTGTCCGGCCTGTTCGTCGGCATTCTCGTCGGCCTGACGGGTGTCGGCGGCGGTTCGTTGATGACGCCGATTCTCGTGCTGCTGTTCGGCGTCCACCCTGCGACGGCGGTCGGCACCGACCTGCTGTACGCGGCCGCGACCAAGGCCACCGGCACGCTCGTCCACGGCCTGAAAGGCTCGGTCGACTGGCGCATCACGGGCCGCCTCGCGGCGGGCAGCGTGCCGGCCGCGGCGCTCACGCTGTGGTGGCTGCACACGCACGGGATGAACACGCCGGGTACCGCGCGGATGATCCAGCTCGTGCTCGGCGTGGCGCTGCTGCTGACGTCGCTCGCGCTGATCTTCCGCCCTCAGCTCACCGCATTCGCCGCGCGCAACCCGCTCGCGCCGAGCCCCGCGCGCACGCTGTGGTCGACCGTGCTGACGGGCGCCGTGCTCGGCGTGCTCGTGTCGATGACGTCGGTCGGCGCCGGCGCGATCGGCGTGACCGTGCTCCTGCTGCTGTATCCGCTGCTCGCGACGACCCGCATCGTCGGTTCCGACATCGCGCACGCGGTGCCGCTCACGCTCGTCGCGGGGATGGGCCACTGGCTGCTCGGCTCGGTCGACTGGTCGATGCTGCTGTCGCTGCTGCTCGGTTCGCTGCCCGGCATCGTGATCGGCAGCCTGCTGTCGGCACGCGCGCCCGAGCGGCTGCTGCGCAACCTGCTCGCGTCGACCCTGGTCGCGGTCGGCGTGCGGCTCGTGCTGGCGTAAGCGGGCGCCGCTCCTGACGAACAACGCCGTCCCGGTGCTGCGTGCGCGCCCGCAGCTTCAGCACGCGTTGCAGCGCAGTACGGTTCGCGAGGATGCCGTCGTAGAAATTGGCGAGATCGCCCTTCAGCGCGGTCCACGACGCGTCGTTCAGGCAGATCATGTGGCCCGACGGGTCGTTCTTGATCGTCAGGTTCTGCGCGTTGAACGCGGTGCGACCGATTCCAGACGACGCGCAGAAAAAAGCCGGACGGCTGTCCGGCTTGCACGAGGCGGCGCGTCGGCCGCGGTCAGAGCGGCACGTCGATCGTGCCCACGCCGGTCGTGATCGCGTTCGCGCCCGGCGCGGTCGAGATCGGCGGCAGGTTCGCGCTCGACAGCGCGGGCGCGGCGCCCGGCGTGCCGCCGCGCGGTACCGTGCGCACCACCTGCGACGGCGGCAGCGGCGCGCCGTTCTTCAGATGCTTCCACATCAGGTTCAGCGCCTGCACGTTGTAGTAGTGAACCGGCACGAAACGCGTATCGAAGCCCGGAACCGACAGGAATGCGTCGAAGTGCTGGCCGTTCGTCACTTCGTAGAACACCAGCCGGCTACGCCCGGCTTCGCTGATCCCGTTCTGCGCGACGTACGCGCGCGACGCGTGGTTCACCGGCACGAGGGCGTCACCGCGGCCCTGCACGATGATCGCCGGCTTGCCGTGCAGGTTCGCGTTCACGCGCACCGCGTCGACGTTCGCGGGCATCCCGAGCATTCCGTTCGTCCATAGCTGGCGCAGGCACAGCGCGCCCGCGAAGCTCGCATCGGGCGTCGCGAGCCGGTGGTCGACGCCCGCGCCGTCGTTGAACACGAGATTGATGCCGGCCGTCGGCGGCACGCCGTTGCCGGCGCCGAACACGGCCGGCATCGGCGATGCGGCGGGCGCCGCGACCGCGCCCGTCGCGTTCGTCGTCGCGAAGCTGAAGTTGCACAGGTTGTCGGTGACGCGCGAGCGCGTGTATGCGTTCGCATAGGTGACCGCGATCGCGGGAATCGCCTGCGAATCCCACATCGACGCCTGCAGCAGGTCCGAATCCGCCAGATAGCCGGCCGCGTGGAGCTGCGCGAGCGCGTCGGCCGCCTGGCTCTGCGTGTCGGCGCCCGACACCAGCCCGGCCGCGGCGAGCGTCGCGCAGCGCTGCGTGCGGATCGACTGCGTGGTCGCGGCCGGCAGCGCGCTCAGGTACGGCGCGCCGGCGAGCGACGCCGATGCGGCCGCGCACGGCTCCAGCAGGTTCGCGAGCGTCGCGTAATCGGCCAGCGGCCGGCCGAACGACGGCACCGGCTGGCCGCCCGCGCGGACCACCGCGTTCGGCGCCATCCGCACGTTGATCTGCGGCTCGCCGACCACGACCGCGGTGATCCAGCCGCGGTTGTCCTGCTCGGCCGCCGCGAGCGACGCGCCGCCGCCGTTGCTGACCGACGCGGCGATCGTCGTGATGTCGCCCGCGCGATAGCGCACGCCGCGACGCGAGCCGTCGATCAGCGGCCCGAACTGCTCGTTGAGCGCCCAGTATGCGAATTCGACCGACTGCAGCGTCACGCGCCCCCAGTCCTGCTCGGGATTCTGTTGCGAATGCGCGTGCTTGAACGCATAGCGGTTCGGGAAGCGGTTGTTGAACGCGGCGAGATCGCCGCTCGTCACGTTCGCGGTGAACAGGCTCGCGGTGCCGGCCAGCACCGCGTTGGCGAGCGTGCCGTCGATCAGCGTGACGGTGTCGGAGCCGAGCTCGTGCGCGCCGTTGCCGCCGCCCTTGTCGTTGTAGGCCACCGCGCAGCCGCGCTTGAGCGCCCACTCGCCGGCCGCGGAAATCGCGCCGTACACGCCGCGCGAGCCGGACGACGTCGCGGTGACGATGCACGGCTGCGCGGGATCGAAGCGGGCGGGCACCTGCACGAGCAGCGTGACGTTTTTGGTGCCGCTGCCGTCGTCGGCATACGCAAGGTATTCGGTGCCGGGGATCTTGCCTTCGCCGAGCGTATCGTTGCCGCCGAGGTCGACGTTCGGCCCCCAGAAGCGGCCGTAGCCGCCGTTCGCGCTCATGTCGACGAGCGCGCGGTAGTTCGACCAGATGGCGAGGCGCCGCAATTCGGCGCTCGTCGGCCGCGCCGGATTCGCGAAGCCGGGCGCGCTCGCCGCGGCGAGCCCCGTCTTGCCGAGGCCGGCCGTCAGCAGGTCGTCGCTCGCGCCGTCGTAGGTCGTCGTGCGCACGCTGCCGGACACGAAGCCGGGCAACCGGTTGCGCTCGGCCGACTCGTCGCCGTTGCAGGCGCCGAGCATCGCGACCGCGGCCAGCGCCGCTCCCCACACCACCCGCCTGCCCCACCCGAGCTTCGTCATCGCCGCCCCCTCGATATCGTTATCGGTCCGCCGCCGCGCCGCGCGCGGCTTTCGGCCTCTGAAGCGCAAACGGGCCCCGGCATGCCGGGGCCCGCTGGAAACGGGCGCACGCGGCGCTCGCGCGCCGCCGCCCGGCGTTACTGCTGCTGAACCGTCAGCTTGTTCGAGACCGACGTCACACCCTTCACGCTCTTGGCTGCCTCTTCCGCCTTGTCGATCTGTGCCTGGTCGGGCACCGTGCCCTCCAGCGAGATCGCGCCGCCCTTCGAACGCACGACGATGTTCGCCACGTCGATGCCGCCTGCCTTCGTAATGGCCTTGCGCACCGCGTAGCCGAGCTTGCGGTTCGCCTTCTTCGCGGTTTTCGCGGCGGCCTTCGGCGCGCTCGCTGCGGCCGCCGGCGCTTCCGTCGCCGCTGCGTCGCTCGACTGCGCATACACGCTGCCCGACAGACAGGCCGCCACGGCGGCGACACCCAACGCTCTCAACACGATCGACTTCATGCTATCTCCTTATCACTTCGGAACGGCCGTGCACAGTACGGCCGGATACCCCCAAAAACAGCCGGCCCGCGCGCGAACGGGCGGGACAGCCGGTGTTTTCCACGGCGATACGAGAGAGGCGGCACGGGCCGGCGGCCGGCGCACGCGAGAAGCGGGCCAGCCGGGCCGGACAGCCGCCGGCCGGACGCGCCCGGTCTCATGACGTGCCGGGTCGCGCGCGATTCGGGCGCGGCTGCGTCGCACAATGTAATCCAGCGCCCGCCGAAGCGCAAAGCTTTTGACGCGACGGCCGCCGCCGCTGTCGCCGGACAGCCGCGCGGGCCCGCCCGACTCGCGCATGCGCGGCGAAACCGGGTACCATCGCCGCGAGCATCCGTGTCGTCCGGTGACGACCGTCACCGATGCGTCACGCCAGCGTCATCCACCCGCCCCATGAAGCCTGCCAGCCCTCGCCCGCCGCGCCGCATCCTCGCCCGCTTCGTCGCCGTCTCGTGGCGCGACCTCGCGCTGTCGATCGGCCCGACCGTGCTGCTCGCCGGCGCGGCCGTCTGGCTCGCGGTCAAGCTGATCCAGCCGGCGCCGCCGTCCACGCTCGTGATCTCGGCCGGGCCGCCGGGCAGCACGTACTGGAACGCCGCGCAGAAATACAAGACGATCCTCGCGAAAAACGGCGTCACGCTCGACGTCCAATCGTCCGAAGGTTCCGCGCAGAACCTCGCGCGGCTGTCGAACCCGAACGCGCCGGTCGACGTCGGTTTCGTGCAGAGCGGCATCGGCCCGAAGGAGCGCGACGAGCATCTCGTGTCGCTCGGCAGCATCGGCTACGTGCCGCTCGCGATCATGTACCGCGGCCCGATCGTCGCGCGGCTGTCCGATTTCAAGGGCAAGCGGCTCGCGCTCGGCGCGGAAGGCAGCGGCGCGCGCGAGTTGAGCCTCGCGCTGCTGAAGATGAACGGGATCGTGCCGGGCGGCTCGACCGAGCTGCTGCCGACCGCCGGCGAGGACGCCGCGACCGCGCTGCTCGACGGCAAGATCGACGCGGCCTTCCTGTCCGGCGACTCGACGCAGATCCCGGTGATGGCGAAGCTGTTCCGCGCGCCGGGCGTGCACGTGTATTCGTTCACGCAGGCCGAGGCGTATGCGCGGCGGTTTCCGTACCTGACCGCGATCACGCTGCCGATGGGCGTCTACGATCTCGGCCGCAACCTGCCGCCTGCCGACATCCACACCGTCGCGCCGACGATCGAACTCGTCGCGCGCGACTCGCTGCACCCCGCGCTGTCCGACCTGCTGATCGAGGCCGCGCGCGAAGTGCACGGGCACGCGACGATCCTGCAGCACGCAGGCGAATTTCCGTCGTCCGTCACGCGCGGCTTCCCGCTGTCCGACGACGCCGCCCGCTACTACAAGTCGGGCAAGAGCTTCCTGTACCGGCGGCTGCCGTTCTGGGTCGCGAGCCTCGTCGACCGGCTGCTGGTGGTGGTCGTGCCGCTGATCGTCGTGCTGATTCCGGGGCTGCGGCTCGTGCCGTCGCTGTACGGCTGGCGCGTGCGCTCGCGCATCTACCGCTGGTACGGCGCGCTGATCGCGCTCGAGCGCCGCGCGCTCGGCGAACACACGGCCGAGGAGCGCGTCCAGTTGCTCGACGAGCTCGACGACATCGAGGAAGCCGTGAACCGGATGAAGATGCCGCTCGCGTACGCCGGGCAGTTCTACGTGCTGCGCGAGCACATCGGCTTCGTGCGCGAACGGCTCACCGCGCAGGAGCCGGACACGCCGGCGGGCCCGCCCGCCGCCGGCAGCCCGCCGGCACGCACGGCAAGCGCGCGGCAGCCGGCCGGCGACGCCCCCCGGGCGACTCCCGGTTCCGCATGAGCGGACGATCCGCGATCATTGCTGCATGCGCGCGCCGCCGCGTAACATGGAGGCCGCCGTCAGGCGCCGCACGCCCCACCTTCTGGAGAACGACATGACAACCGGCCTCGATACCGCCCAACCCGCCTGGTTCTTCGACTTCGTGTCGCCGTTCTCGTATCTGCTGCTCGAGCAGCACGACAAATGGCCGGACGTGCCGTTCGACCCCGTGGCCGTGTCGCTCGCCGACCTGCAGCGCCACTGGGGCCAGCGTCCGAGCGCCGACGTGCCGGCCAAGCGCGTGTTCACGTACCGTCACGCGCTGTTTCGCGCGGAACAGCTCGGCATCCGCTTCAAGATGCCGCCCGCGCACCCGTTCGATTCGGACAAGGTGCTGCGCCTCGCGATCGCGCTGCGCGCCGATATCGCGACGGTGCTGGAAATGTTCCGCTTCATCTGGCGCGAAGGCAACGATCCGTCGACGCCGGAAGGCTTCGCGGCGCTGTGCGAACGCGTCGGCGTCGGCCACGGCGACGAGCTGATCGAATTCGAGGAAACCGCCGCGCAACTGACCCGCAACACGGCCGACGCGATCGCGCTCGGCGTGTTCGGCGTGCCGACCTTCTGGATGAACCAGCAACTGTTCTGGGGCGAGGACGCGCTGCCGATGGTGCTGTACTGCGCGCGCACGCCGAACTGGCTCGAATCGGGCGAGGTCAAGCGGATCAGCACGCTGCCGAAGGGCCGCGCGTGATGGCGTGCGTGATGGCCGGTATCACGCACGGCAACGCGCGGCTGCGGTAAGGTAACGGGCTGTTTTCATATGAAAACGGCCCCTTGGCGTCCCCCGCATCCCCCACCAATGGAAGACGACGACCGTACCGCCTCGCTCGACATCTGGCTCGTGCGCGTGTTGCGCACGCTGCTGCTCGAGCGCAGCGTCACGCAGGCCGCGCTGCGGCTGAACCAGACCCAGCCCGCGATCAGCACCGCGCTGCGCAAGCTGCGCGAGACGCTGAACGATCCGATCCTCGTGCGCGGCAAATCCGGCATGGTGCCGACCGAATACGGCGCGTCGCTGCTCGAAGCCGCGTCGCGCGCGCTGCGCGAGGTCGATTTCATCGCGACGCCGCACGGCGAGTTCGATCCGTCGTCCGCGCGGCGCACGTTCCGCGTCGCCGCGCCCGACTACCTGAACGATTTCTTCATGCCGACGCTGATCGAGCGCTTTCGCGACGCGGCGCCGCATGCCCGTCTGGAAATCGATTCGCTGAACCCCGCGCTCGACCACGCGGCCGCGCTCGAGTCGGGCGCGCTCGATCTCGTGATCGGCAACTGGCCGAAGCCCGACCCGCAGTTCGCGCGCCAGGACCTGTTCTCCGACACGATCGTGTGCCTGATGCGCGACGCGCATCCGCTCGCCCGCGAGCCGCTCACGCGCGAAGCGTATGCGTCGGCCGCGCACGTCGCGCCCACCCCGTACACCGGCGACAAGCGCAATGCGATCGAGATCGGCCTGGCACGCGCGCGCCTCGCGCGGCGCGTCGTGACGACGCTGCCGTACTTCGGGATCGTGCCGCAGGTGCTGCTGCAGTCGGACCTGATCTTCACGACGACGCGCCGCTTCGCGACGCACTATGCGCAACTGCTGCCGCTCGTCGTCGTCGCGCCGCCCGTGCCGTTCCCGCGCATCAAGAGCTACCTGCTCACGCACCCGCAGCCCGACCGGCCGACCGACATCGCGTGGCTGTGCGCGCTGATGCAGAGCGTGTCCGACGAGCTGACGGTCGCCCGCACGCGCAAGCGCTGACGCGCGGCCGAAGCGCAGCGCGACGGGTCAGGCAGCGCGGCCGCTCAGGCCGTGCAGAAGGTTTCCTGCAGATGAGCCCAGCGTACGACGCCCGCCGCGTCGCGCGCGAACACGGCGGTCGCGCGGCGCGCGGGCAACTCGCCCGCCGCCGCGTGCTGCGCTTCGCGATAGGTGAGCACCGCGTGCGACGCGTCCGCCGCGAGCACGCGGATCTCCGACAGCGCGATGCGCAGCCCCGGCTTCGCGCCGGCCAGCTTCGCGAACAGCGCGCGCATACCGTCGTGGTCGACCATGCGGCCGTCGGTCAGGATCATCGTGAAGTCGGCGGAAAACGCGGCGAGCAGCGCATCGAGCGCCGCCGGCGCGGTATCGACGCCGGACAGCCAGCGCTCGATGGCGACGAGGCTCGCATCGAGCGCGTCGAGATAGACGGAATGATCGGACATGGGCGCGTGCACGGTAAAGTGAGCGCGGCCCGCTGCCGCGCGTTGTCGTGCAGTGTAGGCAAAAACGCACGGCCGTGCGCCGGCCGCGCGGCATGCGCGCGTTACCGCGCGCAGGACACCTCGTCGCGTGCGCGCCCGGCCGCGGCTGCGTTCGCATCGGCCACCGGCATCCCCGAACGCACCTGCAGCAACTCGGCGCAGACGGCCACCGCGATCGCGCCCGGCGCCTTGTCGACGATGCCGGCGACGCCGATCGGGCACACCATCTCGACGAGCCGCGCCGGATCGACGCCGCGCGCGGCGAGCCGGCGCTCGAACTTCACGCGCTTGGTGCGCGAGCCGATCATCCCGAAGTATGCGTAGTCGCGCCGCCGCATGATCCGCGCGGCGAGCGAGAAGTCGAGCGCGTGGTTGTGCGTCATCACGAGGAAATACGCGCCGGGCGGCGCCGCGTCGACGACGGCCTCCGGCGTGTCGGTCGGCTCCGGCTGCACGTTCGGCGGGCACTCGTCCGGGAACAGCTCGTCGCGCGTGTCGACCCACTGCACGACGCACGGCAATGCGCCGAGCAGCGTGACGAGCGCATGGCCGACGTGGCCCGCGCCGAACAGCACGACGTGCATCGGCGGCGGCGCACCGGTCGCGCGGTTGCGCTGGCCGGTGCCCGGCGCGAACGGCTGCAACGGCGAAGGCGCGCTGCCGCACGCGCCTTCGCACCCCACGACGGGCGCATCGGACGCGGCACGCGGCGAACGAGCGGGGCCGTTCACGCCGGCCTCCGGCGGGTCGCCCGAACGAAGCCGATCGCCCCGTCGGAGCCGACGCACGAAATGAGCGGGCAGACGCCGTTCACGTCAGCCTGCCCGCGCGGCGTTCGCCGCCCGCACCGCCTGCACCGCGCGCAGGATCGACTCGCCGGTGGCCGGCGCGTCGAGCGGCGGGTTCACGCGATAGTCGCCGACCGCGGCAATCGCATCGCGTACCGCGAAGAACACCGAGAACGGCAGCAGCAGCGGCGGCTCGCCGACGGCCTTCGAGCGGTGGATGCTGTCCTCGACGTTGCGGTTCTGGAACAGCCGCACGTTGAACTCGGGCGGCGTGTCGTTCACGGTCGGGATCTTGTAGGTGGACGGCGCGTGCGTCATCAGCTTGCCGCCCTTGTTCCACCACAGCTCCTCGGTCGTCAGCCAGCCCATCCCCTGGATGAACGCGCCTTCGACCTGGCCGATGTCGAGCGCCGGGTTCAGCGACGCGCCCACGTCGTGCAGCGCATCGACGCGCAGCGTGCGCATCTCGCCCGTCAGCGTGTCGATCACGACTTCCGACACCGCCGCGCCGTACGAGTAGTAGTAGAACGGCCGGCCCTGCAGCTTCGATTGATCCCAGTGCAGCTTCGGCGTCGCGTAGAAGCCGTCGGACCACAGCTGCACGCGCGCGAGGTATGCCTTCGCGACCACTTCGCCGAACGGCACGCCATGGCCGCCGACCCACACGACGTCGTTGCCGAACGTCACGTCGGCCGCCTCGACCTTGCCGTCGCCGAACTGCTTCGCCGCGAATGCCGCGAGCCGCTCGCGCAACTGGCGCGCCGCGTCCTGCGCGGCCTTGCCGTTCAGGTCCGAGCCCGTCGACGCGGCCGTCGCGGACGTGTTCGCGACCTTGCTCGTGTCGGTCGCCGTCACGCGGACCCGGCCGAAGCGGATGCCGAGCTCGTGCGCGACCACCTGCGCGACCTTCGTGTTGAGCCCCTGCCCCATCTCCGTGCCGCCGTGGTTCACGAGCACCGAGCCGTCGGTGTAGATGTGCACCAGCGCGCCGGCCTGGTTGAAGTGCGTGACGTTGAACGCGATGCCGAACTTCACCGGCGTGAGCGCGATGCCCTTCTTCAGCACCGTGTTGCGTGCGTTGAATGCACGCACGCCCGCGCGCCGCGCGCGGTAGTCGCTCGTCGCCTCGAGTTCGCCGAGCAGCTCCTGGAGCACGTTGTCCTCGATCGTCTGCCCGTACGGCGTCACGTTGCGTTCGGTCTTGCCGTACAGGTTCGCGTAGCGGACGTCGAGCGGATCGCGGCCGAGCGAACGCGCGATGTCGTCGAGGATGTATTCGATCGCGAACGCGCCCTGCGGGCCGCCGAAGCCGCGGAACGCGGTGTTCGACTGCGTGTTGGTCCTGCCGCAGTAGCCGGCGATGTCGACGTCGCCGAGCCAGTACGCGTTGTCGAAATGGCACACGGCGCGCGTCATCACCGGGCCGGACAGGTCGGCCGAGAAGCCGCAGCGCGACGTCATGTCGAGCGCCACGCCGTCGATGCGGCCGTCGTCGTCGTAGCCGACGTCGAAGCGGTAATGGAAGTCGTGCCGCTTGCCGGTGATCATCATGTCGTCGTCGCGGTCCGGACGCAGCTTCACCGGGCACAGCAGCTTCCATGCGGCGAGCGCCGCGCAGCATGCGAACAGGCCCGACTGCGATTCCTTGCCGCCGAACCCGCCGCCCATCCGGCGGCATTCGACCAGCACGTTGTGCGACGCCACGCCGAGCACGTGCGCGACGAGGTGCTGCATCTCGCTCGGGTGCTGCGTCGAGCAGTACACGTGCATGCCGTCGTCGTCCTTCGGCACCGCGTATGCGATCTGTCCTTCGAGGTAGAACTGCTCCTGCCCGCCGAGCAGCATCTCGCCCGACTCGCGGTGCGGCGCGGCGGCGAGCCGCGCGGCCGCGTTACCGCGCGCGAGCTTCAGCGGCGGGATCACGTAGGATTCGGCCGCGCGCGCTTCCTGCGCGGTCAGGATCGCGGGCAGCTCCTCGTACTCGACCTGCGCGCGGCGCGCGGCAAGCCGCGCGGTTTCATGCGACGTCGCGACGACGATGAACATCGGCTGGCCGACGAACTGCACGACGCCCTTCGCGAGCACCGGATCGTCGTGGACGATCGGGCCGCAATCGTTGACGCCCGGGATGTCGTCGGCCGTGAATACCGCGACCACGCCCGGCGTCGCACGCACCGCGTCGAAGTTCATCGACACGATCTTCGCGTGCGGCTTCGCCGACAACCCGAGCGCCGCGTGCAGCGTGCCCGCGACGACCGGAATGTCGTCGGTGTAGGTGGCGCGCCCGCTCACGTGCAGGTGGGCCGATTCGTGGGCGCGCGAGACGTGCACCTGCGCGGCGTCGGCCTGCGGGTCGAGGGTGCTCAGGAACGGTTCTGCTTGCTGGTTCATGTTCGGTGTTCTCCGTCGTCAGACGCGCGCCGCGTCGTCGGCCACTTCGGCGCCTGCTTCGGCGGCCACTTCGCGCACGTTCAGCGCCTGCGGCGGCAGCGGGTCGTGCGCACGCGTCTCCAGCCAGAAGCGATAGATCAGGTTCTTCGCGGTATCGAGGCGATACGCGCTCGTCGCGCGCATGTCGGACAGCGGCTGGTAATCGCGCTCGAGCGCCTGCATCGCCGCCTGCGCGGTGGCTTCGTGCCACTGCGCGCCGTCGAGCACGGCTTCCGTGTGGGTCGCGCGCTTCGGCGTCGCGGCCATCCCGCCGAACGCGATGCGCGGCTCGCGGATCGTGTCGCCGTCCGCGATGAACGCGAACGCCGCGCACACGGCCGAGATGTCCGAGTCGAAGCGCTTCGACAGCTTGTACGTGCGGAACCGCAGCTTGTCGCGCGCGCCGGTGCGGGTCGGCACCTTCAGGCCGACGACGAATTCGTGTGGCGCCATGTCCTTCTGCTGGTAGCCCGTGTAGAGCGCCTCGAGCGGCAGCTCTCGCACCGTGTCGCCGCCGCGCAGCACGACGCGCGCGCCGAGCGCGATCAGGCCCGGCATCGAATCGCCGATCGGCGAGCCGTTCGCGACGTTGCCGCCCATCGTGCCCGCGTTGCGGATCGGCAGCGACGCGAAGCGCTTCCACATCTCGGTCAGCTCCGGATACGTGCCGGCCAGCGCCGCATAGGCCTTCTCGACCGTCACGCCCGCGCCGATCCCGATCCAGTCGTCGCCGTGAACGATCTGCTGCAGCTCGGCGATCTGGCCGACGTAGATCAGGTCGTCGAGGCGGCGCATCTGCTTGGTCACCCACAGGCCGATGTCGGTGCTGCCGGCGAGAATGCGCGCATCGGGACGCTCGGCCTTCAGCGCGGCCAGCGCGTCGAGCGTGCGCGGCGCCGCGAAGCGCGCGCCGTCGATCGTCGTGTAGTCGAACGTGTCGTCGCGCCTGAGCGACGCGAGCGTGCGGGCCAGCGCGGCCGTGTCGACGGGCGCGGCGGGCGCCGGTGCGCCTTCGCCGGCCGCACCTTCGCCGGTCGCACCTACGCCGGCCGCGTCGAACATCCGCACGGCCGCATCGACGATCGGGCGATACCCGGTGCAGCGGCACAGGTTGCCGGTCAGCGCATCGGCGATCTCGGTGCGCGTCGGCACGTCCTTCGCCTTCGCGCATGCACTGCCGCAGCCTTCGTGGCCATGCTTCTCGTACAGCGCCCACATCGACATCACGAAGCCCGGCGTGCAGAACCCGCATTGCGAACCGTGGCAATCGACCATCGCCTGCTGCACCGGGTGCAGCGTGCCGTCCGGCCGGCGCAGGTCCTCGACCGTGAGCAGCGCCTTGCCGTCGAGCGTCGGCAGGAACTGGATGCATGCGTTGACGGCCTTGAACTCGACCGCGCCGGCGTCGGTCAGCTCGCCGACGACGACCGTGCACGCGCCGCAGTCGCCTTCCGCGCAGCCTTCCTTGGTACCGGTGCAATGCGCATCCTCGCGCAGATATTGCAGCACGGTGCGGGTCACGTCCGCGCCGCTGACTTCGCGGATCGCGTGACGATGGTAGAAGCGAATCGGCTCACTCATGTCTCGGCGTTTCTTCAAATTGGGGGCAAGGCGGCCTGCGCGGAGCGCTCGACCGACGTTTTTCCGACAGTTTGCACGCTATCACCGTCAAATTCCGCAACCCATAGCCCATCACGCATGCGGCTCATATAACTGCCGCGATATGCGCGCACGGCGGGCCCGGGCCCTTGCCGCGCGGGGCGCTTCGCCCGCTCCCGGGCGCAGACCATCGCCCTCTTCCTGAATAGGGGCGCGGTTAACTAAACGGTACCTGCGGGAAAACCGGTTCCATGGGAAAATCCCGATTCCCTTTCCTGCCGTTTTCCGTTCGTTTCGCCATTCGTTCCGACCCCATGTCATCCGATTCCGCCACACCGCCGCGCAGCGGGTTCGCGCTCACGCTGCAAATCGTGTCCGTCGTCTGCTTCACGTTCATCTGCTACCTGACCATCGGCCTGCCGCTCGCGGTGCTGCCGGGCTTCGTCCACGACGAGCTCGGCTTTTCCGCGATCGTCGCGGGCGGCGCGATCAGCGTCCAGTACTTCGCGACGCTCGCGTCGCGGCCGCTCGCCGGGCGCCTCGCCGATACGCTCGGGCCGAAGCAGACGGTGCTGCGCGGGCTGGTCGGCTGCGGCGTGTCGGGCGTGCTGCTGCTCGTCGCGCTGCTGCTCGCGCACTGGCCGGTCGCGAGCCTGGTGCTGCTGGTCGCGAGCCGGCTCGTGCTCGGCGTCGGCGAAAGCCTGTGCGGCACCGGCGCGATCCTGTGGGGCATCGGCCGGGTCGGCGTCGCGCACAACGCGAAGGTGATCTCGTGGAACGGCATCGCGACCTACGGCGCGCTCGCGCTCGGCGCGCCGGTGGGCGTCGCGATCGCGCATACGCTGAATCCGGCGCTGATCGGCGTGATCGTGATCGCGCTCGCCGCGCTCGGCTTCTACCTCGCCCGCCTGATCGCGCCGGTGCCGCTCGTGCACGGCGAACGGATGTCGTATGCGAGCGTGTTCACGCGCGTGCTGCCGCACGGCCTCGGCCTCGCGCTCGGCTCGGCCGGCTTCGGCTCGATCGCGACCTTCGTCACGCTGTACTACGCGGCGCGCCACTGGCCGAACGCCGCACTGTCGCTGACCGTGTTCGGCACGCTGTTCATCGGCGCGCGCCTGCTGTTCGCGAACACGATCAAGACGTACGGCGGCTTCCGCGTCGCGATCGTGTCGTTTGCGTTCGAATGCGCGGGCCTCGTGCTGCTGTGGCTCGCGCCGGTGCCGCACGTCGCGCTGGTCGGCGCGGCGCTGACGGGCTTCGGCTTCGCGCTGATCTTCCCGGCGCTCGGCGTCGAGGCCGTCGCGCTCGTGCCGGCCGCGAGCCGCGGCGCGGCGCTGTCCGCGTATTCGGTGTTCCTCGACCTGTCCCTCGGCATCACCGGCCCGCTCGCCGGCTATGTCGCGGGCGCGTTCGGCTATCCGCAGGTGTTCCTGTTCGCGGCGGTGGCCGCCGCGGCAGGCGTCGCGCTGTCGATGATGCTGTACCAGCGGCAGGCGCGGGTGGCGGGGAGCGGTGCGGCGGCGTGAGAAGCGGGAGGCGCGTTGCCGCGCCCGCGACGCACATCAACGCAGTAGTACGTTGAAGTCCCGCAATACGCGGGCCGCATCGGGATGACGCCTGAACGGGACGGCGCGCCCGAGCGAGAGCTTCGGTTCGGCACGATCGAAGAGCACGAGCGCTTCCGACGTGTTGAGATGGCGCGACATGTACAAAAACCCGTCGACGCGGCGGGGATGCCGGTGGACGGCAAGCGACCACCGTTGCGGAACGTCGTACGGTGCGATGGTCGACAACGCACCATCGCCGCCCAGGTTTTTTAACGGCAACCATGCAGGACGGCCACGGTCAGCGGCGCGCCATCGAACGACAGGACATAGCGGTCAAGTTCGGTCGTCACGAGCGGAAAGCCGCCCAGCACCAGATCGGCGACTTCGTCGTGCAGCACCGTCTCGGCGAATGCGCAATGCAGATCGAAACCGAAGTAGCTGGTGCCATACCGCCGCCGTTTGCGCGGATCGTCGAAGCGGTTGCCGCCCGACTTGCCGAAATACGGCTCGCCCGTCGCGAATCGCGAGATGCGCACGAGCGCCGTCGGCGCCACCTCGCGCGTCACCAGTGTCGCGCTCGCGAAATGTTCCCCCGGCGCCGTCAGCAAACGGGCCGCCTAGCGCTCGGCGAACGCCGTGGCGGCGCGCTCGACTTCGTCCACCTTCCCGCGCGACAGCGCGACGAGCGGCGTAACGTTGCCCAGCGACGCCTTCGGCGTCGTGAAGAACTGCCATTTGCTCCATCCCGGCAAACCGCCCAGACATTGCGTCACCCTGCCCAACGTCTTCCGATCGATATCTCCCGTCAGGTAGAAGGCCGGATAGTACTGTGCGGCGCCGACATCGACCGTGAAGATCCGGCCGGACGCCACGGCCTTGCTGAGCGCCTGCCGCGTCATGCCCAGGCCGGCCCATGTCTGCGCGGCAGGCAGCAGCTTGCCGTCGGCGACCAGCATGCGCCGTTCCGCCTGCACCTGCCGCTCCGGATCGGCGGCGACGCCCGCCGCCCGCTTCTTCCCGCCGGTCGGCTTCCTGTCGCGCGTCGCGGCAGCAGCGATGCCGAACGTGATCGTGCCGGCCAGATCGATGACCTGCGCGATGCCGGCCTTGAACAGATGCCCCAATTGCTCGTCGGACAAGCTGAGCAGCGCCCGCGCGCGATCGGGGCCGAGCATGGTCGCGGCGCCGACAGCGCTGCGCAGCGCTTCCTCCGCCTCGACATCAAGAACGACGGCCGTCCCTTCCAGCGTATGCGCTCGCGCAATCATCATCACCTCCCGTCACGTCCGGAATGATCGAGCGTAGCCCTGAATCGAAACCAAGTCAACCGTGTCAACAAAATGGGCCGTTCGCCGGTTGCGTCGATCATGTGTTCGCGCAACCGCGAACTTCTCATGCCGTCCGCAGAAACAACCTCCGCGCGAGGTCGAATGCGACGAGATTGCCGGCCACCACGAGCAGCAGCCCGACCACCGCCAGCGGCGACCACTGGTAACCCTCGAACACCGTCGACACGGCCAGCGCGACGATCGGGAACAGCACCGTGCAGTACGCGGCGCGCTCCGGCCCGATGCGGCCGACGAGCGTGAGGTATGCGGTGAAGCCGATCACCGAGCCCGGCACGGCCAGGTACACGAGGGCGCCGAGATAGCGCGGGCTCATGTCGAGCGTGAACGGCATTCCGGCCGCGGCGCTGCCGACGGTCAGGATCGCCGCGCCGATCAGCATCGCCCAGCCGTTGGTCGCGAGCGGGTGCAGCCCCATCGACTGCATCCGGCTCGACAGCAGGTTGCCCGCCGAGAAGCACATCGTGCCGGCGAACGCGATCGCGAGCCCCGCCCAGGTCGCGTGGTCGTCGAGATGGCCGGCCATCTGCTGCCAGAACAGGCACGCGATGCCGGTCAGCCCGAGCAGGGCGCCGGCGATCGCCGACGGCCGCAGCGGGCGGCCCATGAACAGCCGGCCGTTGATCGAGTTCAGCAGCGGCGCGGTCGAGAAGATCACCGCGACGAGCCCGCTCGGCACGACCTGCTCCGCGTAGTAGAAGCACAGGAAATTCAGGCAGAACAGCGCGAAGCCTTGCGCGACGAGAAAGCGCCACGCTTCGCGCGGCGGCCGCACCGGGCGGCGCATCACGCGCAGCAGCGCGAACAGCACGGCGGCCGCGAGCCAGAAGCGCCACGCGATCGACACGGGCGGCGGCACCGAGCCGAGCTGCCATTTGATCGCGATCCAGGTGGTGCCCCAGATCAGCACGGTGACGAAATAAAGCGACAGGTTCATGGCGGCAATCCGGACATTCGGGTGAATCGGGATCCCGACTATGCCGCCGCACGACGCGTGCCAATTGTCCGGAATTGCGGTCTTTTTCGGCGCGCCGCACGCGGCGCCGCGCGCCCGCTTATACTCGGCGCATCATGAGTCTCTCCCTCTGCGCCCCGCCCATCGACCGCGCCGCCGCCCTGGCCGGCGGCGATCTGCCGTTCGGCCTGCAGTCGGTGTGCCGCACGCTCGCCGACGCGAACGCGACGCTCGAGCGCTTCGCGTGGCTCGGCGACCATCTCGCGATCGCCGAATGGACGCGAATCACCGACGAAAGCGAGACGGTCTACGAGCAGCCCGGCCACCACACGCTGTCGTGCTACCTCGACGGCGGCTACCGGACCGAGCGCCAGCGCGTGCCGCGCTACGGCGCGCCGAGCCTGCTGTGTGCGTTGCCGGGCGATCACGAATCACGCTGGTGGGTGCGCGGCGAAATGCATTTCATCCACTTGTATTTCCTGCCCGAGCACTTCACGCAGCGCGCGATCCGCGAGCTCGATCGCGAGCCACGCGAGCTGAAGCTCGCCGATCGCACCTATTTCGAGGATGCGCGCGTCGCCGCGCTGCTGCGCTCGCTCGCGCTGGACGGCTGGGACGATGCCGACGAGCGGCTGCGCGTGAACGAGACCGCGCACGAAGTACTGAGCCTGCTGCTGCGCGGGCAGAGCACGATGCGCACCGACACGTCGTTCCGCGGCGGGCTCGCGCCGGCCGTGCGCCGCCGCGTGCGCGACTACATCGACACGTACCTGACGCAGCCGCTGACGCTCGGCGAACTCGCGGAGGTCGCCGCGCTGTCCGAATATCACTTCTCGCGGATGTTCCGGCTGTCGTTCGGCCGCGCGCCGCACGCGTGGGTGGCCGAGCAACGGCTCGCCCGGGCCCGCGAGCTGCTGCGCACGACCGCGCTGCCGCTCGCGCAGATCGCGGCCGACTGCGGCTACGCAAATGCCGGCCACTTCAGCCATCGCTTTCGCGACGCGCACGGCACGACGCCGAATACGTACCGGCGCGCGATGCAGCGCCGCTGAGCGCGGCCCCGTGCCGCGCCTCCCGGCTTACGCGCCGCGCCGCGACAGTTCCTGTTCGAGCGCCGCGACGCCGGCCGGCAGGTCGACCGGCACCTTCAGGTCGACCATCGTGCGGCCGAACGCATGCAGCGTGCGGAACAGGTTGTGTTCGCGGCACTGCTCGCCCATCTGGCCGATCCGCACGATCGGCAACCCGAACGAACCCGAGATCTCGACCTGGTACTGCTTCGAGATATGGCCGCACACCATCCCGGGCGTGAGCCCTTCCGGCGTCTCGATCCCGACCACCGAATTGAGCCGGCAGTCCTTCGGCGCATACAGCTTGAGCCCCATCGATTCGACGCCCGCCTGCAGCGCCAGCGAGCAGCGCAGGTGGCGCGCGAAGCGGCTCTCGAGCGTCTCCGCGCACACGAGCCGCAGCGCCTCGTGCAGCGCAAGCACGCCCGACACGGGCGCCGTGTAGTGATAGCCGGCGTTGTGCCAGAAGTTCTCCGCGAGCGCCATGTCGAGGCACCAGTGCGCATTCGGCTCGGGACGGTGCTTCATGCGTTCCCACGCGGCATCGGAGAACGCGATCAGCGACACGCCCGGGATCGACGACAGCCCCTTCTGGCCGCCGGTGATCACCGCGTCGATGCCCCACGCGTCCATCTCGAGCGGCATCGTCGACAGCGTGCATACCGCATCGACGACGACCAGCGCGCCGGCCGCCTTCGCGAGCGCGGCGATGTCGCGCAGGTCGCGATTCCACACGGTGTTCGACGTCTCGCCCTGCACGATCGTGACGATCTCGGGCCGCTCGCGCGCGATCGCGTCGGCGATTTCGTCGAGGCTCGCGACCGCGCGGTCGGCCACTTCGAGCGTCGCGACGTCGGCGCCGACGCGCGTGGCCATCTCGGCCATCCGCGCGCTGAAGAACCCGTTGCGGATCGACAGCACGCGCGTGCCACGCCACGCGAGGTTCGAGATCGCCATTTCCATCGCGGCCGAGCCGGGGCCCGCGACGCCGAGCACCCATTTCGTGCGGGTCTGGAACACGTAGCGCGCCATCTCCTTCACCTGCTCGATGATCTTCGCCATCGTCGCGCCGAGGTGATTGATCACGATCGTGTTCGCCTTGGCGACGGCGGCCGGGATCGGGACCGGGCCGGCCCCCATCATCAGCAGCGGTTCTTCGGGCAGGATCGCGTCGAGCGGCACGACGACGGGACAGGGAATCGGCGAATGATCGATGGACATGGCTGGAAAAAGTGAGGAAAGGAAGTGCGCGAACGCCCGCGGGACGGCGCCCGTATGCACGGCGCCCGTTGCACGCGCAGCGAACTGAACGATCATTCCGTGTTCCGCCGCCTTGCGCAAGAGGCACCCCCGTTCGGACAGCACGACGGTGGCCCGGTCGCCGGACCGGGCCAGCCGGCCGCGCACCGCTCGCGCGACGGCCGTCCGGATTGAAAAGGGGCGTGCGAGCCGGTCGAGAAACGGTTCCATTCGCGTTCCGCGGGCGCGATTTTCTCCGCCAATATCGAGACTATTCGTCGAAACTGACAGTTCAGCCCCCCATTGGCGTATCGTACGAATACACCGGTTACCTGATACAAATCGCGGAGCGAATTCGATACACAAAATCCGAACGTGGAAAAAACATCCATTACGGTTGCATGTATTGGGGAACGACTCCGAAAGGCGCTGCTACGGCGTGCTCACATTTCACACAACCCGTTGATTGAATGGGAAATATTCTCCAAGCCGACGAATCCACCAATACCGCGCCGGTTTTACCCCGCACCTCCTTGCCGCACCGCAGCGTTAAACCGTTACTCGCGATTTCGATTTTACGCAAGCCGCCCGTTTTCGCAGGTTGACGGATATCGGTTCTTTATTGAACAATCGTCTGCGGAATCGAAATTCCATTTTCGATACGAGGGAGCGCTAGGGGCCGCGCGATGCGCTTTCGGCGTTGCGCGGCGATAAATCACAACCAAAATCAATCAACCGGGCCAGAAATACGCAAGCCATGAACCAGATTCAGACCATGCGTGTATTCGTCTGCGTCGCCGAGCAGCAAAGCTTCCGGCGCGCGGCGCACCATCTCGGCGTGTCCAATGCGCTCGTCACGCGTTCCATCGCGATGCTCGAGGGCCACCTGAACACCCGGCTGATCCATCGCACCACGCGCAACCTGTCGCTCACCGAGGCCGGCGTGCGCTACCTCGACGGTTGCCGCGCGCTGCTCGAGGAATTCGACCACCTCGAATCGTCCGTCGCGCATGCCGTGCGCGAACCGGCCGGCACGCTGCGCGTCGTCGCGTCGGGGCTGCTGTCGCCGCTCGCGCTGACGCCGCTCGTCAGCAGCTTCCGGCACCGCTATCCCGAGCTGCGGGTGCAGCTGACCGTCGCCGAAGGGCCGCTCGACGTGCTCGATTCAGGCTACGACGTCGGCATCGTCACGGGCACCCGGCTCGACGGCAACCCGGCGCTGATCGGCCACACCCTTGCGCCGAACCCGTTCGTCGCGTGCGCGGCGCCCGCCTATCTCGACCGCCGCGGCGAGCCGCGCGTGCCCGACGACCTGCCGGGCCACGACTGGGTCACGCTCGCGCCGCACCAGCACGCGCCGACGTGGCAACTGGTCGGTCACGACGGCGTCGTCCATTCGGTCACGGTACGCCCGGCCTGCACGGTCAACCAGCTCGCGCTCGTCCAGGCGGCGGCGGTGGCCGGCGCCGGCATCGCGGTGCTGCCCGAGCCGTGCGTCGCCGACGCGCTCAACCACGGCACGCTCGTGCGGCTGATGGCCGGCTACCGGATCGACGATCCCGACGCGCAGTTGTCGCTCGTCTATCCGAACCGCCAGTACGTGCCGGCCCGCACGCGCAGCTTCGTCGAGCACGCGCTCGAGCACTTCGGCGCGCCGTCCGGCCGCGAGCGGACCGACTACGGCTTCCTGCGGCCGGTGCGCGGCCCCGACCGCTCCGACATCGTCACGGGCCTGCAGTAAACTGCGCGCGTCAGCCCTCGGAGGTGCAGCGTGCGCGTGATCCTGTTCAGCAGCCGGCAGTACGACGACGATTCGTTTACCGCCGCCAACCGGCAGTTCGGCTATCGGCTGCACTTCCAGCCGTCGCACCTCGACGCGGAAACCGCGATCCTCGCGCACGGCTATGACGTCGTCTGCCCGTTCGTCAACGACACCGTCGACGCGGCCGTGCTCGAACGGCTCGCCGACGGCGGCACGCGGCTGATCGCGCTGCGCTCGGCGGGCTTCAACCATGTCGACCTGGCCGCCGCCGAACGGTTCGGCGTCACGGTCGTGCGCGTGCCCGCGTATTCGCCGCACGCGGTCGCCGAGCACGCGGTCGCGCTGATCCTCGCGCTCAACCGCCGCCTGCCGCGCGCCGTCGCCCGCACCCGCGAAGGCGACTTCTCGCTGAACGGGCTGCTCGGCTTCGACCTGCACGGCAAGACCGTCGGCGTGATCGGCACCGGCATCATCGGCAGCGTGTTCGCGAAGATCATGATGGGCTTCGGGATGCATGTGCTCGCGCACTCGGTGCCGCCGTACAACGACGAACTGATCGCGTTCGGCGCGCGCTACGTCGAGCTCGACGAGTTGCTGCATCGCGCCGACGTCGTCAGCCTGCATTGCCCGCTGCTGCCGTCGACCCACCACCTGATCAACGAACGGACGCTCGCGCGGATGAAGCATGGCGCGATGCTGATCAACACCGGGCGCGGCGGGCTCGTCGATGCGCAGGCGCTGGTCGACGCGCTCAAGAGCGGCCAGCTCGGTCATCTCGGGCTCGACGTGTACGAGGAGGAAAGCGGGCTCTTCTTCGAGGATCACTCCGACCTGCCGCTGCAGGACGACGTGCTCGCGCGCCTGCTGACGTTCCCGAACGTGATCGTCACGTCGCACCAGGCGTTCTTCACGCGCGAGGCGCTGGCCGAGATCGCGCACACGACGCTGCTGAACATCGAGGCGTGGCATGCGGGCGCGCCGCGGAACGTCGTGACGGCAAACCGCTGAGAAACCACGAAAAACGGCACGTTTGACGGCCGGCAGCGCATTCGCAATCGTTTGCTTGTGCAGGTTGCCGCACACTGCACTCGCCATCACCCACAATTACGCGCATTGTTTCAGGTGACGTAACGATTCCCGCGCGCGCCGTCTGCTATCGTTGCGTCGACGTCATCCCTGCCTTTGCCGCTCATGCGTTTCGACGATTCCGACATCGCCGCCGTCTACCGTGCCATCTTCGAACGGCGCGACATGCGCCATTTCACGCCGGCGCCCGTCGATCCGGCCGTGCTCGCGCGCCTGCTGCGCGCGGCGCACCACGCACCGAGCGTCGGCTTCATGCAGCCGTGGCGCTTCATCCGCATCACCGATCCCGCATTGCGCACGTCGGTCCACGCACTGGTCGAGGCCGAGCGCCGCGCGACCGCCGACGCGCTCGGCGAACGCCAGGACGAATTCATGCGGCTGAAGGTCGAAGGCGTGCGCGAATGCGGCGAGTTGCTGGTCGTCGCGCTCGCCGACGGCCGCGAGCGCCACGTGTTCGGCCGCCGCACGCTGCCCGAGATGGACCTGGCGTCCGCCGCGTGCGCGATCCAGAACATGTGGCTCGCGGCGCGCGCGGAAGGGCTCGGGATGGGCTGGGTGTCGTTGTTCGACGTCGATGCGCTGCGCACGCTGCTGCGGATGCCCGACGGCGCGAAGCCGATCGCCGTGCTGTGCGTCGGGCACGTCGATGCGTTTTATGCGAAGCCGATGCTGGAACAAGAACGCTGGGCCGCGCGGATGCCGATCGAAGCCTGCCTGTTCGAGAACGGCTGGGACGATCCGGCGGCGACCGACGGGGCCGGATCGGCTGCGTCGTCAATAGAGACTGAAATGAAAGAAACGTCGGCCACGATGCCCGGTGGATTGTCCGAACCCATCGCCTGATCCACGGTCCGGCAACCGCCGTCGCTCGCGACCGAATCGCCGCAAATCCCACAATATGAACTTCCCGCTTGCCGCCCCGTCGCACGCCGGCAACATCCGTTTTGACCCCAAACATAAGGGTTTTCACTGAAGTAGAATCGCGGCTGACGTTCGCCTCACCGACCGCCCGCCCCGCGTCTCCCGCGCTTGGGCTCGAGCGGCCTCTTTTCCCGAGCCTACCGCGATGCCCCTGCCTCTTTTCGCCCTTGCCGTCGCCGCATTTGGAATCGGTACCACCGAATTCGTGATCATGGGGCTGCTGCCCAATGTCGCGCGCGATCTCGGCGTGTCGATCCCGGCCGCCGGGATGCTCGTGTCCGGATACGCGCTCGGCGTGACGATCGGCGCGCCGATCCTCGCGATCGTCACCGCGAAGATGCCGCGCAAGCGCGCGCTGATGGGCCTGATCGGCCTGTTCATCGCCGGCAACCTGTTTTGTGCGATCGCGCCCGGCTATGCGGTGCTGATGGCCGCGCGCGTCGTCACCGCGTTCTGCCACGGTGCATTCTTCGGCATCGGCTCGGTGGTCGCGAGCAACCTCGTCGCGCCGAACCGCCGCGCGCAGGCGATCGCGCTGATGTTCACCGGCCTCACGCTCGCGAACGTGCTCGGCGTGCCGCTCGGCACCGCGCTCGGCCAGGCGTTCGGCTGGCGCGCGACGTTCTGGGCCGTCACCGGCATCGGCATCGCCGCGGCCGCCGCGCTCGCGGTGTGCCTGCCGAAAAACCTCGTGACGCCCGACACCAGCATCACGCGCGAATTCAGCGTGCTGAAGCATCCGCAGGTGCTGATGGTGCTCGGCATCAGCGTGCTCGCGTCCGCGAGCCTGTTCAGCGTGTTCACGTACATCACGCCGATCCTCGAGGACGTGACGGGCTTCTCGCCGCATCAGGTGACCTACGTGCTGTTGCTGTTCGGCCTCGGCCTGACGGTCGGCGGCACGCTCGGCGGCAAGCTCGCCGACTGGCGCCGGATGCCGTCGCTGATCGCGACGCTCGCGCTGATCGGCATCGTCCTCGCGCTGTTCGCGGGCACGATGCATCTGCCGTTCGCCGCGCTCGCGACGATCTTCGTGTGGGGCATCCTCGCGTTCGCGATCGTGCCGCCGCTGCAGATCATGATCGTCGATCGCGCGAGCGACGCGCCGAACCTCGCGTCGACGCTGAACCAAGGCGCGTTCAACCTCGGCAACGCGACCGGCGCGTGGCTCGGCGGGATGGCGATCGGCTCGGGCGTATCGCTCGTGAACCTGCCGTGGGTCGGCGTCGCGATGGCCGTCGCGGCGCTCGCGCTCACGCTGTGGTCGGCGTCGCTCGAACGCCGGCCCGTGGTCGTGCCGACCGAGTACGTATGACGCAACCCTGCGGTAATCGTTGCGTGCGCAACGCCATTCAAACGTGACGGCCTTCATGGACCTTTGAAGGGCCGCGGTGTAGCATCCCGGCCGATGAAAGCCATTCTCAATCGCGATTTCCTCGCGCTGATCCTGAGCGTCGCGGTCGTCGGCCTCGGCACCGGCGCCACGCTTCCCCTCACCGCGCTCGCGCTGACCGAAGCCGGACACGGCACCAACGTCGTCGGCATGCTGACGGCCGCGCAGGCCCTCGGCGGCCTCGCGATCGTGCCGTTCGTCACCGCGCTCGCGCGGCACATCGGTGCGCGCCGCGCGATCGTCGTGTCGGTCGTGCTGCTCGCGGCCGCCACCGCGCTGATGCAGTTCACGTCGAACCTGATCCTGTGGGGCGTGCTGCGCGTGCTGTGCGGCGCCGCGCTGATGCTGCTGTTCACGATCGGCGAAGCATGGGTCAACCAGCTCGCCGACGATTCGACACGCGGCCGCGTGGTCGCGATCTATGCGACCAATTTCACGCTGTTCCAGATGGCCGGCCCCGTGCTCGTCAGCCAGATCGCCGGCGCGACGCGTATTCGCTTCGCGCTGTGCGGCGCGCTGTTCCTGCTCGCGCTGCCGACGCTCGCGACGATCCGCCGCGCGCCGCTCGCCGGCGACGACGCGCATCACGAAGCGCACGGCCGCTGGCTCGACGTGCTGCCGCGCATGCCCGCGCTGATCATCGGCACCGGCTTCTTCGCGCTGTTCGACACGCTCGCGCTGTCGCTGCTGCCGCTCTACGCGATGGATCACGGCGTCGCGAGCGCGACCGCCGTGCTGCTCGCGTCGATCATGCTGTTCGGCGATACCGCGATGCAGTTCCCGATCGGCTGGCTCGCGGACAAGCTCGGCCGCGAACGCGTACACCTCGGCGCGGGCTGGATCGTGCTGGGCGGCCTGCCGCTGCTGCCGTTCGTCATCGCCAATCCGTGGCTGTGCTGGCCGCTGCTGTTCGTGCTCGGCGCGGCCGCCGGCAGCATCTATACGCTGTCGCTCGTCGCGTGCGGCGAACGTTTCCGCGGCGCCGCGCTCGTCACCGCGAGTTCGCTCGTGTCGGCGTCGTGGAGCGCCGCGAGCTTCGGCGGGCCGCTGATTGCCGGCGCGTTGATGGAGCAGTTGGGCAGCCATGCGTTGGTCGGCGTGCTGGTCGCCTGTGTCGCCGCCTTCGTCGGGGCCGCGTTGTGGGAACGACGCGCCGCGGTGCAACGCGCGATCTGATGCAGATTGGCGTTGGCGTTGGCGTTGGCGTTGGCGTTGGCGCGCGGCATCATGCACCGGTACGCATCGGCCCGCTCGCGCCCACTCTCCGGTAAACGGAAACGGCCCGCGCAATGCGGGCCGCCCTGTCCTTCCTGACTACGCGTGATCTACACGTGACCTACGCGTGACGTTCCGCGCTGCAATCCGTCACGCGCTCCGCGCCGGCAAGATCTTGCCCGCACACGTGCCGAAGCCGACGCGATAGCCGTCGCCCTGGCACCAGCCGGCGAGCGTCAGCTCGTCGCCGTCCTCGATGAACGTACGGCTGCCGCCGCCCGTCAGCGCGAGCGGCTCCTTGCCGTTCCACGTCAGTTCGAGCAGGCTGCCGAACGAATCCTTCGTCGGCCCGCTGATCGTGCCCGAGCCCATCAGGTCGCCCACGCGCGTGTTGCAGCCCGCGACCGTGTGATGCGCGAGCTGCTGCGCCATCGTCCAGTACATGTGCCTGAAGTTCGTGCGGCAGATCGACGTGGCCTCGGCCGCACCTTCGGCGCGCAGCGTCACTTCCAGCGCGATGTCGAACGCGTGCTTGCCCGCATGCCGCAGATACGCGAGCGGCGGCGGCGACTGCTCGGGCTGCGCGACGCGAAACGGTTCAAGCGCGTCGAGCGTGACGATCCACGGCGAGATCGTCGTCGCGAAGCCCTTCGAATTGAATGGCCCCAGCGGCACGTACTCCCACTGCTGGATATCGCGTGCGCTCCAGTCGTTCAGCAGCACCATCCCGAAGATATGCGCTTCCGCGTCCTCGCACGCGATCGGCTCGCCGAGCGCGTTGCCGCGGCCGACGATGAAACCCGTTTCCAGTTCGATATCGAGCTTGCGGCACGCGCCGAACACCGGACGCTCCTGGTCGGGCAGCTTCAGCTGCCCGTTCGGGCGCCGCACCGGCGTGCCGCTCACGACCACTGACGACGCGCGGCCGTTGTAGCCGATCGGCATTTCCGACCAGTTCGGCAGCAGCGCATTTTTCGGATCGCGAAACATCGAGCCGACGTTGGTCGCGTGCTCCTTCGACGAATAGAAATCGGTGTAGCCGGGAATCTCGACCGGCAGATGCAGCGTCGCGTCGCGCTGCGGCACCAGCACCTTCGCGCGCAGCGCGGCATCGTCGCGCAGCCGTGCGTTGTCGCGCGAGAACAGGTCGGACAGTTGCACGCGCACGCTGCGCCATGCATCGCGGCCGAGCGCGATGAAATCGTTCAGCGTCGGCTGCTCGAACGCGCGATCGCGCATCTCGACAAAATCCTCGGGGCTCGACAGCGGCAACGTCAGCAGCCCGGCTCGCTTCAGTTCGGCCAGGTCGACGATCTGGTCGCCAAGCGCGACGCCCGCGCGGCGCGCCGTCTGCTTCGCATCGCTGAAGATTCCGAACGGCAGGTTCTGGATCGGGAAATCGCAGGCGGGATCGTTCGCGGTATCGACCCAGCTCCTGCGAGCCGGGTCGAGCGTCGCGCGCCAGTCTTGGGTATCGCTCACTTTTGCTCCGGATTGAAGTGTTTCTTGATGCCTTGCCAGCATTCGAAGTAATCGGCCTGCAGCTGTGCGGTATCGAGCGCGTAGCGCGTCGGCCGGATCAGCGTGCGGGTTTCGAACATGAACGCCATCGTCGCGTCGACCTTGTGCGGCTTCGTCGTGTCGCTCGCGGACGCCTTCTCGAACGTGTCCGCGTCGGGCCCGTGGCCCGACATGCAGTTGTGCAGGCTCGCGCCGCCCGGCACGAAGCCTTCGGCCTTCGCGTCGTACGCGCCGTGCACGAGCCCCATGAACTCGCTCGCGACGTTGCGGTGGAACCACGGCGGGCGGAACGTATCCTCGGCCGCGAGCCAGCGCGGCGGGAAGATCACGAAGTCGATCGTGTCGACGCCCGGCGTGTCGCTCTGCGCCTGCAGCACGAGGAAGATCGACGGATCGGGATGGTCGAAGCTGATCGAGCCGATCGTGTTGAACAGGCGCAGATCGTATTTGTACGGCGCGTAGTTGCCGTGCCACGCGACGACGTCGAGCGGCGAATGGCCGATGTCCGCGCGCCACAGGCGCCCGTTCAGTTTCGCGATCAGCTCGAACGCGCCTTCGCGGTCTTCGTACGCGGCCTGCGGCGTCAGGAAGTCGCGCGGGTTCGCGAGCCCGTTCGAGCCGATCGGGCCGAGATCCGGCAGCCGCAGCAGCGCGCCGAAGTTTTCGCAGATGTAGCCGCGCGCGTCGCCGTCCGGCAGCGCGACCGAAAAACGCACGCCGCGCGGGATCACCGCGATCTCGAACGGCTCGATGTCGAGCCGGCCCAATTCCGTCGCGATGAACAGGCGCCCCTGCTGCGGCACGATCAGCAGTTCACCGTCCGCGCTGTAGAAGAAGCGGTCCTGCATCGACCGGTTCGCCGCATACAGATGGATCGCGCAGCCGTTCATCGCGGCGGCCGAACCGTTGCCGGCCATCGTCACGAGGCCGTCGACGAAATCGGTCGGCTCGACCGGCATCGGCAGCGGATCCCAGCGCAACTGGTTCGGCGGCGTCGGCGGCACGTCGGCCGAATCGCCGAACTCCGACACGAGCCGCTGCGCGCCCGCATACGGCTCGAACGGCCGGTGCACGGCGGCGGGGCGAATCCGGTACAGCCACGAGCGGCGGTTGTGGCCGCGCGGTGCGGTAAACGCGGTGCCCGACAACTGCTCCGCGTACAGCCCGTACGGCGCGCGCTGCGGCGAGTTGCGGCCGTGCGGCAGCGCGCCGGGCAGCGCCTCGGTCGCGAACTCGTTCGCGAAACCGCTGAGGTAGCCGGCGGTCGCCGGTGTCGACAGGTCAAGCGTCATCGTTTCCTTTCTCCATCAATTCAGGGCGGCGTTCGGCGCCTGCGCGCCGTTGCGCCGCGACACACCGGCCAGCCCGAGGACGAATAGCGCCGAGCACAGCACGGGCACCGCGGCCGCGTGGAACAGCGCGCCGTTCGACCAGTTCAGCGCAATCAGTTGCCCGCCGACGAGCGGCCCGAGCACCGAGCCGATCCGGCCGATGCCGAGGCTCCAGCCGATGCCCGTCGAGCGCAGCGACGTCGGGTAATACTGGCCCGCGAGCGCGTTCACGGCCGGCTGTCCGCCGACCACGCAGAACCCGCCCGCGAACACGACGACCAGCAGCCACGGCAGCGCATGCGCGACCGAGCCGATCAGTCCCACCGACACGGCCGCGCACGCGAAGCACGCGAACAGCACGCGCACGAAGCCGTAACGTTCGATGAACCAGCCGAGCGACAGCGTGCCGATCACGCCGCCCGTCTGCAGCACCGTGCCGACGATCACCGCCGTGCCCGGCGAATAACCGGCATCGCGCATCACGGTCGGCAGCCAGTTCGACAGGAAGTACAGGTCGATCAGGTTCATGAAGCTGATGGCCCACAGCAGCAGCGTGACGGGCAGGCGGCCATGGCGGAACAGCTCGGCGACCGGCGCGCCGCTCGCCGCGCGTTCGCGCACGACGAGCCGCGTGTTCGCATCGATGCCGGCGGCCGGCGCGAAGCGCGCGAGCCAGTCGCGCGCCTGCGCGACACGCCCTTTCAGCACCAGGAACTGCAGCGACTCGGGCAGCCGCGCGACCATCGCGATCATCAGCACGAGCGGCACCGCGCCGCCGACGAAGAACACCGAGCGCCAGCCGAGCGCCGGAATCAGCGCCGCGCTGATGAAGCCGCCGAGCGCCGCGCCGAGCGTGAAGCCGCACGACACGATCATCATCCGCTTCACGCGATGCGCGGCCGGGCTGAATTCGCCGACCAGCGCCATCGCGTTCGGCATGATGCAGCCGAGGCCGAGGCCCGTGACGAAGCGCAGCGCCATCAGCACCGGGATCGAGCTCGCGAACGGCGTCGCGAGCATCGTCACCGAGAAGAACAGCGTCGAGCCGATCAGCACCGGACGCCGGCCGATCCGGTCGGCCAGCACCGACAGCCCGAGCGCGCCGAGCAGCATCCCGAACAGGCTCGCGCTGAACACCGGCCCGAGCGCCTGCTTCGGCACGCCCCATTCGGCGATCACGCTCGGCGCGACGTAGCCCATCGCCTGCGCATCGAAACCGTCGATCACGAGGCACAGCCCGCACAGCGCGAGCAGCATCCAGTGAAAACCCGGGCGATGGGTCTCGTCGATCACGCGCTCGACTTCGAGCACGCGCGTATCGGCCGGCGCCGCGCTCATCGCGCCACCTCGGCGGACGGATGCACGGGCGGCGTCACGCCCTGGCGCGCGAGCGCCATCGCTTCGCGCAGCACGTCGGCGTCGCCGACCTGGTTCGCGAGCAGCAGGATCAGCTTCGCGTTGACGAGCTGGCTGTCGGCGTCCGACAGGTCGCGATGCATGTCGATCAGCGCTTCGTAGAACGCGTCGGGGTCGGCCAGGCGCGGGCGGGTATCGAGTGAGGGCATGACGGTGTCTCCGGTGTCTTTATCGTAGTCAGCGTGCGCAGGTCGCGCGCGCCAGTGCGTCGGCGATCGCTTGACGGTCGAGCGTGCGCGTGCGTGCGCACACGTGCTCGTCGGGACGCAGCAGGTAGAACGTGCCGGGCTGCGCGTCGTAGCGCTGCGCGGCGAGCCCGTCGACGTCCTCCACGACGTCGACGCCGGCTGCCGGACGCGCGTGCCCGGCCGGCACGACGAGCACCGGCCGCACCGTCGGCGCGAGACCGCTGACGGCCTGCGCGAGCGCGGCCGCGTCGCCGGGCAATCCGAACAGCACGCCGGTGAAGCCGCCGCACAGATGCCGCAGCAGCCAGCCGGACGCGCCGTGCGCACGCACCGGCGCATCGGCCGCCGCCGCGCCCGGCCGCATCGCGCATGCGAATGCGTCGCCGCCGCGGTCCGGCGTGTTCAGCGGCGAATCGGCCAGCACGGCCGGCACCGACAGGCGCCCGCTGTTCACCAGCCTGCGCGCGAATTCGCAGTCGCGCGCGAGCTTCAGCGTCGCATCGCGGAACACGCGCGACACCGCGCTCTTCGGCGTGATGAAATCGGTCGAGCGCGTCGAGTGGCGGATGTTCTCGTCCGCCGCGAACTCGCGCTCGCTCGCATAGGTGTCGAGCAGGCGGTCGTGCGCGTGGCCGTCGAGCACCAGCTTCAGCTTCCACGCGAGGTTGTCCGCATCCTGCACGCCGCTGTTCGCGCCACGCGCGCCGAACGGCGACACGCCGTGCGCCGAATCGCCGGCGAACAGCACGCGGCCGTGCCGGAACGTGTCCATCCGCTGGCAGCGGAACGTATAGACGCTCACCCACTCGAGCTCGAACTCGACGTCCGGCCCGAGCAGCGCGCGCACGCGCGGGATCACGCGCTCCGGCTGCTTTTCGGCGACGGGATCGGCATCCCAGCCGAGCTGGAAGTCGATGCGCCACACGTTGTCGGGCTGGCGGTGCAGCAGCACCGACTGGTTGCGATGAAACGGCGGATCGAACCAGAACCAGCGCTCGGTCGGAAACTCCGCCTTCATCTTCACGTCGGCGATCAGGAAGCGATCCTTGAACGTGCGGCCGCGGCTCTCCAGGCCCATCATCGTGCGCATCGGGCTGCGCGAGCCGTCGGCCGCGACCACGTACTGCGCGTGCAGCGTCGCGACGCCGTCCGGCGTCTCGATCGTCAGCACCGCGTGTTCGGCCGACTGCGCGACGCCCGTCACCTTGTGCTTCCAGCGGATGTCGATGTTCGGCAGCTCGAACGCGCGATCGGCAAGATAGCCTTCGACGTAGTACTGCTGCAGGTTGATGAACGCGGGGCGCGCATGCCCTTCCTCGGGCAGCAGGTCGAACGCGTACAGTTGCTCGTCCTGCAGGAACACCTTGCCGACGTGCCAGCTCACGCCCTTGTCGACGAAACGCTCGCCGCAGCCGAGCCGGTCGAAGATCTCGAGCGTGCGCTTCGCGAAGCAGATCGCGCGCGAGCCGGTCGACAGCGTGTCGTCGTCGTCGAGCAGCACGACCGGCACGCCCTGCTGCGCGAGGTCGATCGCGGCCGCGAGGCCCACCGGCCCCGCGCCGACGACGATCACCGGGTGGACGGCCGCGTCGTGCGCGCGGGCGCGGTACTCGAACTTCAGCGTCTGGTAATCGATGCTCATGGTCGCCATCCGCCCCTCAATCCCGCCGGGCGCACCGCCGCGCCCGGCGTCGCGTCCGTCTCCTGCCGGCGCGCGTGCCCGCCTGTCCTGTCAACCGCCACGTCTCGCTCCTTGCTTCCTGTTGATTCGTGAACGGCGCCGTTTCGCGGCGCCTGCCTGCCGCATTTCTTGATCGGCGACAAATCTTTGGATTTACGAATAGTAAAACCAATTACGAATAGTGAAATCAACGTAAACCCTAGTCGTTCACTCGGGGACGGGATAACCATATGAGCGAAACGCCGAGCCGAGCGCGGCGCGCGCTGCTAATATCAAGACAACGAGGCGGCCCTTTCGGCCGCCATTTTTCCTTTTCACGCCGATGATTCCGCCTACCATCCCCGAGCTGGTCGCCCGTGCCGGGCAACTGCCGTATCTGCGGGAGCACCTCGCGCTTGCCGAAGGCGGCACCGCGTGCGCGAATCTGCCCGAGCGCACGCTCGCCAGTGCGTACGAGCCGATCTACGACGTGACGATGCCCGGCGCGCCGCAATCGACGTCGTTCGCCGACGCGATCGAGCGCTACGGCGACGAGCTCGGCTTCCAGGCCGTCACGCTGGTCACGGGCGCGCAGCACGATCCGGTCGACGCGGCCGTCGACGACCAGACGCTCGTCGCGATCGACCGCCTGTCGCGCGCGCTGCACGCGATCAATTTCTTCGGTGCGCAGCGTCACGGTCTGCTGTTCCTGCGCGTGCACGAGCGGCTGCTCAAGAGCGTGAAGTACGACCACGGCAAGCATTTCTCGTCGGTGCTGCAGCGCTTCGGGCTGCCGCCCGAGCGGATCGTGATCGAGCTGCCGGCGGTCGCGGTCGCCCACAAGACGTTCCTCGGCTACCTGACGCGCAGCTACCAGCATCACGGCTTCAAGGTCGCGGACAAGCTGCCCGACCCGGGCCGCATCCTCGCGGTCGAATCGGACATGGCGCGCCCCGACTACATCAAGATGGATGCGGGCATCGCGCTGCGCGACGGGATGGTCAAGGCGCTCGTCGCCTATGCGCAGCGCGTGCGGATTCCGCTGATCTTCGACGGTGTGGTCGACGAGACGCAGTGCGAGCTGCTGCGCCAGCACGACGTGCGGTTCATGCAGGGGCCGGTGTTCGCGAAAGTCGTGACGGCCTGAGCGGCGCGGCGGAAGGTGCGCGCCGCGCGCGGGGCGTCGCACGCTGAATGACGGCGTGTCGTGCCGCTTCGGGAATCGGGTTTCAGCACGCGGCGTCGCTCGACGCCGGCCGGTTTCTTGTTCGTTACGCGCAAAGGTCGAACCTGCCTGCGCGCGAGATCCACACCGGCGCGTCGGCGTGAACCAGCCGCCTATTCTTATTCTCTTCCACCGTCGTCGTACTTCGGCAGATCGTCGTCGATCTCGATGCCCGGGAAACGATCTCCGTACCAGACATGCCACGCCGGACGCAGCCGCGACGGCTCGTCGAGCGTCGCGTAATTGATCTCGACCGTCCGCGGCGCCACGGAGCGCCGGTATTCGAGCTGCGCGCCGCAGCGGCCGCAGAAACGCCGCTCGCCCCACGCGCTCGACGCATAGACGGTCGGTTCGCCCTGCAGGTATTCGAATGCGTCGATCGGCACCGATGCCGATGCGACGACCGCCGCGCCCGTCGTACGCTGGCAGAGCCGGCAGTGGCAGAAGCCGGCATCGGCCGGCAGGCCGGCGATCCGGTAGCGAATCGCGCCGCATGCGCATCCGCCTTCCATCGTTTCGGGGTGCAGCATCGCGAACCTCATGATCGTCAGGACACAGGCGAACGATGATGAGCGCGGTTCGCCCGTCGCACAATACGCAACCGCGCCGCCCCTTCCGCTTCCGCCCCCGCGACCAACGAACCCGTTGCCGGGCGACGGCGAACTGCGCGCGCGCTCGTTGCTCAGACCGTCTGCCCGAGCCGTTGCGCGAGCGCCTTCAGCTTCGGCCCGACTTGCGTGCGGAACACGCCCTCGTCCATCGACGATGCGGGGCCGCTGCAGCTCAGGATCAGCCAGCGCCCCTCGCGCGGCTCGCGAAACGGCACGGCTGCCGCATTCACGTCCGTGTGCCACGCGCGGAACGAATAGCAGCAACCGCTCGCCGAGAACTCGGCCACCGCGTGCTGCGCGGCGGTGACGAGCGCATCGGCATCGGCCGCGCCGCCGGCCGCGCGGTGCAGCTCGGCATAGAGCGCACCGCGCACGTCCTCCGGCTGCACGGCCAGGTACGCGCGCCCCATCGAGCTCGTCAGCATCGACAGCCGCGAACCGGGCGCGAGCCCGAGCGTCAGCGCGGTCTCGCTGCGGATCGTCTCCAGATAGATCATGTCGAGCCCGTCGCGGCAGCCGAGCGACACGGCCGCGCCAATCTCGCGCGCGAGCGCCTGCATGTGCGGCCGCGCGAGATCGATCGTCCCCGAGCCCGACAGCAACGCGTAGCCGAGCGACAGCACGCCGGCGTCCAGCGCATACTTGCCGAGCGTCTCGTCGTAGCGCAGATAGCCGAGCACGGTCAGCGTATAGGCGAGCCGGTTCACCGTCGCCTTCGGCAGGCCGGTGCGTTCCGCGAAATCGCGATTGCCCAGCATCGTCTCGCCGGGCCGAAAGGCGCGCAGCAGGTCGAGCCCGCGCGCGAGCGCGACGACGAACTTGCGCTCGTCGATCGTGGTGTCGTCGGTGGTTGAAAGCGTCATCCGGTGCTACACTGAGTTCAATTTGCAAAACATTGTTCCGCACAGCGGAACCATAGTCAAGCGAACTTTGGCATGGGGCCGGCTGGAAGACCGGACCAACAGGAGATGAGACGATGAGTGCTGCAACTTTTCATTGGGACGATCCGCTGCTGCTCGACCAGCAACTGACCGAGGACGAGCGGATGGTGCGCGACGCCGCGCAGGCCTACGCACAGGACAAGCTCGCGCCGCGCGTCACCGAAGCGTTCCGCCACGAACGCACCGACGCGGCCATCTTTCGCGAGATGGGCGAACTCGGCCTGCTCGGCCCGACGATTCCCGAGGAATATGGCGGCCCCGGCCTCAACTACGTGAGCTACGGGCTGATCGCGCGCGAAGTCGAGCGCGTCGATTCGGGCTACCGGTCGATGATGTCCGTGCAGTCGTCGCTCGTGATGGTGCCGATCTTCGAATTCGGCTCCGACGCGCAGAAGCGGAAATACCTGCCGAAGCTCGCGACCGGCGAATGGATCGGCTGCTTCGGGCTGACCGAGCCGAACCACGGCTCCGACCCGGGCAGCATGGTCACGCGTGCGAAGAAGGTGCCGGGCGGCTACGCGCTGTCCGGCGCGAAGATGTGGATCACCAACTCGCCGATCGCCGACGTGTTCGTCGTGTGGGCGAAACTGGAAGAAAACGGCAAGGACGCGATCCGCGGCTTCATCCTCGAGAAGGGCTGGAAGGGCCTGTCGGCGCCGGCGATCCACGGCAAGGTCGGGCTGCGCGCGTCGATCACCGGCGAGATCGTGCTCGACGAGGTGTTCGTGCCCGAAGAGAACCTGATGCCGAACGTGAGCGGCCTGCGCGGCCCGTTCACCTGCCTGAACTCGGCGCGCTACGGGATCGCGTGGGGCGCGCTCGGCGCCGCCGAGTCGTGCTGGCACACCGCACGCCAGTACGTGCTCGACCGCCAGCAGTTCGGCCGGCCGCTCGCCGCGAACCAGTTGATCCAGAAGAAGCTCGCCGACATGCAGACCGAAATCACGCTCGGCCTGCAAGGCGTGCTGCGCCTCGGCCGGATGAAGGACGAAGGCACGGCCGCCGTCGAGATCACGTCGATCATGAAGCGCAACTCGTGCGGCAAGGCGCTCGACATCGCGCGGCTCGCGCGCGACATGCTCGGCGGCAACGGCATCTCCGACGAATTCGGCGTCGCGCGCCATCTCGTGAACCTCGAAGTGGTGAACACGTACGAAGGCACGCACGACATCCACGCGCTGATCCTCGGCCGCGCGCAGACGGGCATCCAGGCGTTCTTCTGATGATTCGACCATGACGCACGCGGCGGCGGCGATGCCGCGCCTGCGAGCGCCGCCACGTAAAAGGCCCGTCCGGCATCGCTGCCGGACGGGCCTTTGTCATCGTAGCCGCGGGCAGGGGCTGCGTCGATGCTTACTTGTTCGGCTGCGGCGTCAGGCGCAGATACGGACGCACCGCGTTGAAGCCCTTCGGGAAGCGCTTTTTCAGTTCTTCCGGATCCTGCAGCGACGGCACGATCACGACGTCGTCGCCGTCCTTCCAGTTGCCGGGCGTCGCGACCTTGTAATTGTCGGTCAACTGCAGCGAATCGATCACGCGCAGCACTTCGTCGAAATTGCGCCCCGTGCTGGCCGGATAGGTGATCGTGAGCCGCACCTTCTTGTTCGGGTCGATCACGAACAGCGAACGCACCGTCAGCGTTTCGTTCGCATTCGGGTGAATCATGTCGTACAGCTGCGACACCTTGCGGTCCGCGTCGGCGATGATCGGGAAGCCCACGACCGTCGACTGCGTCTCGTTGATGTCGTTGATCCAGCCCTTGTGCGATTCGACGCCGTCGACCGACAGCGCGATCACCTTCACGTTGCGTTTCTCGAATTCGCCCTTCAGCTTCGAGGTCAGCCCGAGTTCGGTCGTGCACACCGGCGTGTAGTCGGCCGGATGCGAGAACAGGACACCCCAGCTGTTGCCGAGCCACTCGTGAAACTTGATGGTGCCCAGGCTCGATTCCTGCTCGAAATCCGGTGCGATGTCGCCAAGACGCAGACTCATGATGTTCCCTCCTCGAACGATGCTGGTTGAAACCGCGCGCCGGACAGCGCGGGGCAGTCCATCAGCTTACGGGAAGCAATGGGCCGTGCGAACGATTATTCCGTTTGATATTCATACTTTTTTGTCATTTTTACCCGGCGTCGTGGGAGAACGGACGGCAGCGGGGAAACTTTTCAATCCGTTTGCCGCTCTGTTCATCATTACAAGTCGTTTACCATGCAGTCTTGCGCTGCCGCCGTGCGTCTTCCCGGCTCGCCAGCAGGCACGGGTTTCGCTACGATGTGAACCTGCAGCATGACAGCACGAAGGGAGTTGCAATGTCGGAAATCAACAAGGAGAAACTGATGTCGGATATCAAAACCGTTCTCTCGGACGCCGAAGACCTGCTCAAGCAAGCTGCGAGCAGCACGGGCGACCGTGCGGCCGAGCTGCGCGAGAAAGCCATGTCGCGCCTGAAGCAGGCCAAGGAAAAGGCAGCCGACGTCCAGGTCGTGGTGGTCGAGAAAGGCAAGAAGGCCGCGCGCGCGACCGACGACTACGTGCACGAGCATCCGTGGACGTCGATCGGCGTGGCTGCCGGCGTTGGCGTGCTGATCGGCCTGCTGATCAACCGCAAGTAACGCGCTTTGCGCCGTTTCGTCCCGCGGGCCGCATGATGACGCGGCGCGCGGGCGTCGAAGCCGGCCGGCCTGCGCCGGCGGCTTTGTCCTAGCTGCTCACTGTACGCGCAAGCACCGCATCCATGACGACAGACACCCCCTCGCAGCCGTCCGGTCAAGGACCGCTGCGCCGCCTCGTCGGCTCGGCCATCGGCCTCCTGCAAACGCGCCTCGAACTGGTGGGCATCGAGCTTGCCGAGGAGAAGGAGCGCCTGATGGGCGTGCTGTTCCTCGGCCTCGCCGCGATGATGCTCGCGACGATGGCACTCATCAGCCTGACCGTGCTGATCGCGATCGCGTTCTGGGATACCTACCGCTGGCAGTCGCTCGCCGCGATCACCGCGCTGTATGCCGTTGGCGGCATCGTATGCGGGCTGAAGGCGCGCTCGGGCCTGCGGGGCGCGCCAACCGTGTTCGAGGCGACGCTCGCCGAACTCGAGAAAGACCGCGACCTGTTCCGCGGCAAGCCGTGAACGCCCTCGCGCTCATCCCTTCCACCTACTTCGCCGACGCGCCATGAGCCAGAACATCACGGGCAATCCATCCCGCTCCCATTCGTCGCGATCGAACTGGAGCGCGTCGCAGCACCGCGCGCTGCGCAAGGAACTGCTGATCCTGCGATCCGAAGTCGAGCGGCTCGAACTCGCGGAAGCCGCCGCCGAAATGCGCCAGGCCGTCACGCGCTTCAGCTGGCTCAAGGTGTTCATCCCCGGGCTGTCGACCGGCAAGTTCGGCCAGTCGGCCAGGAACCTGAACGCAAGCCTCGGCCACCTCGTCAACCAGTATCCGATGCTGAGTTCCCTCGCATCGCTCGTGCTCGCGAAACCCGTTCGCTCGCTGCTACGCGCAAGCGCGGGCCCCGCGTTGAAGTGGGGCACGCTCGGCTTCGCCGCATGGGAGGTCTACCGGATCTGGAAGCAGTCCCGCGACGAGCGCGGGCTCGACGCACGCGACGACTGACCGCGGGCCTCCTGCGCGCACGGCCATGCGCCGCCGCGCGCGTTCGTTGCGCGCGTTCGTTGCGAACTCAGCGCACGCCCCAGCAGGCAGCGCCTGGTTCGTCGGCGCCCCCACTTCCCGCATTGCCTTTCGTCCCGTCCGAGCGCAGCGTGAACATGCCGCATGCATCGTCGCGCATCGGCCCCGTTTCGAGCGGCGTCGCTACCAGTTCATAGCTCACCGGCGACTCGTCGCCGTCCGGCCGCCCGAGCGTCAATCGATACACGGCCGGCCCGTCCGGCGGCGCCTGCGCGAGCACGTCCGGCAATGCCGCCGGCGGTGCACCGTCGAGCGTTTCGAGATACTGGGCCGCACGGTACAGCGCGGACACCGCCGACGCGCGGTGAACCCGCACGACATGCTCGCGATACGACGGGATACCCCACCCGGCCAGCACCGCGACGATCGCGAGCACGATCATCAGTTCGATCAGCGTGAACCCCGCCGCTCGAGCCCTGAACAGGCGGCCGTTCATCGAAGCACCGCCGCGACACGACGCCAGCGCAGCACGACGATATGGCCGTCCCGCATCGCAACCTGGTGCTGCAGCCATACGGCACTCGACGCGTGCGCGCCGACACCGCGCGCGGTCACAAGATAAGCGCGGTCGCGTGCCTGCCCTGCCGGACGCCGCCACGCCTCGATCAGGCATCGCGGCGGCTGCTCGGCCATCGGCCATTCGGCGAATGGCGCGAACGCTTCGGCAGCCGCCAGCGGCGGCATGCGTCGCCATGCGTCGGGCTCCGCATGCGATTCGCTTTCGTACACATACGGCGCCGAGCCGCGCAGCAATCGCGCGGTACACGCGGCAAGCGCGGCATCGGCCGCGTGGAATGCAATCAGCCGATCGGACAATGCGCGTGTGCGGCGCGACTCCGTCAGCGCGGCGTCGAACCATGTACCGGTCAGTGCCGCGACCGCTGCGCCGATGGCGATCACCGCAGGCAACGCAAGGCCCGCATCGCGCCGCCACGCACGGCGACCGGGCCGGAAACGCATGTTCGGCTCGCGCGGAGTCGCCGCTGGAACGCGAGCACGTACGGCGTGCTGCCGATCGCCGCCGCTCGCGACGCTGCGCTCGTGCGCGTGGCCAGCCTCGCCGCGTCGCAAGATGCCATCCCGCGCGTATCGCGCTGCTCCGCTCATCGCGCCACCTCGCTTGCTCGAATGGCATCATGCGACGCAGCGTCGGCGGCGAGCGCGACGTTGCGCAACGCGACGATGCGATCGAGCGTCAAACGGGCGCGGCCGTCCGACGGCACGGCAACGCGGCCGTCGCAGTCGACCTGACGCGCCGGTTCGCGCATCGGCTCGCCGCGCGCCCTGACGCAGAGATGCACGGCCACGACCTCGCGCCAGTCGTCGGCACGCATCGCGTCAGCGTCGACGAACCGCATGGCGCCGCGACGCAAATAACGGATGCGCAACTGATCGATCCCCGCCACGACGGGCTGCGGCGTGCCCGGACGGCCGCTTCCTTCGCAATACAGTTCGGGCTCGCCCGTCGACGGGCTGACATACGCATCGAAGCGATTCTCCACCGGCGCCGGCTCGCCCGGCTCGCCGACACCCTGCCCGAGGCAATCCGACGCCTGGCCGCTCACCGTCGTCCACGTGGACACGGCATCGCCGACATACCGGACCAGCAACGCGTCCGACGCCGAACGCGCGGGCTCGCAGCGCACCTGTGCGCCGCTACCGCGCACGCGTGCCGTCGAACAGCCGAACACCGGCGGCAACGGCGATGCCGCTTCGGCATCGAGCGGCCGGAAACCCGCCATCTGGATCTGCTGACCGATCAGCATCAGCGCGGCAGCCGCCGCGTCGCGCATCCTGAACCCGTCTTCCGCGCGACGCTGCGCAATGCGCTGCGCGTGGTACAGCGCACCGGCCGCCGCGAGCACGAGCAGCCCGACGGTCATCGCAATCAGCACTTCGAGCAGCGTATGGCCACACGTACGGCGATCAGCGCTCATCGCGTGCCCTCTCCCGAAACGGTATCCGGACACACGATCGCGGCTGCGCTGACGACGCCCCTGCCGCATCGCAGCGCGGCGACGCGCCCCCGTTGCCGCCCCGCCAGCCGACGACCGCGTAGCGGACGCCGCCCGGCCCGCCGTCGAGCGTCATCGCGCCACCGGGCAACGAGGTCGCCGCCGACGCCGCGAGGCCGTCGTCGACCGCCGCCGCGGCATGCAGACGCTCGATACGTGCATCGGCCAGCCACAGCGCGCGCTCGCGCCAGATCGTCGCGCGCTGCGTACGCGCCATCGCGAGCTGGCTGCCGGCGACCGCCAACATCACGGTGGCGAGCAGCGCGATGGCGAGCGTCGCCTCGAGCAACGACGTACCGCGCATGGCATGGCGCATGGCGCATGGCGCATGGCGATCATGCCGCGTCGCAGCGGCCGGCGACCAGCCGCGCGCGGCCGCCGGCCGCGATGCGCACGCAACGCGATGCGCGCGCGTCGTCGGCATCGGACACGCCGCGCCTCGGACGCAACTCGAAACGCCGAATCCCGCCGATCGACTGGCCGGCCGGCGGCGCAAACGCGAGCTCATGCGCGGCGCCCACGACGGCCACTTCCGCATCGCGCGGATAGCGTCGCAGCACACGCGAGTACCCGTCGACCTGCCCGCTGACGATCCAGTCGCACGACCATTCGGCCGGATCGCACCGCTCTCCGGCACGCAGGCAGGCGCCGTCGCGCCCGGCGCGGCACAGCGTGACGCGCGTACCGAGGCGCGTTGCCTCGGTACGCGCAAACGACAGCGCACCGAGCAGCGCGCGCGAGCGGGCATCCACGCGTTCACGCATGCGCCACTGGTCGAATGTGGGCACCGCATAGAGCGCCAGGCCCGCCGCCAGCGACAGGGCGACCATCAGCTCGACGAGCGTGAATCCGCCCGATCGTTGCACCACATTCTTCAAGGATTGAGCGCCAGGTTCCATCGCAATCGTCCTCCGCCACGGTGATGCGACGACTGTAGCGGCGCGTGCGGACGCACGCCATTGGCCGAACGGCCGACTGGCGACATGCGATCGCGACCGACACAATCGGCGCGAATCGAACCAACGGAGCAGACGATGAACGAACGCAGCGCGTCAGCGCTTACGCGGGGTCTTGGCGGGAGAGGCGCGACGGAACTCTTCGATCACGTCGGCAAATTCGGAGACATCCTCGAACTGGCGATACACCGATGCGAAGCGCACATAGGCAATCGTATCGAGGCCGCGCAACTCGTTCATCACGAGCTCGCCCAGCTTCTCGCTACGCACTTCACGCTCGCCAGTCGCGAGCAGTTGATATTCGATGCGGGCGACCGCCGCATCGATCGCGTCGGCGGCAACCGGCCGCTTGCGCAGCGCGAGTTGCATGCTGGCGACGATCTTGCGACGGTCGAATTCCGTGCGGCTGCCGTCCTTCTTCACGACGAACGGCAGCGACAACTCGACCCGCTCGTACGTCGTGAAGCGCTTGTCGCAAGCCGAGCAGCGGCGGCGCCGCCGAATCGCGGCGCCATCTTCGGACACGCGCGAGTCGACGACCTGCGTGTCGTCATGCCGGCAGAACGGGCAGCGCATCGGCGATCAGCGATAGACCGGGAAACGCTTGGTCAGCTCGGCGACCTGCGCGCGCACGCGCTCGATCGTCGCCGCATCTTCCGGGTTCTCCAGCACGTCGGCGATCAGGTTGCCGACCTGCTCGGCTTCCGCCGGCCCGAAGCCGCGCGTCGTCATCGCCGGCGAGCCGAGACGGATGCCGCTCGTCACGAACGGCTTTTCCGGGTCGTTCGGGATCGCGTTCTTGTTCACCGTGATGTGCGCCGCGCCGAGTGCCGCTTCCGCTGCCTTGCCGGTGATGTTCTTCGCACGCAGGTCCACCAGCATCACGTGGCTTTCCGTGCGGCCCGACACGATCCGCAGCCCGCGCTTGACCAGCGTTTCGGCCAGCACGCGCGCGTTCTCGACCACCTTCTGCTGATATGCCTTGAACTCCGGCGACAGCGCTTCCTTGAACGCCACGGCCTTCGCCGCGATCACGTGCATCAGCGGGCCGCCCTGGATACCCGGGAAGATCGCCGAGTTGATCGGCTTCTCGTACTCGGCCTTCATCAGGATCACGCCGCCGCGCGGGCCGCGCAGGCTCTTGTGCGTCGTCGTCGTCACGAAATCCGCGTGCGGCACCGGGTTCGGGTACACGCCCGCCGCGATCAGGCCCGCGTAGTGGGCCATGTCGACCATCAGGTACGCGCCGACCGACTTCGCGATCTTCGCCAGACGCTCGAAATCGATCTTCAGCGCGAACGCCGACGCACCCGCGACGATCAGCTTCGGCTTGTGTTCGTTCGCCAGCTTCTCGGCCGCGTCGTAGTCGATGTCTTCGTTTTCGTTCAGGCCGTAGCTCACCACGTTGAACCACTTGCCCGACATGTTCACCGGCGAGCCGTGCGTCAGGTGGCCGCCATGCGCGAGGCTCATGCCCATGATCGTGTCGCCCGGCTTGAGCATCGCGAAGAACACGCCCTGGTTCGCCTGCGAACCCGAGTTAGGCTGCACGTTCGCGGCTTCCGCGCCGAACAGCTGCTTCACACGGTCGATCGCCAGCTGCTCGACCACGTCGACGTACTCGCAACCGCCGTAGTAGCGCTTGCCCGGGTACCCTTCCGCGTACTTGTTCGTGAGCTGCGAGCCCTGCGCGGCCATCACGGCCGGGCTCGTGTAGTTTTCCGACGCGATCAGCTCGATGTGATCTTCCTGGCGGCGGTTTTCCTGCTCGATCGCTGCGAAGATTTCGGGATCGACGTTCGCGATGGTGCTTTGGGCTCTGTCAAACATACGGTTTCCGTTAAGTGTGTACAGGTTGACCGGAGTGGCCGAGTACGGTGCGCTGCTGGCGAGACCAGCTCGACGTGGCGGAAGAATCCGTATGACGCGAGGCAGGACAGCCACCGGCGATGCACGCGACGGCGCACAACGGCTGCCCAGGCGAACGGCAAAAACGGCGCCCCGCGCTTCACGGTGGGATGCTCCACCTTGAACCCGAAGGGTTCTATCGCCAGTCACGCAGGGGTGATGAGCGCATTAGTGTATTGGATGCGTCATGAATAGGCAACCGCGCGGCAGGGCGCCCGAATCAATTGGGGCCGGACTCTACGCGCCCGTGCCGACACGCTTTGCCGCCTTGCCGCGGTGCGGCATTCTCAGTAGGCTTGCGGGATTCCACCCGCTATTCCGTTACCGACCAGGAGCAGCAATGATCGTGTTCGTCACAGGCGCGTCCGCCGGCTTCGGCGCCGCCATCTCCCGTGCCTTCGTCAAGGGCGGCCATCGCGTCGTCGCGACCGCACGCCGCAAGGACCGTCTCGACGCGCTCGCCGCCGAACTCGGCGACGCCCTGCTGCCGCTCGAGCTCGACGTGCGCGACCGCGCGGCCGTCGAGGCCGTGCCGGCCGCCCTTCCCGCCGAATTCGCGGCGCTCGACGTACTCGTCAACAATGCCGGCCTCGCACTCGGCGTCGAGCCGGCCCAGAAGGCGAGCCTCGACGAGTGGCAGACCATGATCGACACGAATTGCTCGGGCCTCGTGACCGTCACGCACGCATTGCTGCCCGGCATGATCGCGCGCGGTCGCGGCCATATCTTCAACTTGGGCTCGGTGGCCGGCACCTATCCGTATCCGGGCGGGAACGTGTACGGCGCGACCAAGGCGTTCGTCAGACAATTCAGCCTGAACCTGCGCACCGACCTGATCGGCACGCCGTTGCGCGTCACCGACATCGAGCCGGGCCTGTGCGGCGGCACGGAATTCTCGAACGTCCGCTTCCGCGGCGACGATGCAAAGGCGGCGAACGTCTACCAGAACGTCCAGCCGCTCACCGCCGAGGACATCGCCGACACGATCTACTGGATTGCGACGCGCCCCGCGCACGTCAACATCAACACGATCGAAATGATGCCGGTCGCGCAAGCCCCGGCCGGCCTCACGGTCCATCGCGGCTGACACGTCGCCCGCAGCCGCGGGCCCGCCTCCGGCCGGCCCGCGGTGTGCCATGACGGTGTGCCACGACGCACTACATTCCGTTACGAATCGGTTACGAATCCGGTCTTTGCCTTCCGGTAGAATGCGCGCCATGACTCAGCCCACCCGCTCCCCGGAAGCGCCGTCCGGCTTTACCTGGCCGGTGCGCGTGTACTACGAGGATACCGACGCAGGCGGCATCGTCTTCTATGCCAACTACCTGAAGTTCTTCGAACGCGCCCGAACCGAGTGGCTTCGCGCCTGCGGCGTCGACCAGCGTCGGCTCGCCGACGATACCGGTGCGATCTTCATCGTGCGCAACACGTCGCTCGACTACCGCGCGCCGGCGCGACTCGACGACACGTTGACGATCACGAGCCGGCCCGGACGCATCGGCCGCGCGTCGGTGGAATTCACGCAGGAAGCCTGGTGTGGCGACACGCTGCTCGTGGTCGGGCACATCCGCCTCGGCTGCGTCGACCGTCACGGCATCCGGCCCGCGGCCATCCCGCCGGCCGTGCTCGACGCGCTGCAACGCGGGCCCGTCATCGACGCCGGGCAGACTGGTTTGTCAACGAAGCTCGCATGAGCGCCGTTTAGACACAGCCTATGAACTTGCCGTTCTGATTCGATACTAAGCAAGGTTCGGCGTCAGGCATGGCCGGCGCGCCGCGCCGCACGCACACCGGACGCCCTTGCCGGGCACCCCCGAAGGGACGTTACTCAAACCTCTATGAATACTGTTCAAGACCTGTCGATCATTTCCCTCGTCCTCAACGCGAGCGTGCTGGCCCAGGCCGTGATGGGGCTGCTGCTGCTGCTGTCGCTGATGTCGTGGACCTTCATCTTCCGCAAATGGTTTGCCATCCGCCGCGCGCGCGCGCAGACCGAACGCTTCGAAAAGGACTTCTGGTCGGGCGGCGACCTGCAGGCGCTGTATCAGAGCGCAGCCAACAACCGCCATACGATCGGCGCACTCGAGCGGATCTTCGAATCGGGGATGCGCGAATTCCTGAAGGGAAAGGAAAAGCGCCTGAGCGACCCGGGCCTCGTGCTCGACGGTGCGCGCCGCGCGATGCGCGCGTCGTTCCAGCGTGAAATGGACGTGCTCGAGGCGAACCTCGCGTTCCTCGCGTCGGTCGGCTCGGTCAGCCCGTACATCGGTCTGTTCGGCACGGTCTGGGGGATCATGAACTCGTTCCGCGGCCTCGCGAACGTGCAGCAGGCCACGCTCGCGAACGTCGCGCCGGGCATCGCCGAGGCGCTCGTCGCCACCGCGATCGGCCTGTTCGCCGCGATTCCGGCGGTGGTCGCGTACAACCGCTACGCGCACGACATCGATCGCCTCGCGATCCGCTTCGAGACCTTCATCGAAGAGTTCTCGAACATCCTGCAGCGTCAGGCCCAGTAAGGAGCGCGCCATGGCAGGAAGCCCCATCCGATCCAGCATGCGCGGCGGCCGCTCGCGCCGCGCAATGGCCGACATCAACGTCGTGCCGTACATTGACGTGATGCTGGTGCTGCTCGTGATCTTCATGGTCACCGCACCGCTCGTCGCCCCGTCGATCATCAACCTGCCCACCGTCGGCAATGCCGCGCCGCAAGAGCAGACGCCGCCCGTCGTCGTCAACATCAAGGCCGACCGCACGATGAGCGTCAAGTACAAGGGCGACTCGGGCGCGACCCAGGAAGACACGATGACGAAGGCCGAGCTCGACAGCTTCATCTCGGCCCGGCAGGCCGATCACCCCGACCAGCCGGTCGTGATCGCAGCCGACAAGACCGTGCAGTACGATGCCGTCATGACCGTGATGTCCGATCTGAAGGCGCGCGGCGTCAAGCGCGTCGGCCTCCTCGTCAAATCGCAATGAACCGGCAGCAATCCACGCGCAGATCCGCGTACCCGCTCCAGCCTCCCCGCGAGCGCGGGACATGGCGCGCGTTCGCGCTCGCCGCGCTGATGCACGTGCTGCTCGCGCTGTTCCTCTATCACGGCGTGCAGTGGCAGAACAGCACGCCGGCCGGCGCCGAGGCCGAGCTGTGGACCGAAGTGCCCGACGTCCCCGCGCCGCGGCCGGTGGTCACGCCCGCGCCGCCCGCGAAGGTCGCGCCGCCCCCTGCCCCGGTGCGCGACGAACAGGCCGACATCGCGCTGCAGCAGAAGAAGCGTCAGCAGGAAGCGGCCGCGCGGGAAGCGTTGCTCGAGCAGCAGCGCCGCGCCCAGCAACTGAAGGCCCAGCAGGAAGAGGAAGCCCGGCGTGCGCAGCTCGCCGCGCAGCAGGCGGCCGCCCTCGCCGCCCAGAAGGCCGCGGAACGCGACAAACAGAAGCAGGCCGAGAAGCTCAGGCAACAGCAGCTCGCCGAGCAGCAGAAACTCGAACAACAGAAGCTCCAGCAGCAAAAGCAGGCGCAACTCGAAGCACAGCAGGCGGCGAAGGCGAAGGCCGACGCAGCCGCGAAGGCCAAGGCGGAAGCCCAGGCCAAGGCGAAGGCCGAAGCCGCGGCGCGCGCGAAGGCCAATGCGGCGGCGAACGCGAAGCTCGACCGCGAGCGCAGCGCGCGACTCGCGCAACTGCAAGGCCTGTCCGGCGCCGGCGAAGGCGGCGGCGACGGCCTGGCGAAAGGCGGCACCGGCACGGGCTCCGGCGGCAATGCCGCGACGCCCGGCTATGCCGACAAGGTGCGCCGCCGCGTCAAGCCGAACATCGTTTGGGGCGGCGAGCGGGCAGGCCTGACCACCGTCGTCAAGATTCGGTGCACGCCGTCCGGTGACGTATTGAACGCATCGGTCTCCCGCTCGAGCGGGAATTCGGGGTGGGATCAAGCCGTGGTGAATGCAATCCACGCGTCGGTCCCGTTGCCGCCCGATTCCAACGGCCGTACCCCGTCCGACATTACGATTACCTTCAAGGCGGCGGAGTGAAGCGAAATGCGCTTACACTCCGGGCGTCGCTGTCGGATGGGAACGAATCGGGTATTTTTACTGTCTCTGCGGTTGCGCAGCGATCCAAGCCATACGGGAAGCAAGAAGCATGAGTTTGATGACAAAGCTAGGTTTCAGGGCACTCGTGGCCTCGTGTCTGATTACGGCGGGCAGCGCCGCTAACGCCCAGGTCAACGTGCTGATCACCGGTGTCGGGTCGACCCAGTTCCCCATCGCCACCGCGAATTTCACGAACGAGGCGAACCTGCCGCAGCAGGTTACGTCGATCGTGCGCGCCGACCTCGCCCGCAGCGGCAAGTTCACCAACATCGACGCAGGCAGCACGCCCGTGCCCGAGACCGCCTCGGTCGATCTCGGCGCATGGAAGGCCAAGGGCGCGAACGCGTTCGTCGCCGGCAGCGTGAACCGCGACGCGAACGGCCAGTACAAGGTCAACTTCATCCTGTACGACACCGTGAAGCAGCAAAGCCTTGGCGGCCTGTCGCTGACGGCCACCGACACCACGCTGCGCACGGCCGGCCACAAGATCGCCGACTACATCTACCAGAAGCTGCTCGGCGTGCGCGGCGTGTTCGCCACGCGCCTGTCGTACGTGATCAAGACGGGCAATCGCTACCAGCTGCAGATTTCGGATTCGGACGGCCAGAACGCGCGCATCGCGCTGTCGAGCACCGAACCGATCATCTCGCCGGCCTGGTCGCCGAGCGGCACGAAGGTCGCGTACGTATCGTTCGAGCGCAAGAAGCCGATCGTCTACATCCACGACCTGCCGACCGGCCGCCGCTACATGGTGTCCGACCAGAAGGGCAACAACAGCGCGCCGGCGTGGTCGCCGGACAGCAACACGCTCGCCGTCGCGCTGTCGCTGACGGGCAATACGCAAATCTATACGGTCAACGCGAACGGGGGCGGCCTGCGCCGTCTCACGCAGAGCAGTTCGATCGATACCGAGCCGTTCTACTCGCCGGACGGCCGCTGGATTTACTTCACGAGCGATCGGGGCGGTGCGCCGCAGATCTACCGGATGCCCGCACAGGGTGAAAGCGCCGGTGCCGCGCAGCGCGTGACCTTCACCGGCAGCTACAACACGAGCCCGCGCGTGAGCCCGGACGGCAAGCTGCTCGCTTACATCTCCCGCACGGGTGGGGGCTTCAAGCTGTACGTTCAGGATCTGCAGACTGGCGCGGCGAACGCCATCACGAATACCAATCGCGACGAATCGCCGAGCTTCGCGGCAAACGGCCAGTACCTTCTGTACGCTACCCAGTCGGGTGGCCGCAACGTTCTGGCCGCCGTGCCTTCCGACGGCAGCGCGCCGCCGCAGATCCTGTCCGTCCAGGGCGGCTCCGTTCGCGAGCCGTCGTGGGGGCCCTTCATGCAATGACCACAAGGAGAGTAACCATGATGTCGAATAAAGCTCGTCTGGCCCTGGCCGTGATGATGATCAGCGCGCTCGCCGCGTGCAAGTCGGGCGTGAAGCTCGACGACAAGGCAAACAACGCGGGCGCAGTCAGCACGCAGCCGAGCGCCGACAACGTCGCGCAAGTGAACGTCGATCCGCTGAACGATCCGAACAGCCCGCTCGCGAAGCGCAGCATCTACTTCGACTTCGACAGCTATTCGGTGAAGGACGAGTACCAGCCGCTGATGCAGCAGCACGCGCAGTACCTGAAGAGCCATCCGCAGCGTCACGTGCTGATCCAGGGCAACACCGACGAACGCGGCACGAGCGAGTACAACCTCGCGCTGGGCCAGAAGCGTGCGGAAGCCGTCCGCCGTGCGATGGCCCTGCTCGGCGTGAACGACTCGCAAATGGAAGCCGTGAGCCTCGGCAAGGAAAAGCCGCAGGCAACGGGTCACGACGAAGCATCGTGGGCGCAGAACCGTCGCGCCGACCTCGTCTACCAACAGTAAGTAACGGAAGAATCGCCGTATGACGCACCGTTCAACCTGGCTGCGCGTTGCCGCAGCATTCTGCGTCGCGGGCGCGGCGTGGTCGGCCGCGCCGGCGCACGCCGGCATGTTCGACGACAACGAGGCGCGCCGCGCCGTGCTCGATCTGCGCAGCAAGAGCGACAATCTGTCGAGCCAGTTGTCGGCCGCCCAGCGTACGATCCTCGATCAATCCGGCCGTATCGACCAGCTGAACCAGCAGGTCGCGACGCTGCGCGGCGAGAACGAGGATCTGACGAACCGGCTGACGACGCTCGAGCGGCAGCAGAAGGAGTACTACCAGGATCTCGACACGCGGCTCAAGAAGTTCGAGCCGCAGCAGGCGACGATCGATGGTGTCGAAGGCACCGTGCAGCCGGGTGAAACGGATGCGCTCAGCGCGGCGCAGCAGCAGTTCCGCAACGGCAACTTCAAGGCGGCGGCGGCTTCGTTCCGCGCGTTCATCGCGAAGTATCCGCAGAGCCCCTATCAGCCGACCGCGCAGTACTGGTACGGCAACGCGCAATACGCGCTGCGCGACTACCGTGGTTCGACCGCGACGTGGCAAGGGATCGTCAGCAAGTTCCCGCAACATCCGCGCGCGGCCGACGCTCTCGTGGCGATCGGCACGAACCAGCTCGAACAAGGCCAGAAGGCGGCCGCGAAGAAGACGTTCGAGCAGGTCGTGTCGCAGTACGCCGGGTCGAACGCGGCGCAGACGGCGCAGGGCAAGCTCGAAACGATCAAATAATTATCGTGGCGCGTTGTTGACAGTCCATCAACCCGTCGCTATAATCTTTTGCTCTTTAGGTCGCTGCCCAAGTTGTCGAGGCAACGAACCAGCAGGTTTCAAGAACGTGGGGTGGTAACTCAGTTGGTTAGAGTATCTGACTTTTAATCAGAGAGTCGAGGGTTCGAGTCCCTCCCACCCTACCAACTATCTTCGATAGTGCAAAAAAGCCTCCCTCGCGGAGGCTTTTTTGCGTCTGTCGCCTTTGCCGCGTTGGACGCCCTTCGCTGAGACCCGCCAGCGCCGATGAAGCCCCCCGCAAACGTCGATCGCGCTGCCCCTCACGGCTGCCGCAAGTTTGCCTCCACGGCCCCTCCGGACATCGCCGCCGCAACCGGCACCTGCGCCACGGCGCGCCCGACGCGCGCCATCGCACGATTCCGTCGTCACCGACTTCGACCAGCAGATCGCCGTTCGGCGCGACGACCATCCCCGCCGGACGATTCAGCGCATCCTGCAACGCGCCCGGCCGATTGCCGCGTGAATCGAGCCGTCCAGCGACCACCGCCGCATCGCCCCGGGCGTCGCTCCACAACACGGTATGGTTGCCGCGGTCGATCGCGTACACGTTGGGTGCATGGCCGGTCCGCCCCGCCACCGCGACAGGTGATCGCGTCGCGCGCGAACGGCGCGAGCAGGTGCTCGAGCCAGTCGCGGGCCGGCCGGCAATCGGCATCGCAGAATCCGACGATGTCGCAACGCGACGCATCGACGCGATCGAAGCCGTCGTTCCTCTCCTCGTCGTAGCCGGTGTTCGCGCCGATCTCGACGAAGTCGATCCGGCGCCCGCCGCGCGCGCCGTTATTCCTGGATCGACGGCGCGGAATCCGCGTCGGTATAGCGCGGCTTCGCGTTCTGCAAGTCGCGCGTGTTCTTCTGCACGGCCACCGAGCCGAACAGCGCGAGCACGAACGACATCGCGTAGAAGCCCTTCTCGCTCAGTTGCAGCGTCGCGTTGAAAAGGCCGACGATCAGCAGCGCGATCGACAGCAGCAGCGCGATCCAGCTGAGGCCGTAGTAGATGCCGGTGACGGGAATGCCTTCCGCGCGGTCGCGCACGCTCTTCTGCAGCGAGATCGCCGCATAGAGGCCGAACACCAGCACGGTGAAGTAGTAGCCCTTCTCGTTGAGCTGCATGCCGGCGTTCCAGAGCCCGATCAGGAATGCCGCGAAACCGGCGAGCAGCGCGGCCCACGACGCGGCCACGAACGCGAACGACGGTTGCTGGATGGTGGTCTGGTTCATTGCTTTGCCCTCTCTTTCTTGTTGTTCGAAATCGTTGTCGTTGAACTGCGTTTTGCGCATGGTAGCAGCTTCGGCGCGCGACATCGCGGCCGCGGCGCCGAGCGGCTCGACCGTCCACGGTTGCGCCGGCGCCTGCAGCACGGCCTGGCCCGGCGGGCCGAGCCGCGCATCGGCACGCGAGCATGAACACGTCGTCCGCGCCGGGAAACAGCACGAAATCGCCGTCAGAGCGTTGCAGCGTGCGTGCGTCGGCGACACGCAGCCGGCAGGTTCCAGCCGGCGCCAGGTGGAACGCCGCCTCGCCGGGCGGCAGCGGGCCGTGCGGCATCGCGAACCAGGCCGTCGAGCAGGCAGCGCACGTCGAGCTCGACATGGCTGCGACCCAGCGACAGCAGTTGACTCAATGCATCCATGAGACGATTGCGCTAAAAATTGACACTCCCGCCTATCGAAACCCTCATCGAGAGCGATCAGAATAGCCTTGCATCGCCCGAGATCGCGGCAGCCGCCGCGCTCGTCACTCTTCTCGAAAAAGGACGCATCATGCTGAACTGGAACGAATACCGGAAGGAGCTCTCGACGCGTATCGGCGACATCGCCAAGCTGTCGCCCGACACGCTGGCCGGCTACCAGGCGCTGTCCGGCGCCGGGGCCAAAACCGGCCATCTCGACGCGAAAACGCGCGAGCTGATCGCGCTCGCGGTGGCCGTCACGACGCGCTGCGACGGCTGCATCGCCGTGCACACGGCCGAAGCGGCCAAGCATGGCGCGACCCGGGAGGAAGTGGCGGAAGCGCTCGGCGTCGCGATTGCGTTGAATGCCGGCGCGGCGCTCGTCTATTCGGCGCGTGTGATGGACGCGCTCGGCGACTGAGCCGACGCGGTGCGGCACTGCCGTCGTGCCGCACCGCAGCGTCGAACGGCTGCGTTGCGTCACGCCGGCAGTGCGGCCGCACGGTGGTCCATCGCGCGTATGCGGCCGCCATGTATGACGATTGCCGGTGACGCGCCTCGATGCGGCATCGCCGCTCAGTCGGCTACCATGCGCGAACGATACATCGTGAAGGAGCGTTCCATGTGCCGCTGGCTCGCCTATACGGGTAATCCGATCCATCTGGAAACCGTGTTGTTCCGCGCGAAGCATTCGCTGATCGACCAGAGCCTGCATTCGGAGCTGGGCGCCACGACCACCAACGGCGACGGCTTCGGCATCGGCTGGTACGGGCATCCCGACGAACTCCCGTTCCGCTATCGCTCCGTGCATCCCGCATGGAACGATCGCAACCTGCGCGAAGCCGCGCGTGCGATCCGCTCGCGGATGTTCATCGCGCACATTCGCGCGGCGACCGACACGCCCGTGCAGGAAACCAACTGCCATCCGTTCCGTCACGGCCGCTGGCTGTTCGCGCACAACGGGCTGATCCGCGACTTCCACAAGTTGCGCCGCGACCTGACGATGAAGGTCGATCCCGCGCTGTTCCCGACGCTCGAAGGCTCGACCGACTCCGAGCTGATGTTCCGCCTCGCGCTCACGTACGGTCTCGAGCAGGCGCCGCTGCCGGCGCTCGAACGGATGGTCGGCGTGGTCGAGGAAACCGCCGCGCGGCATCGCGTCACCGACCCGCTGAACATGACGATCTGCGCGACCGACGGCGAACGGATCGTCGCGGTGCGCTATTCGAGCGAACGGCAATCGCGCTCGCTGTTCCACAGCACGTCGTTCAAGCATCTGCACGAGCTGTATCCACATAACCCGCGCATCGCCGAAGCCGGCGACGACGCGTTCATGGTCGTGTCGGAACCGCTCGTCGACCTGCGCGGCGCGTGGGAGGAAGTGCCGGAGGGGATGGCGATCGTCGCGCACGGCGCCGACGTGCAGCAGCGGCCGTTCGGGCCGCGGCACAAGTGACATGCCGCAGTTCTGACGAATCGAGCGCGTCCAGGTGGCGAGTACTTCGGTGCGATACGGCCGTTTCGCCGATCCGGTTGCGCCGGGCCGACGCCCGGTACTGCCAGATCAATCGAAAGCGATACGAATCGTCGCTCGACGAATACGATCGGGCAAACACCTCGGATAATTCCCCAATTCGATAATGAGCGACGGAGTCGCATGGCGAAAGCGGATTCTGCGCACTAGCACAGTTTTCGCTGAATAAAAAAATCGATGCCCTTGCGATTCATCCCGACCGGGAACCACGGCAATAATCGACACACGGTCGAGCACCCTGTCAGCGACACGCATTCATTTCGAATTATTACGGCGGATCGGCAATCATTACCGTGCGGGCAATGCTCGCACGCCGTCACGCCGACTGAAGGCGAACGTTTATTCCTGATTAAAATATTCAAGTTACCAATTTTGAAAAGCACCGCTACAATTCGCCGACGGATGAATCCGCTTCACAATTAAAGTACGAGGCCGTTACCGGCACATCGAATCCGAGATGGCTCAAGATCTCCCCAGTTCTCCCCCTGTCACGCTCACGCGCGATCCATCCGTGCCTTCCAGCATGAAGCAGGACCATGCCTTCGTGGTATGGCTCACCGGTATCTCCGGCGCCGGCAAATCGACCCTCTCGAACCTGCTGAAGCAGCAACTCGATGCGCGCGGTCTGCGGACTTTTCTGCTGGACGGCGATCGGCTTCGCGAAGGATTGAATCAGGACCTCGGATTCAGCGACGCAGACCGCCACGAGAACATTCGTCGGACAGCCGAGGTCGCGCGCCTGATGGTGGATGCCGGGCTCGTCGTCATCGTTGCCCAGATCTCGCCGTTTCGCGAGGCACGCGCCAAAGCGCGCGCACGTTTTCCGCAGGGCATGTTCTTCGAAGTCTTCGTCGACGTCGCGCTCGACGTGGCGGAGGCGCGCGACCCCAAAGGGCTCTACGCGCGGGCAAGGCAAGGGACCCTTCGGCAGTTCACCGGCATCGAATCGATCTACGAGCAGCCGGTATCGCCCGACGTGCATGTGCGCACGGGCGAGGCAGGTCCGCTGGAATGCGTGCACGCGATCATGCGCAAATTGCCGTTGAACGGCTGATGCCCATCGTCGAACGTCGTCCGCTGCCCGTCGTGCATCGCCCTCGCCGCGAGCACCGCGCCATCGTCGGCCACCGCGGCGCGATCTGACTGAAAACCAGCCGACCGACATCCCGCTCGGCACGACGCACCGTCCGGCGAACCCCGGCAAGATTCGGCTCGAACCGATCGAAGTGCAGTCGGGCACGCATCTCGGCGAGGACGACACCGCCAGCCTCGACGGCACCTACGGCCGCGCGGCGCGGCAAGCCACTCGACGCCCGCCGCGCGCCGCGCGCCACGACAGGCCGTCCTCAAACGGGCCACACGCATCCACGTCCCGCCCGTTTTTCACTACGTCAAGCAATGTCAGCCCGGTTGCCCGCCGCTCGCCGGTCAGGTTATAAAAGCGCACCCGTTCCGGTGCATGCGCCGCCCTTTTACCCTTGACTTCGGAGAACGCATGATCGATCTCGCCACCGCCCAGCAATTCCTGATGACCCGCGGCCTCGACTTCGGCCTCAACCTCCTCGCCGCGATCGTCTTATGGTTCGTCGGCCGCTGGGCGATCCGCATCGGCACGCGCCTGCTCGGCAAGGTCGTACGCCGCAGCGGCAAGGTCGACCCGACACTCACCGACTACCTGACCTCCGTCGTCGGCGTGTTGCTGACGATCCTGCTGATCCTCGCGATCCTGCAGATCTTCGGCGTGCAGACGACCTCGTTCGCCGCGCTGCTCGCCGGCCTCGGCCTCGCGATCGGCACGGCCTGGGGCGGCCTGCTCGCGCATTTCGCCGCCGGCGTGTTCATGCAGGTGCTGCGCCCGTTCAAGATCGGCGACGTGATCAGCGCGGGCGGCGTCACGGGCACGGTGAAGGAGCTCGGCCTGTTCGGCACGACGATCATCACCGCCGACAACATCGTGACGATCGTCGGCAACAACAAGATCTTCTCGGACAACATCGCGAACTACAGCGCGACGCCGCACCGCCGCGTCGACCTGACCGCGAAGATCGCGAACAGCGTCGATGCGGCCGATGCGATCAACCGCCTGAAGACGCAGATCCAGCTGGTGCCGAACGTGCTGAAAGTGCCGGCGCCGGATGTCGGCGTGCTGCAGTTCACGCCGGAAGGCCCGCTGCTGTTCGTGCGCCCGTCGACTCAACCGGAGAACTACTGGCAGGTGTACTGCGACACCAACCGCGTGATCCTCGAGACGTTCCGCGAAGCCGGCTATCCGACGCCCGAAACGCCGGTCTCGCAACGCAACGCGTGACGGCAGCAGCCGAACCGCACGGCGAACCGCGCGGACGAAAAAAAGCGTGGCCGCCGCCACGCTTTTTTATTGCGTCGAAGCGCGTCGCGTCAGCGCCCGCCCGCCTTCGGCGCCCCGTTCGAGCGCCGCCCGCGCACGAGCTTCCACACCGCGCCGAGCGCGACCGGCACGATCGCCGCGCCGATCCCGACCAGCACGATCACGTTCAGGTACTGACGGACGAACGGGATGTTGCCGAAGAAATAGCCGAGCAGCACGAGCAGCAGCACCCACACCAGCGCGCCGATCACGTTGAACAACTGAAAGCGCGCGACGCTCATCGACGACGCGCCCGCGACGAACGGCGCGAACGTGCGCACGACCGGGATGAAACGCGCGAGCACGATCGTCTTGCCGCCGTGCTTGTCGTAGAACGAGTGGGTCTTCTGCAGCGCGGCGCGATCGAGGAACCGCTCGAGCACCGGGATATGCGTATTGAACACCTTCGGGCCGACCCAGCGGCCGATCAGGTAGTTCACGGTGTTGCCGGTAATCGCCGCGACGAGCAGCAGCACGATCAGCAGGCCGACGTTCATTTCACCGGTCGCCGCGAACGCGCCGCCGATGAACAGCAGCGAATCGCCGGGCAGGAACGGGAAGACGACGAGCCCCGTCTCGCAGAACACGATCAGGAACAGGACGAGATAGACCCACGCGCCGTACTGCCGGATGAAATCGCCGAGGAAAGCGTCGATATGCAGGACAAGGTTGACGAAATGAAGCAGCGTATCCAAATGCGATTCCTCGAAGGCGATGGGGCCGGAACGGCCGGGACAGGCCAGAGATGGCCGACGCGCCTGCCGGCCAGGGCGGCGCGTGCAACGGGGTGATGATACCGAAACTCCCTTAAGGGTCCGTGAAAAAACGTAACGGCCGCTCGCGCCGGCACACGTTCGCCGCCTCGCTATAATTCGGCCATGTCCGATATCACCGAAACGGCCGCGGGCGCCGCGCCCACCCCCGCCGCGCGCCCGCTGCGCGCGATCCAGCCCCTGCCCGACCAGCTGATCAGCCAGATCGCCGCCGGCGAGGTCGTCGAACGCCCGGCGTCGGTCGTCAAGGAGTTGCTCGAGAACGCGATGGACGCCGGCGCGACGACGCTGCGCATCGTGCTGGAGGAAGGCGGCGTCAAGCGCATCTCGATCACCGACGACGGCTGCGGCATTCCGCCGGACGAACTGGCGCTCGCGTTGATGCGTCACGCGACCAGCAAGATCCGCTCGCTCGAGGAACTCGAGGCAGTCGCGACGCTGGGTTTTCGCGGCGAAGCGCTCGCATCGATCGCATCGGTCGCCGAGATGTCGATCACGAGCCGCACGGCCGATGCCGCGCATGCGATGAAGATCGATGCGCAGACGGGCGTGCTGTCGCCCGCCGCCGGCTCGATCGGCACGACGATCGAGGTGCGCGAGCTGTACTTCAACACGCCCGCGCGGCGCAAGTTCCTGAAAAGCGAGCAGACCGAATTCGGCCACTGCCTCGAAATGATCCGCCGCGCGGCGCTCGCGCGGCCGGATGTCGCGATCTCGGTGCTGCACAACGGCAAGGCCGTCGAGCACTGGAACGCGACCGAGCCCGCGCAGCGCGTCGCGAAGATCCTCGGCGACGGCTTCGCGACCGCGCACCTGCCGCTCGACGAGCGGGCGGGCCCGCTCGCCGTGTACGGTTGCGCCGGCCTGCCGACCGCGAGCCGCGGGCGCGCCGACCAGCAGTATTTCTTCGTGAACGGCCGTTTCGTGCGCGACAAGCTGCTGACGCACGCGGTGCGGGCGGCCTACGAGGACGTGCTGCACGGCGACCGCTACCCGTCGTACGTGCTGTTCCTCGACCTGCCGCCCGAAGCCGTCGACGTGAACGTGCATCCGTCGAAGATCGAGGTGCGGTTCCGCGATTCGCGCTCGATCCACCAGTACGTGTTCCATGCGGTGCAGCGTGCGCTTGCCCGCCATGCGGGCGCGTCGCCGGAAACCACCGCGGGCGGCCATGCCGCGCAACTCTCCCCGGCGCCGCGCGGGCCGGCGTCGTTCGTCGACACGCCGCTCGGCCAAAGCCAGGGCCACGCGGCAGGCGGCAGCGGCTTCTCGTCGCCGTCGTCTTCATCGTCGGCGGGCAATACCTGGATGCGCCAGGCGCGGATGACGCAGGGCACGCTGCCCGTCGCGCAGCCGCTCGCGCTCTACGATGCGCTGTTCGGCCGCAAGGACATTGGCGCGGGCACGCCGGACGGCACGACGCTCGTCGCCCGCGATACGGCCGACGCGCCGGTCGCGCCGCTGCCGGGCTTCGCCGCGGCGCCGCTCGCCGCCGGCGCGCACGACGAGCAGCCGCTCGGCTTCGCGCTCGGCCAGATCCACGGCATCTACGTGCTCGCGCAGAATGCGTACGGCCTCGTGATCGTCGACATGCACGCGGCGCACGAGCGAATCCTGTACGAGCAGTTCAAGAACGCGCTCGCCGATCGTTCGGTCGCCGTGCAGTCGCTGTTGCTGCCGATCTCGATGACGGCCACGCCGGTCGAAATCGGCACGGTCGAGGAAGAGCGCGACACGCTCGAATCGCTCGGCTTCGACCTCGCGGTGCTGTCGCCGACGACGCTCGCGATCCGGGCGGTACCGGCGCTGCTGAAGGATGCCGACCTGCAATCGCTCGCGCGCGCGGTGCTCGCCGACCTGCACGCGTTCGGCGGCTCGCGTGTGCTCACCGAGCGCCAGCACGAGCTGCTCGGCACGCTCGCGTGCCATCACGCGGTGCGCGCGAACCGGCGCCTGACGCTCGACGAGATGAACGCGCTGCTGCGCCAGATGGAGGCGACCGAACGCGCGGACCAGTGCAATCACGGCCGGCCGACCTGGTACCAGCTCACGCTGAACGACCTCGACCGTCTCTTCATGCGCGGGCAATGAGCGCTTCCTCGCAGCCCACTCCGACGACGATCGCCTGCCTGCTCGGCCCCACCGCCTCGGGCAAGACCGCCGCGGCGCTGGCGCTCGCCGCGCGCCGCCCGATCGAGATCGTCAGCGTCGATTCGGCACTCGTCTACCGCGGCATGGATATCGGCACCGCGAAACCGTCGCGCGACGAGCGCGCGAGCGTGCCGCATCACCTGATCGACATCATCGACCCGGCCGATGCGTATTCGGCCGCGGAATTCCGCACGGACACGCTGCGGCTGATCGGCGAGATCGTCGCGCGCGGCCGCACGCCGTTGCTTGCCGGCGGCACGATGCTGTACTACAAGGCGTTGACGCAAGGGCTCAACGACCTGCCGCGAGCCGACCCGGAGATCCGCGCGGCACTCGACGCCGACGCCGCGCGCGACGGCTGGCCCGCGCTGCACGCGCGGCTCGCGCAGGTCGATCCCGACACGGCCGCGCGGCTCGCGCCGAACGATTCGCAGCGGATCCAGCGCGCGCTCGAAGTCTTCATGCTGAGCGGGCAGCCGATGTCGGCGCTGCTCGCCGCGCCGCGCCGCACGGATGATGCGGCCGCCGCGTACCGCTTCGTGCCGGTCGCGCTCGAGCCGTCGGATCGCGCGGTGCTGCACGCACGGATCGCGCAGCGCTTCGACGCGATGCTCGATGCGGGTTTCATCGACGAAGTCGAGCGGCTGCGGCGCCGCGACGATCTCCATCCCGATCTGCCGTCGATGCGTTGCGTCGGCTATCGGCAGGCGTGGGAATTCCTCGACGGCGATACCGACTACCGGACGATGCGCGACAAGGGCATCTTCGCGACACGTCAGCTGTGTAAGCGCCAGATCACGTGGCTGCGCGCGATGCCGGAACGGATCGTCGTCGACTGCATCGCGCCGGATTCGACGGCTCGCGCGCTCGACGCGCTCGAACGCGTGCTCGACGGCCGCACGCCGCGCTGACCGCTCAATCCGCCCGACGCGCCACCAGGCGCGCGCGCGCGCCGTCGACGATCCATGCGATGCCGCGCTCGAACGCTTCGTCGCCGCCGCGCTCGCGCAGCACGGCCCAGCCTTTCGCGAACAACGGATAGTCGGCCGCGTCCGGCAGCGACGCATCGGCGTCCGCGTCCGGCGCCGCCTGCTCTTCCAGCACCCATCCGACCACGAAGCGGCCGATCGCGACCATCACGTCGACCGCTTCGTCCGGCGTGAACCCCGCGTCGCCGAGCAGCGCGATCTTGCGTTCGATCGAGCTGAAATGCAGCGCGCGCGGCCGCGTGCCGGCGTGCAGGCGCGCCCCGTCGCGATAAGCCAGCAGCGCACGGCGGAAGCTGCGCGCATTCTCCGCGAGCCACGCATCCCACACGTCGCCGGGTTTCGGCAGCGACGCGCCGTGGCGCTCGAGCATGATCGCCTCGGCCATCGCGTCGAGCAGCTCGGCCTTGTTCCTGAAATGCCAGTACAGCGTCGGCGACTGCACGCCGAGCCGTTCGGCGAGCCGCCGCGTCGACAGCGCGTCGATGCCCACTTCGTTCAGCAGTTCGAGCGCCGCGCGCAATACCGTGTCGCGCGTCAGCCGCGCGCCTGCGTCCTTCATCTCTATCACCGATAGGGAAACTGTGGAATAATCCTCACTCTATCATCGATAGAGTAATGCCCTTGAATCCGTCCCTGATTGCCATTCTTGCCACGGTCCTGCTCGACGCGATCGGCGTCGGGATCGTGATGCCGATCCTGCCGGGGCTACTGCGCGCGCTCGCCACTGCGGGCCGCACCGACACCCACTACGGCATTCTGCTGGCGCTGTACGCGTTCGCGCAGTTCCTGTGCGCGCCGCTGCTCGGCGCGCTGAGCGACCGTCTCGGCCGCCGGCCGGTGCTGCTCGCGTCGCTCGCGGGCGCCGCGCTCGACTATCTGCTGATGGCGCTCGCGCCCACGCTCACGTGGCTTTACGTCGGGCGGCTGATCGCCGGCATCACCGGCGCGAACGTCGCGGTCGCGACCGCGTACGTGACCGACGTGACGGCCGAACCCGACCGTGCGCGGCGCTTCGGCCAGCTCGGCGCGATGATGGGCATCGGCTTCATCGCCGGCCCGCTGATCGGCGGGCTGCTCGGCGCGCTGCACCTGCGTGCGCCGTTCGTCGCGGCCGCGTCGCTCAACGCGCTGAATCTCGTGCTCGTGTGGCGTGCATTGCCGGAATCGCGGCCGCGCGCGGCCCGGGAAGGCCGGACGGCCGGCACGCTCAACCCGTTCGCGAGCCTGCGCCGGCTGAGCGGCGCGCCCGCGCTCGCACCGCTGGTCGGCATCTACGTGATCGTGGCACTCGTGTCGCAGGCGCCCGCGACGCTGTGGATCCTGTACGGCCAGGAGCATTTCGGCTGGTCGACGCCGGTCGCCGGACTGTCGCTCGCCGGCTACGGCGCATGCCACACGCTCGCGCAGGCGTTCGCGATCGGGCCGCTGATCGCGCGGCTCGGCGAGCGGCGCGCGCTCGCACTGGGGCTGGCAGGCGATGCGCTCGGGCTTGTGGTCATCGCGTTCGCCACGGCCTCATGGGTGCCGTTTGCACTGCTGCCGCTGTTCGCGGCCGGCGGCATGACGCTGCCGGCGTTGCAGGCGATGCTCGCGCGGCAGGTGGACGATACGCGCCAGGGCGAACTGCAAGGCACGCTGGCGAGCGTGGCGAGCCTGATCGGCGTCGCGGGGCCGCTGGTCGTTACCGCAACCTACGCGGCGACGCGCACGACGTGGCCGGGGCTCGTGTGGGCTGGCGCCGCGCTGCTGTACCTGCTCGTGCCGCCGCTGCTGGCCGGCGCGCGCCCGGCGAACGCACCGCGAGCGGCCGCTTGAGCGTCGGCGTGCGCCGGCCATACTGAGCGCTCGAGCGGCCGAAAAAAAAGCCGCCCGGATCCATCCCGGGCGGCTTTCCTTGCTGCATCTGCTGCGGCAATGCGTCAGACCACGACCGTCTGCGCCTCGCCTTCGCGGGTCGCACGCACGGTGCCGATCTTCCACACCTGTTCGCCGGCGGCGGTCAGGTCGGCAATCGCTGCGTCGGCATCGGCCGCCGAGACGATCACGGCCATGCCGATCCCGCAGTTGAACACGCGGTGCATTTCCGCATCGGCGACGCCGCCGTGCTCCTGCAGCCACTTGAACAGCGGCGGCAGCGGCCATGCCTTCTGGTCGAGCTCCGCGGTGAGGCCTTCGCGCAGCACGCGCGGAATGTTCTCGACGAGGCCGCCACCGGTGATGTGCGCCATGCCCTTCACCGTCAGCTTCTGCATCAGCGCGAGCAGCGGCTTCACGTAGATGCGCGTCGGCGCCATCAGCGCGTCGGCGAGCGAGCGGCCGTGGAAATCGGCGGACAGATCCGGGTTCGCGCGCTCGATGATCTTGCGCACGAGCGAGAAGCCGTTCGAGTGAATGCCGCTCGATGCGAGGCCGAGCACGACGTCGCCTTCGGCGATCGTGCTGCCGTCGATGATCTTGCTCTTCTCGACCGCGCCGACCGCGAAGCCGGCCAGGTCGTATTCGCCGTCCGGGTACATACCCGGCATTTCGGCCGTTTCACCGCCGATCAGCGCGCAGCCCGACAGTTCGCAGCCCTGCGCGATGCCCTTGACGACGGTGGCGGCCGTGTCGACGTCCAGCTTGCCGCACGCGAAGTAGTCGAGGAAGAACAGCGGCTCGGCGCCCTGCACGAGGATGTCGTTCACGCTCATCGCGACGAGATCCTGGCCGACGGTGTCGTGCTTGTTCAGATGAAAGGCCAGCTTGAGCTTGGTGCCCACGCCGTCGGTGCCCGACACGAGCACGGGCTCCTTGTACTTCTTCGGCACTTCGAACAGCGCGCCGAACCCGCCGATGCCGCCGAGCACGCCGTCGCGCAGGGTTTTCTTCGCAAAAGGCTTGATCTTGTCGATGAGCGCGTCGCCGGCGTCGATGTCGACACCTGCGTCGCGATAGGACAGACCCTGAGCGTCGGGAGCGGATTTCGGAGGATTCATGGGGGAATGCGAGAAGGTCGGTAAAATGCGATTTTACCCGAAGCCGGCCCGTTGGCCGGAATTCCGAGCACCGAATCGTCAGGGATTGCATCTTGGTCAACACGTCCCCGTTTTCATCGCCGGGCGAAGCGCGCCGAAGCCCGCGCCGCGCCGCCGTGCGTACGGTCGCGCGTGAAGCCGGCCGAGGCGCCTTCCCGCGCGCGCGCCCGGCGTACGGCACGCGTTTTTTCAACCGATCCGCACTGTGACTGCTGTGTCCCGTCAACTGACGCTCGATCTCGGCACGCCGCCGCCCGCCACGTTCGACAACTTCATCATGAGCGAGGAGAACGACGAGCTCGTCACGCGCCTGCAGAAGCTCGATCTCGCGCTCGCGGCCGGCCCCGTGCCGGACCGGTCGTTCTATATCTGGGGCGAGCCCGGCAGCGGCCGCACCCACCTGCTGCAGGCGCTCGTGAGCGACGCGTCGTACGGCTATGCGCGCTACCTGAGCCCGCAGAGCCCGCTCGGCGCGTTCACGTTCGACCCGCGCATCGGCATCTACGCGATCGACGACTGCGACCGGATGAGCGACACGCAGCAGGTCGCGCTGTTCAACCTGTTCAACGAAGTGCGCGCGCACCCGTCGAGCGCGTTCGTCGCGGCGGGCCCGGCGGCGCCGCTCGCGCTCGACGTGCGCGAGGATCTGCGCACGCGCCTCGGCTGGGGGCTCGTGTTCCACCTGTCGCCGCCGTCCGACGCCGGCAAGATCGCCGTGCTCAAGCTCGCGGCGAAGGAGCGCGGGATCGCGCTCACCGACGACATCGCCGCGTACCTGCTGACCCATTTCCGGCGCGACATGCCGAGCCTGATGGCCTTGCTCGACGCGCTCGACCGCTTCTCGCTCGAGCAGAAACGCGCGGTCACGCTGCCGCTGCTGCGCCGGATGCTCGCGCGTCCCGGCGACGACATCACACCACCGGGCACGGGCCCGAACCGCTTCGAGTAAAATGCGCTTCCATGACTAATCTGGCACTCTTTGACCTCGATCACACGCTGATCCCCACCGATAGCGACCACGAATGGGGTCGCTTCATGGTGAAGCTCGGCATCGTCGACGCGGAAAGCTTCTCGCGTCAGAACGACCAGTTCTTCGCCGACTACAAGGCCGGCAAGCTCGACATCCACGCGTACCTGTGCGCGATGCTCACGCCGCTCGCGAAGTATTCGCGCGCGCAGCTGGCCGAATGGCACGAGCAGTACATGCACGAGGTGATCCGCCCCGCGATGACGCCCGCCGCGCTCGAACTCGTGCGCAAGCACGTCGATGCCGGCGACCTGTGCTGCGTCGTGACGGCCACCAACGAATTCATCACGCGTCCGATCGCGACCGCGTTCGGCGTCGACACGCTGATCGCGTGCGAGGTCGAAACGACCGACGGGCATCCCGACTCGCCGTACACGGGCCGGCCGACCGGCACGCCGAGCTATCGCGAAGGCAAGATCGTGCGCACCGAAGCATGGCTCGCATCGCTCGGCAAGCACTGGGACGACTTCGAACATAGCTACTTCTACAGCGACTCGCACAACGACATCCCGCTGCTCGAGAAAGTCACCGACCCGATCGCGACCAACCCTGACGACACGCTGCGCGCGCATGCAAGCAACCGCGGCTGGCGTATCCTCGATCTCTTCTGAACGTCGTGATCAAAAAATTCATCCGCAAGCTGCTCGGCCAGGACGAAACCGAGCAAACGCCTCCCGCCGCGGCCCCGGCCGACGAAGCGGCCCCAGCCGCCCCGCGCGCCCCGAAGGGCGCTCGCGGCGGCGCGAAGAAACCGCGCAGCAACCATGAGCCGACCGTCGTGCCGGCCAGCGTGCACGGCATCAACCCGGCGCTGATCTCGAAGAACGCGGTGCGCGTGACCGACACGCTGCAGCAGGCGGGCTTTCGTGCATTCATCGTCGGCGGCGCGGTGCGCGACCTGCTGCTCGGCATCGCGCCGAAGGACTTCGACGTCGCGACCGACGCGACGCCGACCGAGGTGCAGCGCCTGTTCCGCCGCGCGCGCCTGATCGGCCGCCGCTTCCAGATCGTGCACGTGCAGTTCGGCCAGGAACTGATCGAGGTGTCGACGTTCCGCGCGCTGGTCGACGCGCCGCCCGAGGCGGCCGCGGCCACGGCCGAGCCGCCGAGGCGCCTGAAGCGCGACGAACTCGATCGCCGCACGCACGCGGTCGACGCGAGCGGCCGCGTACTGCGCGACAACGTGTGGGGCGAGCAGCACGAGGACGCCGCGCGCCGCGACTTCACGATCAACGCGATGTACTACGACCCGTCGACGCAGACGGTGCTCGACTACCACGACGGGATGGCCGACGTACGCGCCCGCCTGTTGCGGATGATCGGCGATCCGGCCACGCGCTTCCGCGAGGATCCGGTGCGGATGCTGCGCGTCGTGCGCTTCGCGGCGAAGCTCGATTTCGAGATCGAGCCGCATACGCGCGAGCCGATCCACGCGCTCGCCGACCTGATCAACAACGTGCCGGCCGCACGCCTGTTCGACGAAATGCTGAAGCTGCTGCTGTCGGGCCACGCACTCGCGTGCCTGAAGAAGCTGCGCAAGGAAGGCCTGCATCACGGGCTGCTGCCGCTGCTCGACGTCGTGCTCGAACAGCCGCAGGGCGAGAAGTTCATCACGCTCGCGCTGAACAACACCGACGCGCGCGTGCGCGCCGGCAAGCCGGTGTCGCCGGGCTTCCTGTTCGCGACGCTGCTGTGGCACGACATGCGCCAGCGCTTCGAGCAATACACGGCCGAGGGCGAAATCCCGGTGCCGGCGCTGCATCGCGCGATGGACGACGTGCTCGACATGCAGACCGAGAAACTCGCGATCCACAAGCGCTACTCGGCCGACATGCGCGAGATCTGGGGCCTGCAACTGCGCCTCGAGAAACGCTCGGGCCGCAGCGCGATGCGGCTGCTGGAACACCAAAGGTTTAGAGCGGGGTATGATTTCCTCCTGTTACGCTGCGAATCCGGCGAGCTCGATGCGGAAGTCGGACAGTGGTGGACGGATTTCATCGAAGGCGACGCGGCCGCTCGCGAGGCATTGCTCACGCAGGGCGGCTCGAAGGAAAAATCGCCCCGCAAGCGGCGCCGCCGCGGCGGTGCGCGAAACCGCAAGCCGGGTGAAGGTGCCGCCGAGCAGGCGCCGGATACCGCGGGCGGGTCCGACGACTGACGCGCCCGCCGGCGAACGACGTAGGAAGTGATGCCATGACGGTTGCATATATCGGACTGGGGGCGAATCTCGGCGATGCGCGCCAGACCTTGAAGGACGCGGTGGTGTGCCTCGCGCAGCAGCGCACCATCTCGATCCTCGGCAAATCGAGCCTGTATCGCACGGCGCCGTTCGAAGCGGGCGGCGACGACTACTACAACTGCGTCGTCAAGCTCGACACGACGCTGTCGGCCCGTGAGCTGCTCGCGCTTTGCCAGAAGATCGAACATCACTTCGGCCGCGAGCGTCCGTATCGCAATGCGCCGCGCACGCTCGACCTCGACATCCTGCTGTTCGGCGCCGATTCGATCGACGAACCCGACCTGATCGTCCCCCACCCGCGCCTTACCGACCGCGCGTTCGCGCTCGTGCCGCTCGTCGAGATCGAGCCGGCGCTCGACATCCCCGCGCGCGGCCGTGCCGACGCCTTTCTCGCCGCCGTCGCCGATCAGCGCGTCGAAAAGGTGCAGACCTGCCAGTGCCCGATGCAGAAGGCGCTCGCGGCCGACGCAGACGCCGACAAGACCCGCTGCCGATGAACTCGACTCCGCTGACCGTCACCGCGCCCGACCTGCGCGCCCCGCACCGCTATCTCGTGATCGAAGGCCCGATCGGCGTCGGCAAGACGACGCTCGCGCGCCTGCTCGGCGAGCGCTGGTCGATGCAGGCGCTGCTCGAGCGCCCGCAGGACAACCCGTTCCTCGAACGCTTCTACCGCGACACCGCGCGCTACGCGCTGCCCGTCCAGTTGTCGTTCGCGCTGCAGCGCGCGCAGCAGGCACGCGAGCTGATCGGCGCGCTCGACACCGGCCGCCCGGTCATCGCCGATTTCATGCCGCAGAAGAACGACATCTTCGCGCGGCTGAACCTGCCGGAAGACGAATGGCAACTGTATCGCTCGGTCGCCACGCACGTCGACGTTCCGCACGCGCCGTCGCCCGACCTCGTCGTCTATCTGCAGGCCAGCCCCGAAGTGCTGTTCTCGCGCATCCAGAAGCGCGGGCTGCCGATGGAGCTGCAGATCAGCGATGCGTACCTGCGCTCGCTCGTCGACGCGTACAACGAATTCTTCTACCACTACGACCGCACGCCGGTGCTGACGGTCGCAGCCGAGCACCTGAACCCGCTGGATTCCCCCGAAGACCTTGCCCTGCTGGTCGAGCGCATCGAGACGATGCGCGGCCGCAAGGAATTCTTCGTCAAGGGCGAGACGACGCGCTGACGCGTCATCGCCCGTCGTTCTTCCCCACCGACCCGGATTTCCCATGACCTATCTCCAGGAATCGAGCCGGCCTGCCGTGACCGTACCCAAGCTGCAGGCAATGCGCGACGCCGGCGAGAAGATCGCGATGCTGACCTGCTACGACGCGAGCTTTTCCGCGCTGCTGGATCGCGCCGGCACCGACGTGCTGCTGATCGGCGATTCGCTCGGCAACGTGCTGCAGGGCCACACGACCACGCTACCCGTGTCGCTCGACGACATCGCGTACCACACCGCCTGTGTCGCGCGGGCTCAACCGCGCGCGCTGGTCGTCGCCGATCTGCCGTTCGGCACGTACGGAACGCCGGCCGACGCGTTCGCGAACGCGGTCAAGCTGATGCGCGCGGGCGCGCAGATGGTGAAGCTCGAAGGCGGCGAATGGCTCGCCGATACGATCCGCTTCCTCGTCGAACGCTCGGTGCCCGTGTGCGCGCACCTCGGCCTCACGCCGCAATCGGTGCATGCGTTCGGCGGCTTCAAGGTCCAGGGCAAGACGGAAGCCGGCGCCGCGCAACTGCTGCGCGACGCGCGCGCGATCGAGGATGCCGGCGCGCAGCTCGTCGTGCTCGAAGCCGTGCCGACGCTCGTCGCGGCCGAAGTCACGCACATGCTGAAGATTCCGACAATCGGCATCGGCGCGGGCGTCGACTGCTCGGGGCAGGTGCTCGTGCTGCACGACATGCTCGGCGTGTTCCCCGGCAAGCGGCCGCGTTTCGTGAAGGATTTCATGCAGGGGCAGCCGAACATTCAGGCGGCCGTCGAAGCGTACGTGCGCGCCGTGAAGGACGGCACGTTCCCGGGCCCGGAGCATTCGTTCTGATTTCGGACGAGGTGGCGGCTCGATGCGAAGGCAAAGGCCGCCACCTGCTCGACGACACCCGTCGTTCGATTTGGCAGCACTGCATTTTCAAACACGTCCTATATCCGTAGGCCTTCGTTGCGGAGACCATTGCGCTTCCATCATTCCATGGAGGCGAAATGTCCCACGTATACGAACGCGCAGCCCAATTGGCCGGCGAACCACTACAAGGCGATGGTGAGTGCGTTGCGCTCGTGAAGGTCCATACCAAAGTGGGCGCGACCTCGGGGTGGCGACCGGAAAAGACGGTAAAGGGCGATTCGACCATTCGTCCGGGCACGGTCATCGCGACTTTCGAGAACGAGCGTTATCCGAACAAATCGTACGGCAACCATGCGGCGTTCTATCTGAGTCAGGATTCGAAAGGCATCTACGTCGTCGAACAATGGCGCAGTCTGTCGAAAATCCGGAAACGGCACATCCGGTTCCAGGGCAAGGACAGAAACGGTCGCTATATCGATCCGAGCAACAACGCCGATGCGTTCTCGGTGGTGCGATGACGATGGCACTCGCCTGTTTTCCAGCCAATGCGGCGCTCGCCGCGTTGCTGACAGCTAGTTGCATCTCGTCGGCGTACGCCACTTCGGCGCCTGTTCAGTGTCCGGCCCGCCTGGCGGTTTCACAGACGGTCACAGATCCCGCGCCCGACGGCTGGCGCCCTTACGATTCACAGAAGGCACATCCGCTGATCGGCGTGTCGTTTTGGTCCGGGCCGCCCGATCAACTCGCCATGCTCGCCCCATCGAGCGGCGTCAAACGGCGCGATATGCTCGTCAACACGTGGCCACTCGCGGAAGCCGAAACCGATTACTGGGTGAGTTGTGAGTATTTCGACACGGCCGCGATCATTGCCCGTCCGCTGGGCACGGCCGCGCGAACCTGCACGGTCCGCTACGACGCGAAGCGGACGCCGCCGAAGATGATCGACTGGCACTGCGGATGAGGGTGCAGCGGAAGGCGAAGACAATGTCGACGCCCGCTCGAGAACATCTATCACGCGTCGTACACATCGCAATTCCATACACGTCCCATATTCGCAGGGCAATCAAGAGACGATGTATTGCATTCAAGGGCAAGGACCAAACTGGCCGTTACATCGATCCAAGCAACAATGCCGATGCATTTTCGGTGGTGAAATGATGACGTTCATCCGGCAAACGCCGTACCGGCTGCTCACCATTACCGCGTTCGCATTCAGTTCGCTCACCGTCTTACCCGTATCCGCCGCCATTGCAAATTGCCCCGCACGCATTGCCGTCACCCAGCAGCTCGACGGTCAACCACCCGATGGCTGGAAAAACTTCGACACGCAACGCACCTATCCGCTTGCCGGTGTCACCTTCTGGTCGGGGCCGCCGGACCGGATAATGTCATTGCTGCCCAATCGCTCGCGCACCGAGCCCAAAAGCGATGTGTACACCTGGTCGCTGGCCGAAGCCCGTGAAGACTACTGGGTCTCGTGTGACTACGGCAATACGAGCGTCGTGATCGCACGGCCACTCGGCAAACATGCGCAAACTTGCGTCGCGCGCTATAAACGAGGGCACGCCATCGTACAAACCTGGCAATGTACGCCACGAAAGTAATCCGTTCAGGCCGATGCGCAGTCGCGAATCAGCCGCGCCGTCATCGGCCCGCGCAACGCATTGCAGATCATCAACGCGTCTGCGTTCAGCACATCGTCGAGCGTCAGCGCGCGCTCCGTTGCGTTTAGCGCCGGATCGTCCAGCAGCACGCCGCGCATCACGCCCGGCAGCACGCCGCTTGCAAGCGGCGGCGTCACCCATTGCCCGTCGAGCTTCACGAACAGGTTCGAGCGCCCGCCTTCCGTCACCTCGCCGCGCTCGTTGACGAACAGCATGTCGAATCCGCCGAGTGCTTCGGCCGCCTGCCACGCGCGGTCGTATTCGGCACGGCGCGTGGTCTTGTGCAGCAGCAGCGCGTCGCTCGCGCAGGTCGGCGCAAAGCCGTGCTCGGACGCGAGCATCACGCTAACCGGCCCGGTGGGCAGCGCCTTCAGCGGTGCGGCCGTGATGTCGACCGCGCCGTCCTTCGCGAGCGCGAGCTTCATCCGGTATGGACTGTCACCGTCGAGCGCCGCGCAGCGTGCATCGATCTCGCGATGCAGCGTGTCGGCGTCGAAGCGGAAGCCGAACGCATCGGCACTGCGCTGCAGCCGCGCGAGATGGCGCTCCAGATGCCGGATGCCGTCCGCGCGCGTCGCGGCGGCGGTTTCAAATAGCTGGAAGCCGGGGTCGGCATCGGTCAGGAATCGCGCTTTCAATTCGCACTCCGCATATTCGTCGGCCGCGACGCTGTCGAGCACGATGCCCGCGCCGACGCCCATCGTGCCGCGCCGCCGGCCGGCCGCGGCGATGCCCGTGCCGTCCGCGTCATTATCGACGCCAGCCGCATCGAGCGTCAGCGTCCGGATCGCGACCGACAGGCAGAAATCGCCGCAGGACGCCGCACGGCCCGGCGACGCACCGGCGCCGTCAACCTGTCGCGCGGCGCCGTGGCTCGCCGACGGAACGTCTTTCGCGGCGTCCTCCACGGCGCCGTCCCGCGGCGCATCGAGCCACCCGATCGCGCCCGTATAGAGCCCGCGCGGCGTCGACTCGATCGCGTCGATCAATTCCATCGTCTTGTACTTCGGCGCACCGGTGATCGACCCGCACGGAAACAGCGCGCGCAGCATCTGCGCGAACGTCGTGCCGTCGCGCCAGCCGGCTTCGACCGTCGACGTCATCTGCCACACCGACGCATACGGCTCGACGGAGAACAGCGCCGGCACCTTGACGCTGCCCGTGCGTGCGATCCTCGACACGTCGTTGCGCAGCAGGTCGACGATCATCACGTTTTCCGCGCGGTTCTTCGGATCGCTCGCGAGGAACGCGGCGGCCGCCGCATCGTCGCGCGGATCGGCCGAACGCGGCGCGGTGCCCTTCATCGGCCGCGCGCGCAGCACGTCGCCCTGCTTCTCGACGAACAGCTCGGGCGAGCACGATACGACCCACGCGCCGCCGGGCAGCGCGATCAGCGCGCCGTACCGCACGGGCTGGCGCGCGCGCAGCCGCCGGTACAGCGCGAGCGGCGTGCCGAACACGTCGAAATTCAGCCGGTACGTGTAGTTGACCTGATACGAATCGCCTGCGCGCAGCGCGTCCTGCACCGCGCCGATCGCCGCGTCGAACGCGTCGCGCGACACGCTCTTCGCGACGTGCGCGACACCGGCGATCGACGGCGGGCCGCCGCCATCCTGCTGTGCGAGCCACGCGTCGACTTCGTCGCGCGACAGCCGCTCGCAGTGCGCATACAGCAAAAAGCGCAGCGGGGCATCGCCCGGCTGCGCCTTTTGCAGGTTGCGTCCGAATTCGTAATCGCCGACGACGACCGCATGCAGCCCGTCGCGCAGATCCCGCGCGAGCGCCGCATCGATGGCGTCGAGCTGCGCCGGGTCCGTGCACACGCGTTCGCGCACGAAGCCCGAATACAAACGACTCGACCGCGCGGACGCGGTCGAGTCGCAATCGTCCAAGAGCGCGAACGACGCGCTCTCGTTGCCTTCAGTCATGCCCGTTACTCGAAGAAGCTCTTCACCCGGTCGAACCAGCTCTTGCTCTGCGGGCTGTGACGCGCGCCGCCTTCGGCCAGCGACTTCTCGAACTGCTTGAGCAGGTCGCGCTGCTGGTCGGTCAGCTTCACGGGCGTCTCGACCTGCACGTGCACGTACAGATCGCCCGCGATGCTCGAACGCAGCCCCTTGATGCCCTTGCCGCGCAGGCGGAACGTCTTGCCCGACTGCGTGCCTTCCGGCACCGGGAACGATGCGCGGCCGGCCAGCGTCGGCACCTCGATCTCGCCGCCGAGTGCGGCGGTCGTGAACGGAATCGGCATCTGGCAGTGGAGATCGTCGCCGTCGCGCTCGAACACCGAGTGCGGCTTGATGTGGATCTCGACGTACAGGTCGCCCGGCGGCCCGCCGTTGATGCCCGGTTCGCCGTTGCCGGCCGAGCGGATCCGCATCCCGTCGTCGATCCCGGCCGGAATCTTCACTTCGAGCGTCTTGGTTTCCTTCACCTTGCCCGACCCGTGGCAATGCGCGCACGGCTCGGGGATGTAGGTGCCGGTGCCATGACACTTCGGGCAGGTCTGCTGGATGCTGAAGAAGCCCTGCGACATGCGCACCGTGCCCTGGCCGTGACAGGTCGGGCAGGTTTCCGGCTTCGTGCCGGGCTTCGCACCCGAGCCGTGGCAGACTTCGCACGACACCCAGCTCGGCACGCGGATCTGCGTGTCGTAGCCGTGCGCGGCCTGCTCGAGCGTGATTTCCATGCTGTAGCGCAGGTCGGCGCCGCGATACACCTGCGGGCCGCCGCGGCCGCCGCGCGCGGCACCGCCCGCGGCCTGGCCGAAGATGTCGCCGAAGATGTCGCCGAACGCATCCGCGAAGCCGCCGAAGCCCTGCGCACCCGCACCGCCCATGTTCGGATCGACGCCCGCGTGGCCGTACTGGTCATACGCGGCCCGCTTCTGGCCATCCGACAGCATTTCATAGGCTTCCTTCGCCTCCTTGAAATGCTCTTCCGCATCCTTGCTGTCCGGATTGCGGTCAGGGTGATACTTCATCGCAAGCTTGCGATATGCCTTCTTGATTTCGTCGTCGCTCGCATTCTTCGCGACGCCCAGAACCTCGTAGTAATCCCGTTTCGCCATATCGATTCACTGTGCCGCCACGCATCGCGCACGCGGCGGCTCCTTTCGCCCGCAGTAAAGTCTCTCGACTCGTCTGGCGCTGCACCGTCCGCGGACGGCTCGCGCAGCACCCGCCAAAAAACAAATGTGCCCGGAGGGCCGCAAGGCCCGCCAGGCGTGGAGTCGATCCGGCCATCCGGAAGGAAAGACAGACCGCTTTTCAGCCGCTGGTCAGTCGCGCCGCGCGCGTTTTTGCGCGCGCGGCATGCGGTGCCATTGCAACCTGGCTTAGTCCTTCTTCACTTCCTTGAACTCGGCGTCGACGACGTCGTCGGCAGCCTGTTGCGCACCGCCTGCGTGGGCCGCGCCTTCCGCCGCACCGGCCGCGCCGGCCGCACCTGCCTGCTGGGCCTGCATGTCGGCGTACATCTTCTCGCCGAGCTTCTGCGAGACCTTGCCGAGCTCCTCGACCTTCGCGTCGATCGCGGCCTTGTCGGCCGACGTGTCCTTCAGCACGTCCTCGAGCGACTTCAGCGCCGCTTCGATCGCTTCCTTCTCGCCCGCGTCCAGCTTGTCGCCGTACTCGGTCAGCGCCTTCTTCGTGCTGTGGACCAGCGCGTCGCCCTGGTTGCGCGAATCGGCCAGCTCGCGCAGCTTGTGGTCTTCCGCTGCGTTCGCTTCCGCGTCCTTGATCATCTGATCGATTTCAGCCTCGGACAGGCCCGAGTTCGCCTTGATCGTGATCTTGTTTTCCTTGCCGGTCGCCTTGTCCTTCGCGCCGACGTGCAGGATGCCGTTCGCGTCGATGTCGAAGGTCACTTCGATCTGCGGCACGCCGCGCGGGGCCGGCGGAATGCCTTCGAGGTTGAACTCGCCGAGCAGCTTGTTGCCCGCCGCCATTTCGCGTTCGCCCTGGAACACCTTGATCGTCACGGCCGACTGGTTGTCGTCCGCCGTCGAATACACCTGGGCGTGCTTCGTCGGGATCGTCGTGTTCTTGTTGATCATCTTCGTCATCACGCCGCCGAGCGTCTCGATACCGAGCGACAGCGGGGTCACGTCGAGCAGCAGCACGTCCTTGCGGTCGCCCGACAGCACCTGGCCCTGGATCGCCGCGCCAACCGCGACGGCTTCGTCCGGGTTCACGTCACGGCGCGGGTCCTTGCCGAAGAACTCCTTCACCTTCTCCTGCACCTTCGGCATGCGGGTCTGGCCGCCGACCAGGATCACGTCGTCGATGTCCGACACCTTGACGCCTGCGTCCTTGATCGCGATGCGGCACGGTTCGATCGTGCGCTCGACGAGGTCTTCCACCAGCGCTTCCAGCTTCGCGCGGGTGATCTTCAGGTTCAAGTGCTTCGGGCCCGACGCGTCCGCCGTGATGTACGGCAGGTTGATTTCGGTCTGCTGGCTCGACGACAGCTCGATCTTCGCCTTTTCGGCGGCTTCCTTCAGGCGCTGCAGCGCGAGCACGTCCTTCGACAGGTCGACGCCCTGCTCCTTCTTGAACTCGCCGATGATGTAATCGATGATGCGCTGGTCGAAGTCTTCGCCGCCGAGGAACGTGTCGCCGTTGGTCGACAGCACTTCGAACTGCATTTCGCCGTCGACGTCCGCGATCTCGATGATCGACACGTCGAACGTGCCGCCGCCGAGGTCATACACGGCGATCTTGCGGTCGCCCTTCTCGGCCTTGTCGAGGCCGAACGCGAGCGCGGCCGCGGTCGGCTCGTTGATGATCCGCTTGACTTCGAGGCCCGCGATGCGGCCGGCGTCCTTGGTCGCCTGGCGCTGGCTGTCGTTGAAGTATGCCGGCACCGTGATCACGGCTTCCGTGACCGGCTCGCCGAGGTAGTCTTCGGCCGTCTTCTTCATCTTGCGCAGCACTTCGGCCGACACCTGCGGCGGCGCGAGCTTTTCGCCGTGCGCTTCGACCCATGCGTCGCCATTGTCGGCCTTGATGATCGCATACGGCATCAGGCCGATGTCCTTCTGGACTTCCTTCTCTTCGAAGCGGCGGCCGATCAGGCGCTTCACCGCGAACAGCGTGTTCTTCGGGTTGGTCACCGACTGGCGCTTGGCCGGCGCGCCGACGAGCACTTCGTTGTCGTCCATGTACGCGATGATCGACGGCGTGGTGCGAGCGCCTTCCGAGTTCTCGATGACCTTGACCTGGTTGCCTTCCATGATGGCGACGCACGAGTTCGTGGTGCCGAGGTCAATACCGATGATCTTTCCCATTTTTTCCTAATCTCCAGAAATGCTTGTTTGCTGCGCGAAACGCCGCGTTTTTGGGCGGTTTCGCACGCCAGAATTCAACTCTGTTCCCGAAATGCGTCCGCCCGATCCGTTTTCAAGACCCGACGAGCGATGCGGATATTAAATTTTTTCAATCGCCGCCGGCCAGCGGATCGTGTGGGCCGGTGCCCTCGCGGGACGGGGCACCGGCCGCCGCGCCGATCTTCGCGCGTGCCGCCGCAACCGCTGCCTGGAACTGCGCGAGACCATGCCAGCCCGTCGCGCGGCCCAACCGCTTGCCGCGGTGGAAGAAGAACCACGTCGGCACGCCGTGCAGCCCGAAGCGGCGCCCCAGCTGATGGTGCTCGTACACGTTGCAATGGAACCACTTCAGGCCCAGCGCGCGGATCGCGTCGGGCTGGGCGAGCATCGCCTTCTTCGCGATTTCGCAGTTGAAGCAGTCGACACCCCAGAAGAACACCACGGCCAGCGCATCGCCCGCGCCGTCGACGGCCGCGTCGAACGTGCCGGCGTCGAGCGCCTGCATGTCGAACGCGTCGAACGCGGCCGGATCGACGCCGGCGGGCACCATGTCGGCCGCCTTACTTCGGCTGCGCGACGGTGACGAGCGCGGGGCGCAGCACGCGGTCGGCGATCATGTAGCCCTTTTGCAGCACCGTGACGACGGTGTTCGGCTCCTGCTCGGCCGGCACCATCGAAATGGCCTGGTGCTGGTGCGGATCGAACTTCTCGCCGACCGGATTGATCGCGACGACGCGGCCCTTCTCGAGCGCGCTCGTCAACTGGCGCAGCGTGAGCTCGACGCCCTCGCGCACCTTCGCGATGTCGCCGGAGGTATCGTTGACGGCCGCTTCCAGGCTGTCCAGCACGGGCAGCAGGTGCTCCGCGAAGCTCTCGATCGCGAACTTGTGCGCCTTCGACACGTCGTCCTGCGCGCGGCGGCGCACGTTCTCGGTTTCGGCCTTCGCCCGCAGGAAGCTTTCCTGGAGCTCGGCGACCTTGGCTTGAGCCTCCGCGAGCGCCGCGTCGGCGGCTTCGGCGGCGGGTGCGGCGCCTTGCTCCGCCTGCTTCTCGCTGCCGATGTCTTCGGCCGATTGGGTAGCCGGGTTCTCTTGCGTGTTTTCCATGTCGCTGAAAGTCGATTAGAGGTTGAAGCCAAATCGGCAACCGCCGGACGTATACCCGGCGGCACCGCACATTACTGGTGCAAATAAGGGCGAAAACTGCGGTTTCAAGAGGGTTATTCGCCGGCATTCTCCAATGCCGCGAAACAACCGCGCGTCTGCCGGGGCAGGCGCCGCATCGTCCGCCGCCTCGGGCGAAACGGCCTGTAACAACGCTTACCCGGCAAGTACTAGCTGCACACAGGCCGGCTGCACTACACTCCACTCAAGCGTCGGAAAAGCGTGTTTACCCTAGCTGACCGCCGCGTGACCTTCCACCTGGCGCCGTTTTCACCCTTGTTCTCGAGGGGAGTACCGTGAAACTGACCTTTGCGATATCGGTGGTCGCGCTGGTACTCATTGCCGGCACCACCACCATCTGCCTGTCGGGGGCCGTCACCGACCGCACGACCGAATACGGAAGCGCGCGGGCGACGTTCGACCAGATGTTCAGCTCCCACCAGAAAATCTGTCGATGATGCGCCGGTCGCGCTTCGTCGGCCGGCCGTGCAATTCGGCCGCCGGCTCGCGATACGTCCGGCGCCGCTCCAGTTCGGCGAGCCGCGCGGCTCGCCCCGCAGCCGTTTCCTCGTAGAGCGTCTGCGCGACGCTCGCGGGCCCGCGCACGTCGCACACGCCCAGCACGGCAATGTGCCAGACGATGCCGTCGATCGCAATCTCGACCTCGTCGCCCACCCGCACGTCCTTCGCCGGCTTGACCGCCGCGCCGCCGATCTTCACGTGCCCCTTGTCGACCGCATCGGTCGCGAGCGAGCGCGTCTTGAAGAATCGGGCTGCCCACAGCCATTTGTCGATGCGCAGCTTCGCGCCCGGCTCCGTGGAAATCCTGTAGTTCATGCAAGCCTCCGCCGGGCCGCCGTGTGATGGCTGACCGCCGCCCCGGGGAACGGCGAACAACGCGCGCGTGGGAATCGTTTCATCTCAATTGACCGGTTCGGGCTGCGCGGCCTTGACGGGCCAGCCCTGCAGATTTTCCGCGACGATCTCGCCGAGCGCGCCGATCCATGCGGAGGCACCGTTCAGGCACGGAATGCGGTGAAAGGTCTTGCCGCCGCCGGCGAGAAACTCGTCGCGCACTTCCATGCCGATTTCCTCGATCGTCTCGAGGCAATCGGCCGTGAAGCCGGGGCAGAACACGTCGGCCCGCCGCACGCCGGCCTCGCCGAATTCGCGCAGGGTCGGCGCGGTATACGGCTGGAGCCATTCGGCCTTGCCGAAGCGCGACTGGAACGTGACGCGGCATTCGGTGGCCGACAGCCCGAGCGCGGCCATCAGCAACGCACCCGTCTGCTGGCACTGGTCGTGATAGGGATCGCCGAGGTCGAGCGTGCGCTTCGGCACGCCGTGGAAACTCAGCACCAGCTTGTCGCCGGCCGCGAAATCGGGCCGGCCGTGCTGCGCCCAGTACTGGCGCACCTGCTCGGCCAGCGCGTGGATATAGGCCGGATGGTCGGCGTAGTGCCGCACCGTGCGCACTTCCGGCTGATTGCGCATGCGCGCGAGCGCGCCGAACGCGGCATCGAACGCGGTGGCGGTGGTCGACGCCGAGTATTGCGGATACATCGGCATCAGCAGCACGCGCTCGACGCCCGCCCGCTTGAACTGCGCGAGCGCGTGCGCAATGTTCGGACTGCCGTAGCGCATCGCGTAGTCGACCATCACGTGATAGCCGTTCGACGCGAGCAGGTGCCGCACGCTGTCGGTCTGGCGCTCGGTGTAGACACGCAGCGGCGAGCCCTCGGGCATCCAGACGGCCGCGTATTTCTTCGCGGACGCGCGGCCGCGCAGCGGCAGGATCAGCGTGCGCAGCAGCACCTGCCAGACGGCCTGCGGAATTTCGACGACCCGCGGATCCGACAGGAATTCGGCCAGGTAGCGCCGCACCGCGCGCGGGGTGGGCGCGTCGGGCGTGCCGAGATTGATCAGCAGCACACCGATGCGATGGGCAGCCGCGACACTCGATGGCGGCTCAAGATCGAAACGCATGGGCAGGAACGTGCTCGGGGCACGCAGTCGGACGGCCCTCAATTATAGCGGGCCGCAGCGCTCGGGTCGGCTGGCCGTTCGGCCGACTGGCGGCGCGCGCGACGCCGCGGCACGATGGCGGGACGGCGTCGGGGGCGGCTGCTACTGCTGGCTCAGCGTGAGCGACAGCAGGCGCGCGGTGATGTCGACGATCGGTATCACGCGGTTGTACGCCATGCGGGTCGGGCCGATCACGCCGAGCGTGCCGACGATCTTGCCGTTCACCTCGTAAGGCGCGGTCACGACGCTCATTTCCTCGATCGGCACGAGCGTCGATTCGCCGCCGATGAAGATCTGCACGCCCTGGGCGTGGCTCGACACGTCGAGCAGTTGCAGGAGGCCCGTCTTTTGGTCGAATACGTCGAACAGCTTGCGCAGCCGCGCCATGTCGGACGACAGGTCCGCCACCTCGAGCAGGTTGCGCTCGCCGGAAATCAGCACGGTGTCCTCGGTGTCGGGCACCTCGGTGCTGGCCGTCACGGCCGCGTGCATCAGCGTCGTCATGTCGCCGCGCAACTGGTCGATCTCGTCGCGCAGGCGGCGACGAACCTCGTCGAACGACAGGCCGGCGAAATGCGCGTTGATGTAGTTGGACGCCTCGGTCAGCTGCGACGGCGAATAGTCGCGCGGCGTCGCGAGCATGCGGTTCTGCACGTCGCCCTCGGGCGTGACGATGATCAGCAGGATGCGCTTGTCGGACAGGCGCATGAATTCGATCTGCTTGAACACGTGGCTGCGACGCGGCGTCAGCACGACGCCCGCGAACTGCGACAGGTTCGACAGCACGCTCGCGGCGGCCGCCACCACCCGCTGCTGCGGCTCGCCGGCCTGCAGCGTGTTCTGCACCTGACGCGCGACGGCCTCCGCGTCGATCGGCGCCTCGACCGTCAGCATCGTGTCGACGAACAGCCGGTAGCCGCGCGGCGTCGGCACGCGGCCGGCCGACGTGTGCGGGCTCGACACGAGGCCGAGCTCCTCCAGGTCGGACATCACGTTGCGGATCGTCGCCGGGCTCAGCTCGAGCCCGGAGTAACGGGACAACGTGCGCGATCCGACTGGCTGACCGTCGGCGATATACCGTTCGATCAGGGTTTTCAGGAGGGTTCGTGCGCGAGGATCTAGCATGGTGGAAAATTTTAGCGCAACCGCGCAAGCACGGCGAGTGGCGTCGGCCACCATTGCGCGGGCCGGCCCGATCCGGCCCCGTCGGCGCACGGGCGGTTCTTTTCGTCAACGAGCTATGGTGTAATGCCGGCATGAAAACCGGTAATCAGTTCAACACTGTCGCGCTCGTCGGCCGGAGCAACACGCCCGGCATCGCCGAGCCGCTCGCCACGCTGGCGGACAGCATTGCCACGCTCGGCTTCGAGGTCGTGTTCGAAGGCGATACCGCGCGGGAAATCGGCATCGCCGGCTACCCGGCGCTCACTCCGGCCGAAATCGGGGCACGAGCGGACGTGGCAATCGTGCTCGGCGGCGACGGCACGATGCTCGGCATCGGCCGCCAGCTTGCGCCGTACCGGACACCGCTGATCGGGATCAACCACGGGCGGCTCGGCTTCATCACCGACATCGCGGCCTCCGACATGCAGGCGCTCGTGCCCGTGATGCTGGCCGGCAAGTTCGAGCGCGAGGAGCGCTCGCTGCTCGAGGCGCGGATCGTACGCGACGGCGAACCGATCTACCACGCGCTCGCGTTCAACGACGTCGTCGTGAACCGCAGCGGCTTCTCCGGGATGGTCGAGCTGCGTGCGTCGGTCGACGGCCGCTACATGTACAACCAGCGCTCCGACGGCCTGATCGTCGCGACGCCCACCGGCTCGACCGCGTATGCGCTGTCGTCGGCCGGCCCGATCCTCCATCCGCAGTTGGCCGGCATCGTGCTCGTGCCGATCGCGCCGCACGCGCTGTCGAACCGGCCGATCGTGCTGCCCGACGATTCGAAGATCGCGATCCAGATCGTCGGCGGCCGCGACGTCAACGTGAACTTCGACATGCAGTCGTTCACGTCGCTCGAGCTGAACGACACGATCGAGGTGCGCCGCTCGAAGCACACGGTGCCGTTCCTGCACCCGATCGGCTACAGCTACTACACGACGCTGCGCAAGAAGCTGCACTGGAACGAACACGCATCGAACGAAGACGACAAGGCGTCCTGACGCCGCTCCGCCCGACACCATGCTCCGCCACCTCTCGATCCGCGACTTCGTCATCGTCGCCGCGCTCGATCTCGAATTCGACAGCGGCTTTTCCGTCTTTTCAGGCGAAACCGGGGCCGGCAAGTCGATCCTGATCGACGCCCTCGCCCTCGCGCTCGGCGAACGCGCCGACGCGAGCGTCGTGCGCACCGGCTGCGGCCGCGCCGACATCACGGCCGAGTTCACGCCGCACGACCGTGTCGCGCGCTGGCTCGACGACCACGCGTTCGACGCCGAGGACACCGTGATGCTGCGCCGCGTGATCGACGCGAACGGCCGGTCGCGTGCGTTCATCAACGGCACCAGCGCGACGCTCGCCCAACTGCGCGAACTCGGCGAGATGCTCGTCGACATCCACGGCCAGCACGCGCACCAGTTGCTGATGCGGCCCGACGCGCAGCGCGAGCTGTTCGACACGCACGCGGGGCTCGTCGCCGATGCCGCGAACGTCGCGCGCGCGTGGCGCGTGTGGCGCGACGCGACGCAGGCGATCGACGCCGCGAAGGCGCACGAGCGCGAATTGCAGCTCGAGCGCGAAAAGCTCGCGTGGCAGCTCGCCGAACTCGACAAGCTCGCGCCGCAAGCCGGCGAATGGGACGAAGTCAGCAACGAACACAAGCGCCTGTCGCATTCGGCGAACCTGATCGAAGGCGTGCGCGGCGCGCTCAACGCGCTGTCCGAGTCCGACGACGCGATGCTCGCGCAGCTCGGCGCGATCGTGTCGAAGCTGCGCAGCCTGGCCGACTACGACACCGCGCTCGGCGATGCGCTGGCATCGCTGGAGCCAGCCGAGATCCAGTTGCAGGAAGCCGTGTATTCGCTGTCGCACTATGCCCAGCGCGTCGATCTCGACCCGGAGCGGCTCGCGCAGGTCGAAACGCGGCTCGACGCGCTGCACTCGACCGCCCGCAAGTTCCGGCTGCCGCCCGACACGCTGCACGAGGAGCATGCGGCGCGCCGCGCGCAACTCGCCGCGCTCGACGCCGCCGCCGATCTCGGCGCGCTCGAAGCTGCGCAGGCCAAGGCGCGGGAAGCCTATCTCGCCGATGCGAAACGCCTGTCGAAGGCGCGCGCGCAGGCCGCGAAGGCGCTCGGCACGGCCGTCACGGCCGGCATGCAGGAACTGTCGATGGCAGGCGGCAGCTTCGAAGTCGCGCTCGTGCCGCTCGCCGACGGCGGCCCGCACGGGCTGGAACAGGTCGAATTCCGCGTGGCCGGGCACCCGGGCGTGCCGCTGCGGCCGCTCGCGAAGGTTGCGTCGGGCGGCGAGCTCGCACGGATCAGCCTCGCGCTCGCGGTCATCGCCAGCGCCGCGAGCCCGACGCCGACGCTGATCTTCGACGAAGTCGATACGGGAATCGGCGGCGGCGTCGCCGAAGTGGTCGGCCGCCTGCTGCACCAGCTTGGGCGCGACCGCCAGGTGCTGTGCGTGACCCACCTGCCGCAGGTCGCCGCGCGCGGCGACCATCATTTCCAGGTGGCGAAGGGCGCCGACGAGCGCGGTGGCACGGTATCGACCGTTGTCGCGCTCGACCGCGCCAGCCGGATCGAGGAAGTCGCGCGGATGCTCGGCGGGCTCGAAATCACCGCGACCACACGCAAGCACGCGAAGGAAATGCTGGCGGCCTGACGCCGGCTCCACGTTGGTCCGGATGCGGAAAGACCGGCGCATGCGCCGGTCTTTTTTGTTACGGCAGGCCAGCCGCTCGATCGCGGCCGGCCTGCGCCGCCGATTCGTACGCCGGATTCGAACGGGCGACTCAAACGCCCGGTTCGACCGCCCCGAACACGCGCGCCCACAGCGCCGTCACGGCCGCCCGCTCGTCGGCCACCAGCGCCGGCTCGACGCGCGCCTTCTCCATCCCGTCGAGCCGCAGCTTGTGCTGCAGCTTGCGGTACTTGCGATACGCCGCGCCGACGCGCTCGGCCTCGTCCGCACCCATCAGCCCGAAGCGCGCGACCTCGCGCAGCAGCGCGATATTGCCGGTATTGCGGATCAGCTCGGCGTCGCTCGACGCGTGCAGCAGCACCCAGTACTGGACGATGAACTCGATGTCGACCATCCCGCCGCGATCGTGCTTCAGGTCGAACAGCCCGGTCTGGTTCGGGTGGCCGGCAAACACCTTCCCGCGCATGTCGACGATCTCCTTCGCGAGGATCGCCCCGTCGCGCGGCGTCGTCAGCACCTGCTGGCGGATCGCCTCGAAAGCCGCGCCGATCCGCGCGTCGCCCGCGCTGTAGCGGGCGCGCGTCAGCGCCTGGTGCTCCCACACCCACGCGGTGTTCGCGGCGTCGCCCTCGCGCAGTTGATAGCGGCGGAATGCGTCGAGATCGGTGACGAGCAACCCGGCCTCGCCGTTCGGCCGCAGCCGCAGATCGATGTCGAACAGCGCGCCCGCGCCGGTCGCCGTCGTGAGCCACGTGATCAGGCGCCGCGTGAAGGTCGTGTAGACGTCCGCCGAACGCTCGTCCGGATCGTCGTACAGGAAGATCAGGTCGAGATCGGACGCATAGCCGAGCTCCTTGCCGCCCAGCTTGCCGTACGCGATCACCGCGAACATCGGCACGTCGCGATGGCGCTTCGCGAGCTGCGACCAGACGACTTCGATCGTCACGTCGAGCACCGCGTCGGCCAGCTCGGACAGCCGGTCGCTCACGTGCTCGACCGACAGTTGCCCGGCCAGGTCGATCAGCAGGATCCGGAACACCTCCGCGTGCTGCGCATGGCGCAGCAGGTCCATCTGCTGCTCGGGGCCGTCGGCCGCGGCGAGCCGCGCGCGCAGCGCCTCCTTGAACGCGGGCCAGTCGAACGGGCTCGCGATCGCCTCGTCGTCGAGCAGCTCGTCGAGCAGCTGCGGGTGGCGGATCAGGTAGCCGCCGCCCCAGCGCGTCGCGCCGAGCACCGACAGCACGCGGTCGAGCGCGGCCGGGTATTCGGTCAGCAGCGCGAGATAGACGCCGCGCCGGCTGACCGTCTCGAGCAGGTCGAACAGGCGCACGATCGTCTCGTCGCGGCGCGCGGCGTCGATCGTCGGCGCGGCGTCGAGCGCGCGCTGCGCGACGCTGTCGAAGCGCTGCCGGCTCTTTTCCGGCAGCCCGGTATAGCGCGACGATTGCCAGATCGCGCGCAGCCGCGCGAGCACGGCGGCCGGATCGGCGAAGCCCAGGCCGTCGAGGCGCGCGACCAGCGCGTCGTCCTCGCCGTCGTCGGCCAGCGCGCCGCTCCAGATCCACGCGGCGGCCGTGTCGTCGCCGGCCGTGCATGGGCCGCCGCCCTTCACCTTGTCCGCGAAGATCTGGTCGAACTGCGCCTCGACGAAGTTCCGGTGCTCGTCCAGCACCGTCATCAGCGCCGCGTAGTCGGCAAACCCGAGCGACGCGGCCAGCGCCGCGCGCTCGTCGGGCTCGACCGGCATCGCGTGCGTCTGCGCGTCGTTGCGGTATTGCAGCCGGTGCTCGAGCGTGCGCAGGAAACGGTAGGCGTCGGTCAGGCGCGCGCATACGTCGTCGCCGATCAGTCCGCGCGCCTGCGCATGCCGCAGCACCGCGAGCGTCGGCCGCACGCGGAACTCCGCATCCTGGCCGCCGCGGATCAACTGGAATACCTGCGCGCTGAACTCGATCTCGCGGATCCCGCCGCGCCCGAGCTTGATGTCGTCGGCCTTGTCGGGCCGCATCGACGCCCGCCGCGCGGCTTCTTGCCGGATCTGCTGATGCAGCGAACGGATCGCGCCGATCACGCCGAAATCGAGATAGCGACGGTACACGAACGGCTTGACGATCGACTCGAGCTGCGCCGCGAGCCGCCGCGCCGCGTCGCTGTCGCCTTCCGACACGAGCCGCCCCTTGATCCACGCATAGCGCTCCCACTCGCGCCCCTGCACGTAGAAATATTCCTCGAGCATGCCGATGCTGCAGACGAGCGGCCCCGAATCGCCGTTCGGGCGCAGCCGCATGTCGACGCGAAACACGTAGCCGTCGGCCGTGACCTCGGACAGCACGCCGATCAGGCGCCGGCCGAGCCGCGTGAAGTATTCCTGCGTGGACAGCGGCGAACGCGTGCCGCCCGTCGTCTCGCCGTCGTCCTCATAGACGAAGATCAGGTCGATGTCCGACGACACGTTCAGCTCGCGGCCGCCGAGCTTGCCCATCCCGACCACGCCGAGCACGACGCGCTGGCCGTCGGCGCCGCGCGGCTCGCCGTACAGCGCCTCGAGTTCGGCCGACAGCAGCGCGAGCGAACGCTGCACGGCCACTTCGGCGAGATCGGTCATCGCGCCCGTCACTTCGGCGACGTCCGCCAGCCCGCGCAGGTCGCGCTCCGCGACCGCGCCGAACGCCTCGGCCCGCAGTTGCCGCAGTGCGCGCTTCAGCTGCTCCTCGTCCGGCGCGGACGTGCCGGCCGGCGTCGCGAGCAGCTCGGTGAGGCGCGCGTCGAGCCGCGCGCGGCCGAGCGGCGCGGCCGCCCACGCGGCGATCTGCGCGGCCAGCGCGGGCCGGGCGGCCGCCGCGCGGGCAAGGTATCGGGAATAGGACGTGCTGAGCAGGGCGGAAGCGTCGGTCATCGAGAAGCGGGCCTGGCGGAAAGACCGGCGGGCAGCGGGCCGGCACGTGCGCGCCCCGCTGCCGACCGGCCCGAATGGACTCGGCGCGGCCGCGCCGGACGCGCGTGCGCCCGTCGCGACGCCGCGCGCCGGAAAGCCCGTGCCGTACGGCCCCCAACGGCCGCCGACACGAACCCGTGTGATACATTTCAACGTCAGTCTGCAAAACTACCATATCGCCGCCCGTCCGCCGCATGTCCGACCGTCAGGAATCCGCCGTAGCAGCGCCCGAAGCGGGACCTCCGAAGCACGATCATCCGGTCCTGCGTCGCGTGTTCAGGGTGACGCTGGCAGTCGGGATCGGCACCTACTTCGTCGCGTCCGGCGCGTTTCTCGGGCTGCGCTACGTGCTGCTGCCGCGCATCGACGAATACCGCCCGCGCATCGAGCGCGCCGTGTCCGACAAGCTCCACGCGCAGCTTTCGATCGGCAAGCTTTCCCCGAACTGGTCCGGCATGCAGCCGGGCGTCGAACTCACGAACCTGACGATCCGCGGCCGCGACGGCAAGGTCGCGCTGTCGGTGCCGCACGCGACGGCCGCGCTGTCGTGGATGTCGCTGCTGCGGCTGTCGCCCGCGCTGTCGAGCCTGATCGTCGACCAGCCCGACCTCGTCGTCGCGCGTGCGGCCGACGGCTCGCTGAGCGTCGCGGGCGTCGGCGTGGCCACCACCCACGGCGGCAACGACACGTTCGGCACGTGGCTGCTGAAACAGGAGGCGATCGTGCTGCGCGGCGGCACGCTGCGCTGGCGCGACGCGCAGCACGATGCACCGGAGCTCGTGCTGTCGGGCATCCGGCTCGCGGTGCTCAACGACGGCCGCGTGCACAAGGCCGCGCTGCAGGCGCCCGCGAACGGCACGCTGCTGCTCGGCCCGCTCGATTTCCGCGCGCGCTTCAAGCACAAGCCGCTCGCGCCGATCGGCAAGCCGTCGAACTGGACCGGCGACGCGTACCTGTCGACCGGCCCGGTCGACCTGCAGACGCTCGCGCGCTACCTCGACATGCCGCTCACGATCCACGCGGGCCGGATCGACAACGCGATCTGGGCGACCTTCGGCGACGGCCACCTGCGCTCGGCGGGCGGCGATCTGCAAGGCGCCGACGTCGCGCTGCGCGTGCGCCCGACGCAGCCGCGGCTCGACGTGCCGACGGTCCGCTTCGGCTGGGACATGGCGCTCGATGCGGGCCAGGACTACACGCTGCACCTGACGCGATTCAATGCGGAGCTCGGCCAGCCGCCGCTGCCGGACGGCACGCCGCTCGCCCGCTCGCTCGCGCTGTCGACGCTGACGGCACGCTACCGCGTGCCGACCGCGACCCAGGGACAACTGCTCAGCGTGGTCGGCGACCGCGTCGATCTCGGCATCCTCAGCGAATTCATCCGCGGGCTGCCGCTGCCGGCGCGCCTGCGCAACGAGCTGATCAAGATCGACCCGCGCGGGATGGTGTCGAACTATCACATCGAGGTCGAGCGCGCGAAACCCGCGCACGCCGATCTCGCCGACGAGGAGCGGCGCATGGGCGCCGCGCCGATCGTCCGCTACCGCTTCCTCGGCGATCTGCAAGGCATCAGCTTCGCCGCGCAGGAGCCGCCGCCCGGGCTCTCGCCGCGCGGTCACCCGCGCGCCGGCTGGCCGGGCGTCGAGAACCTGTGGGGCCGCGTCGATGCGAACGAGACCGGCGGCTCCGCGCATATCGACACGGTCAACGCGGCGGTCACCGTGCCCGGCGAATTCGACGAGCCGCGCCTGACGTTCGACCGGCTGCGCGGCAACGCCAAATGGACGATCACGCCCGCGCCCGGCGACAAGCACGCGCGCGTCGACGTGTCGCTGCCCGATCTGCTCGTGTCGAACCCCGATGCCGAAATCGCGGTGTCCGGCTCGTACACGAACCCCGGCCACGGCCGCGGCTCGCTCGACCTGCGCGCCGATTTCGCGCGCGCGTCGGTCGCGCGCATTCCGCGCTACCTGCCGACCGGGATGTCCGAGCACCTGCGCGACTATCTCGGCCATGCGCTGCAGGACGGCAAGGTGACCAAGGGCGCGTCGATCGTCGCACGCGGCCCGCTCGAGAAATTCCCGTTCGAACACGAGCCGGACGCCGGCGTGTTCCACATCGTCGCGCCGTTCACCGGCGGCCGCTTCGAGCCGACGCCGTACCCGCCGCGCAAGCTCGCGAACGGCACGCCGAGCGTCTGGCCGGCGCTCGACGGGATCGACGGCGTGTTCGAACTCGCGCAGAACAAGCTGCGTTTCGACATCGAGCGCGCGCGCTACAAGCGCGTCACGCTGACGAAGGTCGCGGGCCGCATTGACGATCTCGGCAATCCGTCGCACTCGCCGCTGATCATCGACGGCCATGCGCAGGGCCCGCTCGCCGACCTGATCGACTACGCGGACAACAGCTCGCTCGGCACGATGAGCGGCCACATCGGCCAGCGGATCGATGCGCAGGGGCCCGCGTCGCTCGCGCTCAAGATCACGATTCCGCAGCACGTCCCCCATCCGCACACGCACGTCGAAGGCGCGCTCGCGTTCGGCGGCAACACGCTGTCGACGAGCGGCGTGCCGCCGCTGTCGGCCCTGCGCGGCAGCGTCCGCTTCACCGAGGCCGGCGCGTCGCTGCACGGCCTGTCGGGGCGCTTCCTCGGCGGCCCGGTGCGCGCGAACGGCACATTCCGGTCGCACGGCCCGTACGCGGTGGACGTCGACGGCCGGCTCGCGCTCGACGCCGCGCGCGGCCTGAACCTGCACGGCGCGGCCGCCGCGCTGCTCGAACACGTGGTCGGCGACGCACCGTACCAGGTCGCCGTGCGTGGCGCGCCGGGCCGCCTGCCCGACGTCAGCGCGCAATCCGACCTGACGGGCGTCGCGCTGAACTTCCCGGCGCCGTTCGCGAAACCGGCCGGCACGCCGATGCCGTTCCGCTTCACGCTCCAGCCGGCGCCGCAGGCGGACGGCAAACGCCTCGAACACGCCGACCTGACGCTCGGCCCGGTGTCCGCGACCTACCTGCTCGACGCGACGCGCGGCCAGCCGCTGCGCGCGGTGCGCGGCGCGATGGGCATCCACCGGATGCCCGACATGCCGCAGGACGGCGTGAGCGCGGCCGTCGACGTCGCCGAGCTGGACGCCGACGCGTGGCTCGCGCTCGCCCACACGCTGCGGCCCGACACGCCGCGCGCACCGGCGCCGCCGGCCGCGCCGCGCGTCGATTTCGCGAGCTTCGCGCCGAAGCGCTTCGCGTTCCATTTCGGCACGCTGAAGCTGCTCAAGCGCAACTGGGAGAACGTGATCGTCGGCGCGTCGCACGTCGACGATCTCTGGCAGGCGAACATCGCGTCGAACCAGGTGTCGGGCTACCTGTCGTGGGCGCCGGGCGGCGGCCACAACGGCGCGGGCGTGCTCAACGCGCGGCTCGCGAAGCTCGTCGTGCCGCAGAGCGCGCAGCACGATCTCGTCGGCCGCGCGATGAACCTGCCGACGCCGACCGACCGCCCGATGCCGTCGATCGACCTGATCGTCGACCAGGTCGTCGCGCGCGATCACGACATCGGCCGGCTCGTCGTGAACGCGCGCAACATCGACGAAGACGGCACGCCCGTGTGGCAGCTCGACAAGCTCGAACTGTCGAACCCGGCCGCGAAGCTCACGGCCACCGGCAACTGGCGCACGTCGCGCCGCGCGCTCGCCCGTGGCGCCGACGAAAACGACGCGCCGCGCCGCACCGTGTTCGACTTCAAGCTCGACATCGACAATGCGGGCGCGCTGCTCGACCGCGTCGGCCTGCCGCGCACGCTCGCGGACGGTCACGGCTCGGTCACGGGCAAGGTCGGCTGGCGCGGCGGCCCGACCGCGCTGGACTTCCCGTCGCTCGGCGGCCAGGTCGCGGTCGACCTCGAACACGGGAAGATCCTGAAGGTCGACCCGGGCGCGGCGAAACTGCTCGGCGTGCTGAGCCTGCAGAGCCTCGCGCGCTTCCTGACGCTGAACTTCCGCGACGTGGTCGGCAAGGGGCTGCCGTTCGACAAGATCACCGGCACCGGCCGGATTTCGAACGGGATCGCGCGCACCGACGACTTCTCGATGATGACGGGCCCCGCGAACGTCACCGTGCGCGGCGCGGTCGATCTCGGCACCGAAACGCAGGACCTGCATGCGCACGTCGCGCCGAAGATCAGCGCGGGCGCGGCCGCGATCGGGGCAGCCATCATCAACCCGCTGCTCGGCGTCGGCGTGCTGGCCGCGAACTACGCGCTGTCCGAAACGCTGTCGCACGCGTTCGCGCTCGACTACGCGATCACCGGCTCGTGGGCGCACCCGCACATCGAGCGGGTGCGGAGCGATCAGGGTAAGATGAATCACGGTCCGGCCGATGCATCGAGCCATTGAGCGCATATCGCGCCGCAGGGTGCCGGGCCGCACCCCATTTATGACGCAAGCGATTCCGCGATGACCGACCACGCCCGTTCCGCCACGCCCTTCCAGGTCGCCGCGCTGCAGATGGTGAGCGCGCCGGACGTCACCCGCAATCTCGCCGAAGCGCGGCGCCTGATCGCGGAGGCCGCCGGCGAAGGCGCGCAGCTCGTGCTGCTGCCCGAGTATTTCTGCTTCATGGGCCACCGCGACACCGACAAGCTCGCGCTCGCCGAACCGTACCGGGACGGCCCGATCCAGCAATTCCTCGCCGACGCCGCGCGCGACCACGGCATCTGGGTGATCGGCGGCACGCTGCCGCTGAAGGCGCCGCAGCCCGACCGCGTGCTGAACACGACGCTCGTGTTCGATCCGTCCGGCAACGAGGCCGCGCGCTACGACAAGATCCACCTGTTCAACTTCGAGAAAGGCGACGAATCGTTCGACGAGGCGCGCACGATCCGCGCGGGCGACACGGTCGTCGCGTTCGACGCGCCGTTCGGTCGGGTCGGCCTGTCGGTCTGTTACGATCTGCGCTTTCCGGAGCTGTATCGCCGCATGGGCGACTGCGCGCTGATGGTCGTGCCGTCGGCGTTTACGTATACGACGGGCCGCGCGCACTGGGAAACGCTGCTGCGCGCGCGGGCCGTCGAGAATCAGTGCTACGTGCTCGCGGCCGCGCAGGGCGGCAAGCACGAGAACGGCCGGCGCACGTGGGGCCACAGCATGCTGATCGACCCGTGGGGCGAGATCGTCGCGGTGCGCGACGAGGGTGCGAGCGTCGTGCTCGGCACGCTCGATCCGCAACGCATCGCCGACGTACGCCAGAGCCTGCCCGCGTGGCGGCACCGCGTGCTGACCTGAATCCGCCGCACCGCTTGAAACGCCGCGCGGCCCACCCATCTGCCCGGCAGCACCCGACAACTTTTTTGAGAACTCCCGATATCCGCATGAACATCATCGAACCCGGCATCCGCAACCTCGCGCTGGCGAAGGACATCCTGCTCACGCCGTACGGCCTCGACGAAAGCCTGCTCACGCGCACGATCGCCGACATCTTCACGCATCGCGTCGATTACGCGGACCTGTATTTCCAGGCGACCCGCAGCGAGGCATGGAGCCTCGAGGAAGGCATCGTCAAATCGGGCAGCTTCAGCATCGACCAGGGCGTCGGCGTACGCGCGGTCGCGGGCGACCGCACCGCGTTCGCGTACTCGGACGACCTGTCGCCCGAAGCGATCGCGCAAGCCGCCGCCGCCACCAAGGCGATCGCGGCGGCCGGCGGCGGCCGACAGAAGATCAAGGCAGCCACGTCGCTGACGGGCATCTCGGGCCGCGACCTGTACCTGCCGTCCGACCCGCTCGCGTCGCTCGACGCGACGGCCAAGGTCAAGCTGCTCGAACGCATCGAACAGATGGCGCGCGGGCGCGACCCGCGCGTCACGCAGGTGATGGCCGGCCTCGCCGGCGAATACGACGTCGTGCTCGTCGCGCGCAGCGACGGCGCGCTCGCGGCCGACATCCGCCCGCTCGTGCGCGTGTCGGTCACGGTGATCGCCGAGCAGAACGGCCGCCGCGAGATCGGCTCGGGCGGCGGCGGCGGCCGCTTCGACTACGGCTACTTCACCGACGAAGTCCTGTCGCGCTACGTCGACGACGCCGTGCACGCGGCGCTCGTCAACCTCGACGCCCGCCCCGCGCCGGCCGGCGCGATGACGGTCGTGCTCGGCCCGGGCTGGCCGGGCGTGCTGCTGCACGAGGCGATCGGCCACGGGCTCGAAGGCGACTTCAACCGGAAGGGCTCGTCCGCGTTCGCGGGCCGGATCGGCGAGCAGGTCGCCGCGAAGGGCGTGACCGTCGTCGACGACGGCACGCTGCCGAACCGCCGCGGCTCGCTGAACATCGACGACGAAGGCAATCCGACACAGTGCACGACGCTGATCGAGGACGGCATCCTGAAGGGCTACATCCAGGACACGCTGAACGCGCGCCTGATGAAGATGCCGGTCACGGGCAACGCGCGGCGCGAGTCGTACGCGGCGCTGCCGATGCCGCGCATGACGAACACGTACATGCTCAACGGCGACAAGGACCCGCAGGAAATCATCGCGTCGGTGAAGAACGGCCTGTACGCGGTGAACTTCGGCGGCGGCCAGGTCGACATCACGAACGGCAAGTTCGTGTTCTCGGCGTCCGAGGCGTACATGATCGAGAACGGCAAGGTCACCTACCCGGTGAAGGGCGCGACGCTGATCGGCAGCGGCCCGGAGTCGCTGAAGTACGTGAGCATGATCGGCAACGACATGTCGCTCGACACGGGCGTCGGCGTATGCGGCAAGGAAGGCCAGAGCGTGCCGGTCGGCGTCGGCCAGCCGACCCTGCGGATCGACAAGATGACGGTCGGCGGTACGGCATAACCGCATCGCGGCGCAGACAATCCGCGCATTTCGATGAAAACGCGCGGATTGTCCGCATTTTCGAGTACCCCCGGTTGCCAGCCGCGCGCTGACCGGGTATAAATTCCGAATCAACTTTTTTGACGAGCCGAATTTCCGTCATGTCCGCCAAGTTTTACTTTTACTTTTTTTGGTATCTCAGACCGCTGGCGGATCGAGAGGGTTGATGGCGCGTGAAGCGCAACCGAAATTCCCGAAAAAACCGCCGGCGAACCCGGCGGTTTTTTTTCGCCCTTCGCCAGCCGGTCGCCGCCGCAGCGGCCCGCAGCCCCGACCGGCACCACTGAATTGCCTGAATTGATGAATCTGCCGCACGCGCACTGACCGAACGGCGCCCGGAACCAAGGAGAAACAGCATGCCCCCGCACAACACCGACGACGTCCGCATTCGCGAACTCAAGGAACTCACGCCGCCCGCCCACCTGATCCGCGAATTCGCGTGCTCCGAAGCCGCGTCCGAGCTGATCTACCACGCGCGCCAGTCGATGCACCGCATCCTGCACGGGATGGACGACCGGCTGATCGTCGTGATCGGGCCGTGCTCGATCCATGACACGAAGGCGGCGATCGAATACGCGGGCCGGCTCGTGAAGGAGCGCGAGCGCTTCAAGGGCGAACTGGAAATCGTGATGCGCGTGTACTTCGAGAAGCCGCGCACGACGGTCGGCTGGAAGGGGCTCATCAACGATCCGCATCTGGACAACAGCTTCAAGATCAACGAAGGGCTGCGTACCGCGCGCGAGCTGCTGCTGCAGATCAACGAAATGGGGCTGCCGGCCGCGACCGAATACCTCGACATGATCAGCCCGCAGTACATCGCCGACCTGATCTCGTGGGGCGCGATCGGCGCGCGCACGACCGAGTCGCAGGTGCACCGCGAGCTCGCGTCGGGGCTGTCGTGCCCGGTCGGCTTCAAGAACGGCACCGACGGCAACGTGAAGATCGCGGTCGACGCGATCAAGGCCGCGTCGCAGCCGCACCATTTCCTGTCGGTGACGAAGGGCGGCCACTCGGCGATCGTGTCGACGGCCGGCAACGAGGACTGCCACGTGATCCTGCGCGGCGGCAAGACGCCGAACTACGACGCGGACAGCGTGAACGCCGCCTGCGCGGACATCGGCAAGGCCGGCCTCGCCGCCCGCCTGATGATCGACGCAAGCCACGCGAACAGCTCGAAGAAGCACGAGAACCAGATCCCCGTGTGCGCGGACATCGGCCGCCAGATCGCGGCCGGCGACGAGCGCATCGTCGGCGTGATGATCGAGTCGCACCTCGTCGAGGGCCGCCAGGACCTGAAGGAAGGCTGCGCGCTGACCTACGGCCAGAGCATCACCGACGCGTGCATCGCGTGGGACGACAGCGTGAAGGTGCTCGAAGGCCTCGCGGAATCGGTGAAGGCGCGGCGCGTCGCGCGCGGCAGCGGGAACTGAAGAAACGCCGCCAGGTTGATCGTATGGCCCCGCCTGGCGCCGAATTGGCCATACGGCCGGCCTGCGGTCGGCGTGTTGCTCTGCTAGACTAGCTAACATCATCTAGCTAACCAGAGGATCGATCATGTCGACCGTCAACATGCACGATGCCAAGTCGCGGCTTTCCAGCCTCGTGGAAGCGCTTGAATCGGGGCGCGAAGCCGAAGTCGTGATCGCCCGCAATGGTCATCCGGTCGCCCGGATCGTTCCGTACACCGCGCCGAAGCGGATCGGCGCAGCCCGTCAGTTGCTTGCCGGACTGAACATTCCGACAAGCGTCGAGGCATTCAATGCCGGCGATGAATCGATCGCCGCCGACTTCGATGCCAGCTCGGACCAAGGGCTTGCACCGTGAAGCTGCTGCTCGATACGCACATCGCGCTCTGGGCGGCCGAAGGCGCACCGCAACTTTCGGCAGCCGCGGCCGCATTGATCGAACATCCCCAAAACACGCTGTACGTCAGCGCCGCGTCGATTTGGGAAATCGCGATCAAGTACCGCAAAGGCAATCTGCCCGTCCATCCGAGAGATGCGCGTTCGGCATTTCGGCTGGCAGGTTTTGCGGAGTTGCCGATCAGCAGCGATCACGCCGAGGCAGTCGCCGCGTTGCCGGATTTCCCGGACCATGCCGATCCGTTCGACCGCGTGATGGTCGCGCAGGCACTCCATGAAGGCATGCCGCTCGTCAGTGCCGATCCGAAGATGTGGCGCTACCACGCAACGCTGATGTTGCGCGCCTGAAGTCGCCCCAAGGCGCCGCAAGTAAAAAGCCCGGCTCGCGCCGGGCTTCGTCATTGCATCGTTGCATTGGCCGAAACCGGCCGCCGGACCTCACTCGAGCGCGCCCGACCCGAAGATTTCCGTGTTCACGCGTTCCGGCGCGACGCCGAGGGCGACCAGCGCGTCGCGTTGCGCCTTCATGAACGCGATCGGGCCGCAGATGTAGTAATCGGCATCCGGCACCAGCGCGTACTGCTTCACACGCTCCTGCGTGAGGCGGCCTTCGAGGTCGTGATCGACACCCGCGCGATCGTTCGGGCCGACCAGCTCGTACAGCACCGTGCGCTTGACGTTCGCATGCTCGCGCACCGCGTCGTTCAACCAGTCGCGGAATGCGTGCACCGCGCCCGAACGGCATGCGTGGATGAAGCGCACGTCGCGCTTGCTGCCTTCGGCGATCAGCGTCGACGCCATCGACATCATCGGCGTGATGCCGACGCCGCCGGAGATCAGCACGACCGGCGTATCGGCCTCGCGCTTCAGCGAGAAGTCCCCCATCGGCGCGGTCGCCTCGACGATCGCGCCCTCTTCCACGCCGTCGTGCATCAGCGTCGACACCTTGCCGGCCGGGATCGCTTCCGGCTTGCCGGCCTCGCGCTTCACCGAGATGCGCAGCCACTTGCCATGCGGCGCGTCGGACAAGCTGTACTGACGCGGCTGGTCGACGCCGAGATCGCCGACGAAGCGCTTCACCGTGATGTACTGGCCCGGCTCGAACGTCGGCGCTTCGCCGCCGTCGGCGGGCGTCAGGTAGAACGACGTGATCTCGTCGCTTTCACGCACCTTGCGCGCGACCTTGAACGGGCGGAAGCCGCTCCACGCGGCATTCGCGTACAGGTCGGCCTCGGCGCCGATCAGGATCTGCGCGAGCTGGCCGTACGCGACGCGCCACGCTTCGAGCGTGCCGGCATCGACCGCGTCGCCGAGCACTTCGACGATCGCCGCGAGCAGGTTCTCGCCGACGATCGGGTAATGCTCGGGACGGATGTTCAGGCTCGCGTGCTTGTGCGAGATGCGCGACACTGCGCCGCCCAGCGCACCCAGATTGTCGATGTTCGCCGCATACGCATAGACGGCCTTCGCGAGCGTCTCGGGCTGGCTGCCGGTCTTCTGGTGCGTCTGGTTGAACAGGTTCTTCAGTTCCGGATGACGCGCGAACATGCGCTGGTAGAAGTGCTTCGTGATCGTCGCGCCGTGCTCGGCGAGGACGGGGGCGGTGGCCTTCACACGGGCCATCTGGTCGGCGGTGAGGTGGGTCATGTTCGTTCTCCGTTAAACATGCACATACGATACTTGTTTAAAAACGAACACCCCTCGGGCAAATTGTCGCAGCGCGCAACAAGCGTGACGGTTGGCTAGCGGACGCGCCCGCGCTCCCACAGCACGTCGGCGCCACCGTCGACGCGGTTCAGCACGCGCGCCAGCACGAACAGCAGGTCGGACAGCCGGTTCACGTACCGCCGCGGCGCATCATTGAGCGTGTCGCCGCGCCCGAGGGCGACGATCGAGCGCTCCGCGCGGCGGCACACGGTTCGGCAGACGTGCGCGAGCGACGCCGCGCGCGAGCCGGCCGGCAGGATGAATTCCTTCAGCGGCGGCAGCGTCGCGTTGTAGTCGGCGAGCCACTGGTCGAGGCGCGCGAGATGCGTATCGTCGAGCACTGCGTGGCCGGGGATGCACAGCTCGCCACCGAGATCGAACAGGTCGTGCTGGATCGTGACGAGGGCGGTGCGCACGTCGTCCGGCAGCGCCTCGGCCAGCAGCACGCCGAGATTTGAGTTCAGTTCGTCGACGTCGCCGATCGCGGCGATCCGCGCGTCGTCCTTGCCGATGCGCCGTCCGTCGCCGAGGCCGGTGGTGCCGTCGTCGCCCGTGCGCGTCGCGATCTTGCTCAAGCGGTTGCCCATGCGAATGTCCTCTCGTGCGCGGCCGCCACGCGGCCCGGTTGGCTGGAACGCGATTATCGCAGCCCGCGGCGCGAGGCGCAGCGGACGTTACGGCGTAGAATGAGCCGACAGTACGACAAGCAGTCAGGAGACATTCGTGAATCACCCTGCCCCGCCGGCCGCCACGCGCCGCCCGCTGCCCCCCGCCATGCTCGATGCGCTGCGCGCCGCCTTCGGCGAGCGCGTGTCGACCGCCGACGCGGTCCGCGCCCATCACGGCCGCGACGAATCCCCGTTCGACCCGCAACTGCCCGACGCCGTCGTGTTCGCGCGCAGCACCGACGACGTGCGCGAAGTCGTGTCGCTGTGCTCGCTCTACGGCGTGCCGCTGATCCCGTACGGCGCCGGCTCGTCGCTCGAAGGCCACCTGCTCGCGGTACGCGGCGGCGTGTCGCTCGACCTGTCGGAAATGAACCGTGTGCTGTCGATCAACGCCGAAGACCTGACCGTGACGGTCGAGCCGGGCATCACGCGCAAGGCGCTCAACGACGCGCTGCGCGACACCGGCCTGTTCTTCCCGATCGATCCGGGCGCCGACGCCAGCATCGGCGGGATGACCGCGACCCGCGCCTCCGGCACCAACGCCGTGCGCTACGGCACGATGCGCGAGAACGTGCTCGGCCTCACCGCGGTGCTCGCGGACGGCCGCGTGGTGAAAACCGGCTCGCGCGCGCGCAAGTCGTCGGCCGGCTACGACCTCACGCGTCTGTTCGTCGGGTCCGAAGGCACGCTCGGCGTGATCACCGAGATCACGCTGCGCCTGCACCCGCTGCCCGAGGCCGTGTCGGCCGCGATCTGCACGTTCCCGACCATGGGTGACGCGGTGCGCACAGTGATCGAGACGATCCAGATCGGCGTGCCGATCGCGCGCGTCGAATTCGTCGATGCACTCGCGGTGCGCTCGATCAACCGTCACTCGAACCTGACGCTCGCCGAAGCGCCGACGCTGTTCTTCGAATTCCACGGCACCGAGGCCGGCGTGAAGGAACAGGCCGAACTCGTGCAGGCGCTCGCCGGCCAGAACGCCGGCCAGGGCTTCGAATGGGCGACGCGCCCCGAGGATCGCACGCGGCTCTGGTCCGCGCGCCACAACGCGTATTTCGCGATGCTTCAGCTGAAGCCCGGCTGCCGCGCGGTGACGACCGACGTATGCGTGCCGATCTCGCAGCTCGCCGCGTGCGTCGAGGAAACCGAGGTCGACCTGCGTGCGTCGTCGCTGCCCTGCCCGATCGTCGGCCACGTCGGCGACGGCAATTTCCACGTCGCGATCCTGATCGATCCCGACAAGCCCGAGGAGCTCGCCGAAGCCGAACACATCAACGACCGGATCGTCGAGCGTGCGCTGCGCCTGGGCGGCACCTGCACCGGCGAGCACGGCGTCGGGCTGCACAAGATGCGCTTCCTGCCGAAGGAGCACGGCGACAACGCGATCGACACGATGCGCGCGATCAAGCTCGCGCTCGATCCGCGCAATCTGATGAATCCGGGCAAGATTTTCACGTGCTGACACGGCGGCGCGACGTCGCGCCCCACGCAGGAGACCCCATGAACGCTCCCGTCGAACTGTCGAGCGCCGCCCGCGCGCAGCGCCAGCGCGAAATCGTGCAGGCGCTGATGGCCGTGCTGCCGACCCACTGCCTGCTGTACCGCGACGAGGATACGGCGCCGTACGAATGCGACGGCCTGTCCGCCTACCGCCGGCTGCCGCTCGCGGTCGCGCTGCCGGAGACGGAGTCGCAGGTGCAGCGGATCGTGCAGATCTGCCGCCGCATGGAAGTGCCGATCGTGCCGCGCGGCGCCGGCACGAGCCTGTCGGGCGGCGCGCTGCCGATCGCGCTCGGCGTCGTGCTGTCGCTCGCGCGCTTCACGCGTATCGTCGAAGTCGACCCGTACGCGCGCACGGCGATCGTGCAGCCGGGCGTGCGCAATCTCGCGATCTCGGAAGCGGCCGCGCCGTACGGCCTGTATTACGCGCCCGATCCGTCGTCGCAGATCGCCTGCACGATCGGCGGCAATGTCGCGGAAAATTCCGGCGGCGTCCATTGCCTGAAATACGGGCTGACCGTGCACAACGTGATGCGCGTGCGCGCGGTGACGATCGACGGCGAGATCGTCGAATTCGGTTCGCTCGCGCTCGACATGCCGGGCCTCGACCTGCTCGCGGTGATGATCGGCAGCGAAGGGATGTTCGCGATCGTCACCGAGGTGACGGTGCGGCTGATCCCGAAGCCGCAGACCGCGCAGCTCGTGATGGCGAGCTTCGACGACGTGGTGAAAGGCGGCGAGGCAGTGGCTGCGATCATCGCGTCGGGCATCATCCCGGCCGGGCTCGAGATGATGGACAAGCCGGCCACGCAGGCCGTCGAGGCGTTCACGCACGCGGGCTACGACCTCGACGCGAAGGCGATCCTGCTGTGCGAATCGGACGGCACGCCGGAAGAAGTCGCCGAGGAAATCGTGCGGATGACGGCCGTGCTGCGCGAGCACGGCGCGACGCGCATCCAGGTGTCGCGCAACGAACACGAGCGGCTGCGCTTCTGGTCCGGCCGCAAGAACGCGTTCCCGGCCGCCGGCCGCATTTCCCCCGATTACTACTGCATGGACGGCACCGTGCCGCGCCGCGCGATCGGCCCGCTGCTCGCGCGCATCGAGCAGCTCGAGACGCGCTACGGGCTGCGCTGCATCAACGTGTTCCATGCCGGCGACGGCAACATGCATCCGCTGATCCTGTACAACGCGAACGATCCGGACGAACTGCACCGCGCCGAGCAGTTCGGCGCGGAAATCCTCGAATGCTGCGTGGAATTCGGCGGCAGCGTGACGGGCGAGCACGGTGTCGGCATCGAAAAACTCAATTCGATGTGCGTGCAGTTCTCGCCGCAGGAGCGCGACGCGTTCTTCGCGGTCAAGCGCGCGTTCGATCCGGCCGGGCTGCTGAACCCGGACAAGGGCATCCCCACCCGCGCGCGCTGCGCCGAATATGGCCGCCAGCACGTGCGCGGCGGGCTGCTGCCACACCCCGACCTGCCGCGCTTCTGAGCGGCGTGCGGGCCGCGGCGCGCATCGGCGGCCGCGGTACGGGGCTCTGCCGTACCCGCTCGGCGCGTTCGCGCGCCGGCGCCGGCGTGCCGCAACCGCGATGGGGCTTAGGGATAGTCGCGATGTGCAATCGCGCCACCCCGGTACAATCGACCGGACAACGAGACGAGAAAGCAACGGAACATGGAAGAGGACGACATCGTCGCCGGATGGGCCGAGCGCATCCGCGCCGCCAGTGCCGACGGCCGGCCGCTGCGGATTCGCGGCGGCGGCACCAAGGACTGGTACGGCCAGGCGCTCGAGGGCGAAATACTCGACACGCGTGCGTTTCAGGGCATCGTGTCGTACGACCCGGCCGAACTCGTCGTCACGGTCCGCGCCGGCACGCCGCTCGCGCAGCTTGAAACCGTCCTCGCCGAGTGCGGCCAGATGCTGCCGTTCGAGCCGCCGCATTTCGGCCGCGCGGCCACCGTCGGCGGCTGCGTCGCGGCCGGGCTCGCGGGCCCGCGCCGCGCCACCTGCGGCGCCCCGCGCGATTTCGTGCTCGGCGTCACGCTGATGAACGGCCGCGGCGACATGCTGCGCTTCGGCGGGCAGGTCGTGAAGAACGTCGCCGGCTACGACGTGTCGCGGCTGATGGCCGGCGCGCTCGGCACGCTCGGGCTGATGCTCGACCTGTCGATCAAGGTGCTGCCGATGCCCGTCGCCGAAGTCACGCTGAAGTTCGAGATGACCGCGACCGACGCGGTGCGCAAGCTCAACGAATGGGGCGGCCATCCGCTGCCCGTGAGCGCGAGCGCGTGGCGCAACGGCACGCTCGTGCTGCGCCTGTCGGGCGCGGAAGCCGCGGTGAAATCCGCGAAAACGCTGCTCGGCGGCGAGGTCGTCGACGCGGTCGAGGCCGAGCGCTTCTGGTCCGGCGTGCGTGAGCACACCGATCCGTTCTTCAACGGCATCCCGCCCGGCTATGCGCTGTGGCGCCTGTCGCTGCCGTCGATCACCGAACCGATGCACCTGCCCGGCACCCAGTTGATGGAATGGGGCGGCGCGCAGCGCTGGTGGATCACCGACGCCGACGCGCAAACCGTGCGCATGAGCGCGAAGCAGGCCGGCGGCCATGCGACGCTGTTCCGCGCGGGCGACACCTACGACCGCAGCGCGGGCGTGTTCACGCCGCTGCCCGCGCCGATGATGAAGATCCACCGCGGGCTGAAGAGCGCGTTCGATCCCGCGCGCATCTTCAATCGCGGCCGGCTTTACCCTGAACTCTGAGGGCTGGATGCAAACGAACCTCGCCGATTTCATCCGCAACACGCCCGACGGCGACGAGGCCGACGCGATCCTGCGCAAGTGCGTGCACTGCGGGTTCTGCACCGCGACCTGCCCGACCTATCAACTGCTCGGTGACGAACTCGACGGCCCGCGCGGCCGCATCTACCTGATCAAGCAGATGGTCGAGGGCGCGGCCGTCACGCGCAGCACGCAACAGCATCTCGACCGCTGCCTCACGTGCCGCAGTTGCGAGACGACCTGCCCGTCCGGCGTTCAGTACGGCCGGCTCGTCGAGATCGGGCGCAAGCACGTCGAGGCGCAGGTGCAGCGCCCCGCGCAGCAGCGACTGATGCGCCGCGTGCTCGCGAGCGTCGTGCCGAACGCGGCGCTGTTCTCGCCGGTGATGCGGCTCGGCCAGCACGTGCGGCCGCTGCTGCCGAAGCGGCTGCGCGACAAGGTGCCGCCGCGCACGCGGCTGCTCGAATGGCCGCACCGCACGCATACGCGCAAGATGCTGATGCTCGGCGGCTGCGTGCAGCCGTCGATGCTGCCGAACATCAACATCGCGACCGCACGCGTGCTCGACGCGCTCGGCATCGAGACGGTCGTCGCGCCCGACGCGGGCTGCTGCGGCGCGATTCGCCTGCACCTGAACTATCACGACGAGGCGCTCGACGATGCGCGCCGCAACATCGACGCGTGGTGGCCGCACGTCGAACAGGGCGTCGAGGCGATCGTGATGAACGCGTCGGGCTGCGGCGCGACGGTGCTCGAATACGCGCACCTGCTGCGCGACGATCCGGCCTACGCGGAGAAGGCCCGGCGCATCGTGTCGCTGACCCGCGACATCTCCGACGTGCTGCTCGCGTTCGAGGCCGAGCTCGCGACGATCGCGCGGCGCCGCGCGATCCATACGGTCGCCTATCACCCACCGTGCACGCTGCAACACGGCCAGCAGTCGCGCGGCAAGGTCGAGCGCCTGCTGGAGACGCTAGGCATCGACGTGCGGCTGCCGGCCGACAGCTACCTGTGCTGCGGCTCGGCCGGCACCTACTCGCTGACGCAGCCGACGCTGTCGTACCGGTTGCGCAAGCAGAAGCTGCTGAAGCTGCAAGCGCTCGAGCCGCAGATGATCGTGTCCGGGAACATCGGCTGCATCGCGCATCTGCAAAGCGGCACGCAGGTGCCGGTCGCCCACTGGGTCCAGCTCGTCGAGCATCTGCTGTACGGTTAGGGCCTGTTCACGCGCGCGACGTGCCGGCGCGCGCCGTCCGTATAATGAGCGGATCGATGCGCGGCGCGTCGCCGCGCATCGGCTTCATACCCGCTTCCGTGCTGCCTCCGTGCCCGCTTTCGTGCCCGTCATGTCCGATCTCGCCGCCCGTCTCGACTCCGTTCACCGCCGCATCGCCGACGCCGCCCGCGCGGCCGGCCGCGACCCCGCCACCGTCTCGCTGCTCGCCGTGTCGAAGACGTTTCCGGCCGACGACGTGCGCGCCGCGCATGCGGCCGGGCAACGCGCGTTCGGCGAAAACTACGTGCAGGAGTCGATCGACAAGATCGACGCGCTCGCCGACCTGCGCGCGAGCCTCGAATGGCATTTCATCGGGCCGCTGCAATCGAACAAGACGCGCCCCGTCGCCGAGCGCTTCGACTGGGTCCATTCGGTCGACCGGCTGAAGATCGCCCAGCGCCTGTCGGAACAGCGCCCCGCCCACCTGCCGCCGCTCAACGTGTGCGTGCAGGTGAACATCAGCGGCGAGGCGTCGAAAAGCGGCGTCGCGCCGGCCGACGTGGCGGAGGTCGCGCGGGCGGTCGCCGCGCTGCCGTCGCTGCGGCTGCGCGGGCTGATGGCGATTCCCGAACCGGCCGGCGACACCGACGCGCAACGCGCGCCGCATCGCGCGCTGCGTGCGCTGTTCGACGCGTTGCGCGCCGACGGCCTGCCGCTCGACACGCTGTCGATGGGCATGTCCGCCGATCTCGAGGCGGCCGTGCTCGAAGGCGCGACGATCGTGCGCGTCGGCACCGCGATCTTCGGCGCGCGCGATTACGCGCACTGAACGCCGCGCCCTTTTCCGCCTTTCCGTTCATTCACTCGCTCATTCCCGACATCATGAAAATCGCATTCATCGGCGGCGGCAACATGGCCGCGGCCCTGATCGGCGGCCTGATCAAGCGCGGCGTCGCCGCGGACGGCCTGTATGCCATCGACGTCAACGAAGAAGTCCGGGCACGCGCGGCGCAGCAATTCGGCGTGCGCACCGGCGCGGCGATCGACGCGGCGCTCGCCGATTACGACGCGATCGTGCTCGCGGTGAAGCCGCAGGTGCTGCACGACGTCGCACAGGCGCTCGCGCCGCACCTGAAATCGCAACTCGTGATCAGCATCGCGGCCGGCATCCGCGGCACGGATCTCGCCCGCTGGCTCGGCGGCTACGCGCGCGTCGTGCGCACGATGCCGAACACGCCCGCGCTGGTCGGCATGGGCGTCACGGGCCTGGCCGCGCTGCCGGGCGTCGACGCCGCGGGCCGCGAACTCGCGTCGAGCGTGCTCGGCGCGGTCGGCGAGATCGTATGGTTCGACGACGAATCGCAGCTCGACGCGGTCACCGCGATTTCGGGCAGCGGCCCCGCGTACGTGTTCTATTTCATCGAAGCGCTGCAGGAAGCCGCGCGCCGCCTCGGCATGAACGACGAGCAGGGCCGTGCGCTCGCGGTCGCGACGTTCACCGGCGCCGCGCAACTCGCCGCGCAGTCGGGCGAACCGGCGAGCGTGCTGCGCGAACGCGTGACGTCGAAAGGCGGCACGACGGCCGCCGCGCTCGCGGCGTTCGACGCGCAGGGCGTGAAGGAAGCGATCGTGCGCGGCGCGCTCGCGGCCGAAGCGCGCGCGAAGGAAATGGGCGACGAGCTCGGCCGCGCGTAAGCGCGACGGCGGCGCCGGTTTTGCCGGCGCTGGACGTAAAAAAAGCGGCCCGACGGTCGCTTTTTTACGTCCAGCGTTGCGTGCAAAGACACGCGCAGCGCCGTTCAATGACCGGCCAGCAGGTACTGCACGGCAATGCCCGCGAACAACACGCCGCCGAGCCAGTTGTTGTGGCGGAACGCCGCGAAGCACGGCATCCGTTCGCGATCCTTGATCAGCGTGTAGTGATACAGCGCGCAGCCGACCGCCGCCGCCCAACCCACCCAGTACGCAAGGCCGAAGCCGAGCGTCGCGCCGATCCACACGTAGATGCCGAGCGTCACCGCGTAACACAGCATGACTGCCGCGACGTCGAAGCGGCCGAACGTCAGCGCCGACGTGCGGATGCCGATCTTGATGTCGTCGTCGCGGTCGACCATCGCATATTCGGTGTCGTACGCGACCGACCAGAAGATGTTCGCGACCAGCATCACCCAGGCCAGCACCGGCACCGTGTCCTGCACGGCCGCGAACGCCATCGGGATGCCGAAGCCGAACGCGATGCCGAGATACGCCTGCGGAATCGCGAAGAAGCGTTTCATGAACGGATAGGAACCGGCGACGAACAGCGCGACGACCGACAGTTCCTTCGTCAGCGTATTGAGCGGCTGGATCAGCAGGAACGCGATGAACGACAACCCGACCGCGATCGCGACGGCTTCCCACGCCCGGATCTTGCCCGACGTCAGCGGCCGGTCGGCCGTGCGCTTCACGTGGCGGTCGAAATCGCGGTCGGCGTAGTCGTTCATCGCGCAGCCGGCCGAGCGCATCAGCAGCGTGCCGAGCACGAAGATTACGAGCAGCGGCCAGCGCGGGTGGCCGTCCGATGCGATCCACAGCGCGTTGAGCGTCGGCCACAGCAGCAGCAGGCTGCCGATCGGCTTGTCCATCCGGACGAGCCGCAGATACAGGGGGAAGCGGGCAAGCATGGTGAAGCACCGGGAAGGGAATCCCGGCATTTTAGAGCCGAGCGGTGCTCCGCGTCATGTCGGCGCGACCCGCGGCCAGCGGCCGAGGCGGGCCGGCTGGCCGCCGAGGCCCGCCGCGCGTGGCCACACGGTCGCACGCATCGATCAGGGGACAGATTCGAGACCGGCCGGCATCGGGCCGGCCTGAAGTCCGCGGCAGCGCGAAGCTTACGCGAGCAGCGACCGCAGCATCCATGCGGTCTTTTCATGCGTCTGCAGGCGCTGGGTCAGCAGGTCGGCGGTCGGCTCGTCGCTCGCCGCGTCGGCGATCGGGAAGATCTCGCGCGCGGTGCGCACGACCGCCTCGTGCCCTTCGACGAGCTGGCGGATCATGTCCTCGGCGGCCGGCACGCCCTTCGCTTCGGGCACCGACGACAGTTTCGCGAAATCGGCGAACGTGCCGGGCGCGACGACGCCCAGCGTGCGAATGCGCTCGGCAACGGAATCGACCGCGAGCCACAGTTCGTTGTACTGCTCCTCGAACATCAGGTGCAGCGTGTTGAACATCGGTCCGGTCACGTTCCAGTGGAAATTGTGGGTCTTCAGGTACAGCGTAAACGTATCGGCAAGCAGGCGCGACAGGCCGTCCGCGATGTTCTTGCGGTCCTTGTCGCTGATACCGATGTTGATTTGCGTGGCGTTGCCTTTCTTGGCCATCTTCGAGACTCCTCATTCGAAATGTTGAACCGGCGAAAATGCGTCGAGCAAGCCGCATGCCGCGTCGCGCGGCATCCGTTCGCGACTCGCCAGTTTAACGTCGCGAAGGCGTCGCCGCACTCAACCGCCGGCGATCGACATGAACGGCCCGAGCGCGTGCAGCGCCTGCGAGACCAGTTCCGCCGCCCCGCCGACGACGATCGCGAAGCCAACGGTGTAACGCGCCAGCTCGACCGGCGATCGCAGAATGGGCGACGCCGCGGCGCGCACGTTGAGCATCATCTGGGTCATGGTCGTCACTCCTTCGACAAGACATCGTTCAGAGAAGAAACGGCCGGTCGTTCGACCGGCCGCTTCACGTTACTGCGTGACTGCATCACCGCATCAGGATGCGGCCGGGTTCACGCGAGATCGAAGCGGTCGAGGTTCATCACCTTGTTCCAGGCGGCGACGAAGTCGCGCACGAACTTCTCCTTCG